>MGSU01000178.1 GCA_001799195.1 Deltaproteobacteria bacterium RIFOXYA12_FULL_61_11 | reverse complement strand
CCGTCTCCCTGGTGGTCCTGGGAAACACCATCCCGGCCGCTCCCGGGTTCATCGGGACTTTCCAGTTCTTCTGCCGTATCGCCTTGGTGGCCCATGGGGTGCCCGCCGACCTCGCGGTGGCCTTCTCGCTGCTGTACCATGCCATCCAGATGGTGCTCATCCTACCCCTCGGCGGTTTGGCCCTCTCGGTGATGTCGATCGGACGTAAGGCCTTGGGCAGCATGACCGAACTCGACCTCGAGCAATCCCAGGCGCCGCGGTGAGCTACGCCAACCTGTTGGCGAGAACCAGGGCCCTGCGCCGCCTCGTCGAAGGCTCAGCCCGGAAAGATCCCTTCCCCCAGTCGATCGACCTGAACCTCACCACCCGGTGTAACGGCAGATGTAACCATTGTTCTTTCTGGCGCATCCCGGGAAAGGATCTACCGACCGCGTTGGCCCTCGACCTGTTCGACTCGCTTGCCGGTCACCTCTCCCCCGGGACGAAGGTCAATATCCTCGGCGGGGAACCCACCCTGCACCCGGACCTGCCCATCCTCTTGCGCCGTTGCGAAGAGCTCGGCTTCCAGGCCGTACTCACCACCAACGGCAGACTGTTGGCCGATCCCGACCTCGCCGCCGTGCTCCTGCGCTCCCCCCCCTCCATGGTGGTCGTTTCCCTCGATGGCCTGGAAACGGTCAATGATCGGCTGCGCGGTCCGGGGAGTTTCCGTCTCGCCCTCGCCGCGCTCACGAACCTCTTTCGCCTAGCCCCCTCGACCACCCGGGTGGTGCAGGCCCTGGTCGCTGGACCTACGCATCCCTACCTGGACGAGCTTGCGACCCTCCTCGAACGGGACGCCCTGGCTCAGGCCTTGACCCTCCAGGTGTTGTGCCCGGACTTCGCCCTTCCCCACGTGCGAGGCTGGTGGCGCTCACACCCTCTCTGGCCCGAAGATCCCTCGGCGGTGGGGCTCTCGCTCGATCGCCTGGCCGCGAGCCGCAAGGACCGCCTCCCTGTCCTCGCTCTCTCCTCCGGACAACTCATCGCCTGGAAGAAGTATTTTTTAGATCCCGAGGGGTTCGAGCGGCTCGGTCCAGGCTGCGGTCTAGCGGGACAACACCTCGACTGCGGCCCGGACGGCGGGCTTCGCCTGTGTCCCCACCACCCGTCGATCGGCCGGCTCGGAGAAGCTCCTCTGCACGAAATGCTAACGAACCCCCGGGCAGAAACCGTGCGCCGGGCCATGGCTTCCTGTGACGTGGTCTGCAACTTCCTCGTCAACTGCAGGTACGAGCTCCTGCATCACCGCAAGAGCTCTTGAAGAGGATCCGGGAACGGTTCAGGGAAGAAGGGAGCGAGCGCTCTCCAGCGCGTAGTGGAGGAAGCCCCCGGGCAAAATACCCAGCAGCACCACGCCGAGGCTGGTCAGGGCCAGCCCGCAACTAGCACAAACCTGGCAAGTCTCGGCTTTGCGGTACTCGCCCTCCGGTTGCTGCATGTACATCAACATGACCACGCGCAGGTAATAGAACACGCTGATGGCGCTGTTCAGAAGTGCGAGGACCACCAACCAGACATACCCGGCCTTGAGACCGGCGGCGAAGAGGTAGAACTTACCCATGAACCCCGCCGAAGGCGGTATGCCGGCCAGGCTAAACATGAGCACGGCCATGGCCAGAGCGACCAGGGGACGGTTCCGAGAAAGGCCCTTGAAGCATTGCAGGTTATCGCCTTCCTCCCCCTCCCTGCCGAGCAGGGCGACCACGCCGAAGGCTCCGAGGTTCATCAGCACGTAGGCGACCAGGTAGAAGAGCACGCTGCCCGTCCCGCGGGTCGCGAGTTCACCGGACGAGGTCAGGAAGGTAAGGACGCCGACGAGCATATAGCCGGCATGGGTGATCGAGGAGTAGGCCAGCATGCGCTTGACGCTGGTCTGTTGCAAAGCGACAAGGTTCCCCACGGTCATGGAGAGCGCGGCCAGGACCCAGAGCACATCGGCCAGATGGCCGCGGAACACGGTCATTGCGCTCGACAATCCGACCAGGCGGAGCAGCACCACGAACGCCGCGGCCTTGACCCCCGTGGCCATAAAGGCAGTGACGTTGGTCGGTGCACCGAGATAAACGTCCGGAGCCCACATGTGGAACGGCACCACCGCGACCTTGAACAGGAACCCCAACAGCACGAGGATCGCTCCGGCGATGAGCACCACCGGACTCGTCCCCGCGCTGCTGCTCTGGAGCGTTGCCAGGATCTCTCCCAGGTTCGTCTGCCCGCCGCTGCCACCGTACACCAGGGCCATGCCGAAGAGCAGCAGAGCCGAGGTGAAGGCCCCGAGGAGGAAATACTTGAGCGAAGCCTCGGTCGAGAGGCGATTATCCGGCCGCATAGCTACCAGGACGTAGAGGGCGATGCTCATGGTCTCGAGGCCGAGGAAGATCATCACGAGGTCTCCGGCCTGGACCATCAGCATGGCTCCGGCCGTGCACAACAACAGCAACCCATAGTATTCGGCCCGGTCGGCCCGCATCTCGCGCAGGTAGCCGAGGCTGGAGATGCACGAGAGAGCGGCCGCGACGAGCAGGGTCAACACGGCGAAATGCGAGAGAGGATCGGTGAGGAGCATGCCGGAGAGGGCTTCTCGAGAAGCGCAACCCTGCAACCAGGAAGCCAACGCGCCGGTGAGGAGCAGCGAGGCGATACTGAGATAAGCCAACCACTCGTGCTCACGTCGAGGGAAGAAGGCATCGAGCAGGAGCACCGCCAAACCGCAGAAGACCAGGAAGGTCACCGGTGCTATGGCCCAGAAATCGGCCGAGGTGAACGAGGGGGCGAGAACAGCGTGCATGGGAAACTCTCCTCGTCAGTTCTTGCGGGCGGGGGCGAGGCTGTCGAGCACAGCCTGGATCTCCAGGCGCGGGACCTCGGCCTGACCGAGGCGCTGCTCATGGCGAGCCAAGACCTCGGCGACGGATTTCTCCATCACATCGAAGAAGGGCTTGGGGAACAAACCCATCCAGAACATGACCACGATCATGGGGACGAAGACCGCTATCTCTCGGGGGGAGAGATCGCGTAGGACCTCGTTCTCAGGACGGGTGAGCGGGCCGAACATGACCCGGCGGAACATCCACAGCATGTAGACCGCCCCGAGGATCACCCCGGTCGCCGCGATGATCCCGAAGACCGGTCGCGCGGCGAAAGCGCCGAGCAGGATGGGGAACTCACCCCAGAAACCGTTCAGTCCCGGCAGACCGATGGAGGACAAGGTGGCGATCATGAAACCCACGGCAAACATTGGCATCACCCTGGCCAAGCCACCAAAGTCTTCGATCTGACGGGTGTGCCGGCGCTCGTAGACCACTCCGACCGCGAGGAAGAGCAGTCCGGTGGACAGACCGTGGTTGAGCATCTGATAGATGGCACCGCGCAGGCCGAAGTCGTTCAGGACGAAGAGTCCGAGGACGACAAAGCCCAGGTGGCTGACCGAGCTGTAGGCAACCAGCTTCTTGAGGTCGGGTTGGACCATGGCCACCAGGGCACCGTAGACGATGCCCACGAGAGCCAGGATACAGATCGCGGGAGCGAACTGGTGGAGGGCGTGGGGGAAGAGCGGGATGGCGAAGCGCAACAACCCGTAGGTCCCCATCTTGAGCAGGACGCCGGCCAGGATCACGCTGCCCGCGGTCGGCGCCTCGACATGGGCGTCGGGCAACCAGGTATGGAAGGGGAACATGGGGACTTTGATGGCGAAGGCCAGAGTGAAGGCCAGGAACATCAGCGATTGGGCAGTGCCCGGCCGCAGGAAATCGGTGGCGTAGAATTCCAAGAGGTTGAAGGTCAGAGTCGGATTGCCGGTGAACTGTTTGAAGCTGATGGCCAACCAGATGAGGGCGGCCAACATGAGCACGCTGCCGGCCATGGTGAAGAGGACGAACTTGATCGTAGCGTAGAGTCGCCGGGGGCCACCCCAGACGCCGATGATGAAGTACATCGGGAGGAGCATCGCCTCCCAGAAGATATAGAACAGGACCATGTCCAGGGCCAGGAAGGTGCCCAACATGGCCGTCTCGAGTACGAGGAAGCAGGCATGGTAGCCCTTCACCTTGTCCTCGATGGCGTGCCACGAGGAGAGGATCACCACCGGGGTGATGAAGGTGGTCAGGAGCACGAGGAGCAGGCTGATCCCGTCGACCCCGAGGTGGTAGTCCACCTGCACGCCGAAGACCCACAGCCACCAGAACCGTTCGACGGCCTGGAAGCCGGAAGCGGCGGGGTCGAAGGCGAACCACAGGTTCAGGGACGCGGCGAAGGTGGCGAGGCTGGTCAGCAAGGCCACGGCGCGTAGCAAGTTCTTCTCGCGAGAGGGCAAGGCCACGACCAACACGGTGCCCAGCAGCGGCAGGAAGACGACGGTCGAGAGGATCGAGGGCAGGTAGTTCATGGTTACAGCCCCTTGCTCAGCATCATCATCACATAGAACACGAAGGCCAGGGCTCCCAGCACGATGAAATAGGCATAGGTATGCACCAGCCCGGTCTGCAGCCGCCGCAGGGCCATGCCGCAGAGCCGCACCGCCGACGCAAGTCCGTTGACCGTGCCGTCGATCACGTTCACGTCGAAGAACTTCCACAAGAAGCCGCGCGAGACCGAGACCAAGGGCCGGATCACCGCAGTATCATAGAGTTCGTCGACGTAGTACTTCTGGTAGAGCACCCGGTACAGACCGGGGAACGCCGCCTTCATCCTGGTCGGCAAGGGTGCGTCCTGCCGGTAGAAACCCATTGCCGAGGCAATACCCAGACCGGCGATGCCCATAGAAAGGATCATCAAACCCCACTCCAGACCGGGGCCCGAGTGATGCCCTCCCACCGGCGGCAGGGCTGCGACCGCGGGTTCGAGCCAGTGATGGAAGAGATTGGGTCCCCAGATATGGGGCATGGCGAGCCAACCGGCACCGAAGGAGAGTACGGCGAGCACGGTGAGCGGCAGAGTCATGGTCCAGGGCGACTCGTGGGGGTGCTTGCCGTGCAGGACCTCATGGAATCGCTCCGGCCCCCAGAAGGTCAAGGCCACCAGCCGGAACATGTAGAAGGCGGTGAGCAGGGCACCGGTCAGTCCGACCGCCCAGATCACCCGACCGGCCTCGGGGAAGACCTCGTTGTGATAGTTGAAGGCTTGCCAGAGGATCTCGTCCTTGGAGAAGAACCCGGCGAAGGGCCAGATCCCGGCGATGGCGATGGTCGCGACCAAGAAGGTCCAGTAGGTCAAGGGCATGTATTTCTTGAGCCCACCCATGCGATAGATGTCCTGTTCTTCATGCATGCCGTGGATGACCGAACCGGCTCCGAGGAAGAGCAGCGCCTTGAAGAAGGCGTGGGTGGTCAGGTGGAAGACCCCGGCGCTGTAGGCACACATCCCCACACCGATGAACATGTAGCCGAGCTGACTGACCGTGGAATAGGCCAGGACCTTTTTGATATCGCGCTGGACCAAACCGATGGTCGCGGCGAAGAGAGCCGTGGCGGCACCGACCCCTGCGACAACGAGCTGGGCCGTGGGCGATTGGATGTAGAAGAAGCTCATCCTCGCCACCATGTAGACCCCGGCCGTGACCATGGTCGCGGCGTGGATCAGGGCGCTGACCGGGGTCGGACCGGCCATGGCGTCGGGCAACCAAACATACAGGGGGAGCTGGGCGCTCTTGCCCGTGGCCCCGACGAACAGCAGTAAGCAGATCGTCGTGATGATCCCGAGACCAATCCCGGAGGGAATACCGCCCTCCATCAAGGCGCGCAAAACGGCAAAATCCAGGACCCGGCCATCAGCGACCTTTGGCAGGAAGGTGACCACGATGAGGAAGATGGCCAGGAGGAAGCCGAAATCACCGATACGGTTGACCACGAAGGCCTTCATGCCGGCCACCGAGTTGGCCATGCCGCGCTGGCCGCCGGGTTCCTTCATCCAGCCGTCGTACCAGAAACCGATCAGCAGGTAGCTGCAGAGACCCACGCCTTCCCAACCGACGAACATGACCAGCAGATTGTTGCCCAGGATCAGGAGCGCCATGGAGAAGACGAACAGGTTGAGGTAGCTGAAGAAACGCCAGGGAGAGCGGTCGTGGGCGATGTAGCCGATGGAATAGAGATGGATCAGCGTGCTCACCCCGGTAACCACCAGGGCCATGACCGCGGAGAGTTGGTCGAACAGGAAACCCACGTCCACGGTCAACCCGCCGAGCGCGTTCCAGGTATAGAGTACTGTCTGCAAGGCCTGATGCCCGGAGCGGACCTCAAAGAAAGCCGCTACGCTGACGGCGAAGCTTGCCCCGACCATGACCGTGGCCAGAGCCCCCACTGCCGCGGGCTTGAGCCGAGGTCCGAGCACCGCGCACAACAGCGCTCCGAGCAGGGGAAACAGGGGGATGTACTGGAGGTAGCTGACCGAGTGCATTGCCTGCCCTTCCTAAGGTTTGAGCCTTCACCAACGCATGATGTTCACGTCGTCCACGTTCACCGACCGGCGTTCGCGGAAGATCAGCACGATGATCGCCAGTCCGACCGCGACCTCGCAGGCAGCCACCACCATGACCATGAAGCTGAAGAGGTGACCGACCGGAGAACCCAGGTAGCGGCTGAAGGCGACGAAACAGAGATTGGCCGCGTTGAGCATCAGCTCTATGGACATAAAGATGACGATGGCGTTCCGCCTGGTCAACACGCCGATCAAGCCGATGAAGAACAGGGCCGTCGCGAGTAATACATAATGTTGTAGTTCGGGTAACCAGCTCATGTCAGCCCTCCTTGCGGTGAAGTCGTGCCAGCACCACCACGCCGACGATGCCGACCAGGAGGATCACTCCGGCGGTCTCGAAGGGCCAGAGATAGCGGGTGAACAGCTCGGCGCCGATCTGTTCGACACTGCCGAAGTACCCGGACACTTCGCTGCGCACGGGGAGGGAACCAGGCAACCGAGCGGTGATCAGCGCCACGAAGATCGCGGCGAAGAAGAGGCCGCCGAGCAACCAGCCGAGCAGAGCGCTACCGCCGGCTTCCCTCGCATCTGCCGGAGTCGGGTTCATGAGCATGATCACGAAGAGGAATAGGACCATGATCGCCCCGGCATAGACCAACACCTGAGCCGCGGCGACGAAGTGCGCGTGGAGGAGTACGTATTCCCCCGCCAGGGCGAAGAAACACAGCACGAGGCTGATCGCGCTGTACACCGGGTTGGACATCACCACGACGCCCAAGGCTCCGGCCAGTACGATCACGCCGAACAGATAGAAGAAAAAGCTCTCGGCACCCACCTCAGGACCTCCGTCGCATGGATTCGATCGATTCGAGCAGGTCTTCCTTGGTCCAATAGCAGTCCTTGCGGGTGTAGGCCGCGGTCTCGTAGAACGAGGTCAGGGCGATGGCGTCCTTGGGACAGGCTTCTTCGCACATCCCGCAGTAGATGCAGCGCAAACCGTCGATCTCGAAGCGGACCGGGTACTTCTCGATGCGGTCACCGTCCTGGTACTCTCCCGCTTCGATGGTGATACAGCGGGCGGGACAGGCCGTCGCACACATGAAACAGGCCACGCAACGCGGTTTGTCCGGGGCGTCGGCGCGGCGGTAGAGCACATGTTTACCGCGGTAGCCCTCGGGGATGGGCCGTCGCTCCTCGGGGTAGGAGATGGTCGGCATGTCCTGCTTCCCCCCGAACAGGTTGCGCAGGAAGTGGCGAAGGGTCACCCCGAAGAGTCCTTGCAGTACGGCCAGCAAGTACACTCTCACGCTCGGGGAGCGTTCGTCGGTTTCCACCACGTAGTAGTCATCGTTCGTGGGCATCCGCTTTTCCATCGAAGCACTCCCGCGTCAGAACAGCACCATGAGCACACCGGTCAACGCCACGTTGAAGAGGCCCAACGGGACCAGCACCTTCCAACCCAGGGCCATGAGCTGGTCGTAACGGAATCGCGGCAGGGTCCAACGGACCCAAACGAAGAGGAAGAGGAAGACAGCCATCTTGGCGAGGAAGACGCCGAACTGGATCAAGGCGCCGAACAGGGCACCGGTCAGGCCGTAGAGCCTGTCGGTGGTGAGCCAGGGTAATTCGTACCCCCCGAAGAACAGGGTCACGATCACGGCGCTCCAGACTGCCATGGCCACGTACTCGCCCATAAAGTACATCGAGAACTTCATCGAGGAATATTCGGTGAAATAGCCGGCCACGATCTCGCTCTCGCCCTCGGGGATGTCGAAGGGGGTGCGGTTGGTCTCGGCGTAGATGGCCACCAGGAAGATCAGGAAACCGAGGGGCTGGTAGAAAATACCCCAACGCGGCAGCACCGAGAACAGGGTTCCGTCGGCTTG
>MGSU01000177.1 GCA_001799195.1 Deltaproteobacteria bacterium RIFOXYA12_FULL_61_11 | reverse complement strand
AAATACTCCGAACAAGCCGACCTCCGTTGCTGGCGAACCCTGCCGGCCCAGGTCCAGATGGCCCGGCTGACCGTGCCGGCCGGCACCTATGACTACTCGGTGCTCCTCTCCAACGGCTGGGGCCGCCAGCTCGGCAAGCTCGAGCTCAAGCCCGGCCAACACCGTTTCCTGGCCTACCAGTCGATCAATTGATGCGGAGTCGATCCATGAAGGCGTCTATCCCTTACCTGTTCCTCAGCCTCGTCCTCGCATGCGCGGCCCGCGCACCGGAGTGGATCCACGGCAGCTCCGGTCGCTACCCCTTCGATCGCTACATGACCGGAGTCGGCCGCGGCCAGAGCGAAGACGGGGCGAGGGACAGTGCCCGCGCCGAGATCGCCAAGATCTTCAAAACGTATATCGCCTCCACAACCCAGGTGTACACCAAGGCCTTGCAGGTGCTCAGCGACAAAGGCCAGAGCGAGACGATGTCGACCGCCCTCGACGAGGTGACCAAGGCCTCCACCGACAAGACCCTCGAGGGGGTGATCGTGGCCGAGACCTTCGAACAGGGCGGGGTGTGGTACGCCCTGGCCGTCCTCGACCGCGCCAAGATGAGGAACAGCCTGATGCAGCGCATCTCGAACCTCGACGACGAGGTAGGCAAGCTGGTCGTCGGAGCAGAGGCGACTTCGGACAAGGTCCAACGCATCAAGGCCCTGAAGAAGGCCATCACCCTCATGCTCCAGCGCGAGGCGGCCAACTCCGAATACGCCATCGTGACCAAGGCTGGGGTGGGCATGCCCACGGAGCTGACCCTCGAGAGCCTCACCGGCAAGCTCGAGACCATGCTCTACCAGGACTTCATCATCGCCGTGGAAGTCACGGGCGACGAGGCCGAGACCATCCGCGCTGCCCTGGTCGAGGGCCTGACCGGGGCCGGCTTCGTGGTCGATACCAGCGGCAAGGGGGGAGATCTCCTGGTCAAGGGCACGGTCAGCATAGAAAAAGCCGACCGCCCTGACCCGACCTATGTCTACGTCCGCTTCCAGAGCGACTTCGCTCTGATCTCAGTCAAGGACCAGAAGACCCTCGGTTCGGTCGTCGACAGCGGCCGGGAGGGCCACCTCACGTTGGCCGAGGCCCGTCAGAAAGCCCTCAACGCCATCATCACCAAGACCTCCGGCGAGATGGCCGAACGTCTCGGCGCCTTCGTCTTCGGCGAAGGTCGGTGAGGAACGGCTCGAACTCGACCGTCGGGTCCTCTCGCCTCAGGGACAACGCTCCATCACCGAAACGTGGACATGCTGGGTATGCCCACTGGCATCCGCATTGCCGTACTGGCCGTTGTAGAGGTTATGGGTTCCCTCGGGCCAGGAACTCCGCGGCATGGTGATCAGACTCCCGATGCACAACTCGACGCGCTGCTCGAAGAAGAACGCGTAGACGGCGAGATCCCTCTTCAGGTCTACCGCCAGACCGGAGTAATGCGCACTCCCGGTCATGTGGTCTCCGGTGGTCATGGCCCAGAGTTCCAGGTCCAGACCGGCCTCGAGTACCGCTAGGATGGCCTCGAGCAGTTTGTAGTCGAGAGGGGTCGAAGCCCGGGGCCGGTTCGAGGCATTCAGGGACGCCTCCCCCGCGGCAACGAACTGGGTCAAGCTCTGCTGGCTCTCGGCCGAGTTGCGGAACCGCAGCACCCCGGCATCGGGATAGGCCTCGGGGTGGGCCGCGCGTTCGAGCAGGTGCGCGGCCAGATCCCTGGGCTCCGCAAAGGTCGGAGTTCCCTCAGTGACCGGTGAGGGGGTTGTCGCGACTTCCTCGACTTCGGTGGGCAGGACAGGTGCAGGTCGTTCGGGCGCGGTGGGCAGGGTACCGGTTCCCTGGGTTCCTTCTTGGGGTGAGGGAAGTTCACTTCCCGTGGTCTGCGTTGGTTGCTCGGGAGGGATCACCGTCTGCGGCGGTCCGGCCGGGTTGTGGACCGGAGTCCTCGTCCCGTCGTCGACCATCAGGGGCTCTACGCCGCAACTGAGCAAGAGGAACAAAGAGTACGCCAACCACCAGGGGAGCACTCGGGAAGAGCTGAGGAGAGAGGGCCGTTCCATAGGGTGAAGAATACCATATCTCCTCCTTCGACGAACAGCCCCGCGGAGAAGTTCCGGGCACCAGGGGTCACAGGGGAGATATCGAGGATCCCCGCTCGACCTCGTCGGGCTCGCCCGTCGACTTCGAAGCTCCCTCTCCGGCGGGTACCGGTGTGGGCTGAGGCTGCGCTGTTACACCTGGCGGGGGGCAGAATTCATAGTGATCGACGAAACAGTCGTCCTCGCTCTCGCCGGATGCAGCTTGCCGTCTCTCGACCATCGGACGAAGTCTCTTCTCCTCGCGCCGCCTGGTCATCGGGTCTCCACGAAGAAGGGACGGGTGCGAAGACCGAGGACGAGATGATAGGGGGTACCCGTCGTGCAGTCGCCGGTCCAGGTCTCGTATTCCAGGACGAACCACAGCGCATAGCCCTCCGGGACCTCCAGCTCCAGGGGGTCGAGGGAAAAATAGCCGGGGTTGCCGGAGTAATAGGAATAGCGGGCCGGTACAGTTCCCTCGAGTAGGGAGCCGAGCTCATCCTCCTCGGGGCAGGCAAGTCCTCTACCCTCGAGCCCAGCGTTCTCTCGAGGCACGAGACCGTAGTGGACCAATCGGACCTTGCCTTGGAAGGTCTCGAGCTCGCCATGCTCGGTAGCGACTTCGGTGTTGGTACACACAAATGGTGCGTGGGTTTCGCTACGGACCGGGAGATGTACGCTCGCGCCGTGGAGCTGCATCGGCAGCGCGAAGAGGAGCAGGAACAAGATCAGGTGAGTGCGCAACATATGGGTTCTCATACTTCAGTTTCTCTCGGCCTCGTCCTAGATCCGACCTGCAGCCCAGGCAAGGAATGGTTTCTTGGTTTACCTATTGACGCTGATTGTTGGGTATTTGGTTTTCTCGGCTGCCTACAGCACGTACCATAGGTCGAACAAGAACGGCGTCACGTCGTCAGGCAGGGATGAGGAGATAGGTGCCACCCAAACACGTGTTTCAGCGATTGCGCCACATCTTGGAGACATAGGCTGCCCGGAGGAGTTCTTCGAGCAGGACCCCCGAGAGGGGGAGTTGGACGAACTGGTCGAAATGGTAGCCGAGCGCGACCTTCTTGCGGTGGTCGTCGACATCGAAGGCGATGGTTGGGATGGAGAGGGTTTCCAGCAAGGTGGAGAGCTTGACAAAGTCATTCTTGAGGAACCTCTGCACATCGAAGCAGAAGAAGTCGAATTCGCCGACACCACGGTCTCGGATGAATTCGGCGACCGGCCGGTCGGCGCGATGGACCAGGGTAAAACAGCGCATGGAGTGGAGGTGCTCGTCGATACGAGCCGCAGTGGGATCGTCCCCGCAGAAGACCAACATGCGTAATTTGGTCTTGGTCAGGAAATTCCAGTCCGACATGATGACGTGCCGCAAGGCCTTGTCGATCTTGTATCCGAGTTCGAACTGGGAGGTCTTGCGATGGAGTACTTCGTAGATGCCCTTCTGATCGAGCACTTCCTTCTGCGTCTCGGGATTCCCGCAGACAGCGAAGACCATCAGGTCTTGACGGAAGCGCTTGAGCGAGGTGACCAGCTTGTCGAGTTCCGGACCGATGAGGTCCACGTCGAGGATGGCCAAATCACAGGAGGTGTCCATCAACTCCTTGAGAATGCGCTGCCGACTGTCGACCGAACGGACGGTGAACCCCTCGCGTTCGAGGGAGGTGATGGCTTGTTTATAGGAGGAATGGACATAGGCCAGGACCGTGAAGCGACTGCGGCTGGAGATGCGCTGGTCGAGCAGCTTCCCGCGCTCGAGCGAGACCAGGTACAATTCGACCCTGCCCTCGTCCACGGCGATGCCGCCGTATTCGTACATGGTGTCCTGCCCCTTCTGCTGCTCTTTGATGCGCAGGATCTCCACGTAGATCTTCTTGAAGCCGAGCTGCTGGTGGCGGAAGCTGAGGATACACAGCTCGCGCATGGCTATGGCTTGCCTGGTGAGGAAGCGCACCCCTTCGCGGGACAGATCGAGGATCTTGGTGTTGAAACGCTTGGCATTGGTCTGGATACTCTCGCGCAACACCATGCCCGTGGCGCTGATATCGACCTCGAAACGACGGCTTCGGCGCTTTTCCTGTCCGCTCAGCGGCGCATCCTTGGAAGCCTCCTCGTCGGAGCGTATGAGGTCGTTGAGGTAGTCCCTGGCCTGGAGCTTGTCGAGATACGGCAGGGACTCGGCCAATTGCTTGAGGGCTTCGAGGGTCATGGTGCAAGACCAGTTGCTCACCTTAGGGGATCATACTGGAGAGCCCGCTCGGCATCAAGAATCCCGTGCGAAGATCCTTCTCATCCGTCGACGAGAATCTGTTCCAAGACACCTCCCTCCACTAGTTCAATATCCTTCGGTCTTGGGGTGAATTGCAGGTTGTTTTTCACCACATTGGGGTGGCGCCGACGGGGGACCCCCGCCACGGTGGGTGCAAGGATGCACACCTCCAAGTGGTGCGCAGGATGCTGCACCATCGGGCGCAAGCATGAGCACGGTGGGGGCGACCGCAAGGATGCGGACCTCCAAGCGACGCGCAGGATGCAGCGGCGTCGGTGTGAGAGGCGACAGGACCCCTTACCCAAGTCAAGACTGAAGGTTTACCCACGTCCAACCGATCCCCATTGAGCCGACGCTGCTTTTCCGCTATGGTGGTTCATCCCACGCGCGAGTGAGGCACCGCATGTCCGACAAGCAGATCAGCAAGCTCCTCGACCGGCTCTCCGAGGCCTCGGAACACCATTTCGAGACCGAGAACGTCTGTATCGGCTTCGAGCAATACCTCGAGCTGATACGGCGCAATCCTGCTCTGGTCCAGAACGCTTTCAGCCGCATGTACGCCATGCTCCAGTCCTTCGGGACGCGCACCATCCGCCTGGGCGAGAGCGAGCTCCTGCGCTACAACCTCTTCGACGACCCCTTCGACCGCGGCCTCAACGCGGTCTATGGCATCGACCTCAACCTCGAGGAACTCATCGCCTTTTTCCAATCGGCCGCCGACAACTCCTCGCTCTCCCATCGCATCCTGATCCTGCACGGCCCCAAGGGCAGCGCCAAAAGCACCATCGTCAACCTCTTCAAACGCGGCCTCGAGGAATACTCCAAGACGGCGAAGGGGTCGTTCTATACCTTGGACTGGAGCGAGAAGGACAAGTTCTTGGGCTTTGCCGAGGGAAGTAACACCTTGAATCAAAAGTATAATGTCACCGTCTGCCCGATCAACGAAGAACCCTTGCACCTCCTCAACCGACTGCTACGCGATGTGCCCGACGGCGTCGACTTGGAACCGCACTACGAGAAATGGCTGGGCCAGAAGCTCCAGGGGGACCTCTGCCCGTTCTGCAACGAGCATTACAATCTCTTGCGAGAGCAGCACAAGGGCAACCTGCGCAAGGTCCTGGAGGAGGTCCGGGTCAAGAAAACCAGCATCTCCCGGGCGAACCGCGTCGGCATCGGAGTCATCGACAACCTCATGGAAGAGGACATCCAGGGTCTGGTCGGTTATGCCGTGGACACCCTACCCGACGGTGCCCGTCCCGCCCACCTGCGGCGCAAGGAGTTCTTCCTCGATGGAGAGATGAACGTTGCCAACCGCGGCCTCCTGGAAGTCAAAGAGATCTTCCGCGGGGTCAGCAAGTACGGTCTCAGCCAGAAACTCAAACGCCTGATGAGCGCCAGTCAGGAACACATCGTCAAGCCGGGGAACTGCCCGGAGATGGAGGTGGACGAGGTGCTGATCGGGCACACCAACCCGCTCCAGTACGACATGCTCCTCTCGCTGGAGGACGACGCCTTCAATTCGCGCTTGATCACCTACGACATCCCCCACCTCCTCATCGCCAACGAGGAGGCCAAGATCTACCAGAAGGAGTTCAACCACACGGTCTATCCCAAGGTCCACTTCTCGCCCCACCTCTTCCGTTGCATCGCAGGTTTCGAGGTGATGAGCCGGCTGACCGACGACATAGTCGAGAAGGACAGCGCGACCACGGCCATCGCGGGTCTGAAGGGCCGCCGCCACTCTCTCGAGATCAGGAAAGAGTACGAATCGCAGCGCTATGACGCCGACCTGATCTACGACAAATACCGCTGTTACAACGGAGACACCCTCAAGGTCGGAGGTAGGCAGCTCGACGTCCGAGCCACCATGATCGTTGCAACCAAGAACGGCGAGGGCCTGGGTATCGGCTTCGACCCGCGGTATTTCCAGAACCTGCTTTCTTTCGTGCTCATGAACGATATCTGCACCGTGCATACCGAGCGTTGCAGCCACGACAAGTGCATCGACCCGCTCCTGGCCATGGACGCGATCCGCGCCAACATCAACGAGGACAAGGGTCAGACCGCGGAGAAGCTGGACAATTACCTCTCGTTCCTCGAAAAACTGACCAAGGAATACTACGGCTTCCTCATCGAGGACGTCGAACAGGCCATGGGCTTGGGCGACCTCGAGAAGAACCAAGTGCTGGAGCGTTACTTGCGGGAGCTGACCAGGGCGATCAAGAAGGAGAGCTCACGGGACCGCTTTTCCCAGAAGGACCTCCCCGCGAACGGAGAATTCCTCGACAAGATCGAGAGTTACCTCGAGGACAAACCCGAGGATTACCGTTCGAGGTTGCTCTCCCTGATCGTGGACATCCGCGATAAGCAGGGCCAGGTCCAGGAGGCCGACAGCATGAGTTGGCTGGTCGCCCGCCTCAAGGTCAAGAAGCCGGAGTTGCTCACCGCGGTCAAACGGTATCTCGAGGACTATCAAGGTGATTTCGTGATCAAGTTGCGCAAAGCCATGCGCAGCTTGGCCGAGGTGGGAAAGGTCGCTCCCGAGGACCTCGACACCTTCGAGGATTTCCGCAACCGTTTGATCGAGCATCAGGGTTATTGCGGCCACTGCGCCGACAAGATCGTGGCCCTTTACGCCCGAGAGGTGTTGCCGAAGACGAATTGAGCAGCCCCTACCCGGCCGCATGCAACCTCTCCTCAGCGCCCCAGGATGCGAGAGGCTTCTCCAACCATCTCCTCGACCAGGATCTTGAGGGGTTTGATCTCACGCATCATGCCCACGCCCTGGGAACAGGACACGGTACCGGCATCGAGCTCACCGCTCTGATACATCCTCCGGGCAGCCTCGCCGCTGACGTAGGGCATGATCGAGGCCAGATCACAGTCCGGGCGATCCAGCTCGAAGGCCTTCTTGGCCGGTTCGTTCATCCACACCCGGTGCGGGAAGTTGACCGCACGCATGATGATATTGGTATCGAGTTCACTGGCCTCGCACAGGGCCCGTTTGAGTGCCGGGTGGACCGGACATTCCTCGGAGAGCAGGAAACGCGTGCCGACGATGGCTCCCTCGGCGCCGAGCGCGAGCATGGCCGCCAACCCACGGCCGCCCGCCACCCCGCCCCCGCCGATGACCGGTATCGAGACCGCTTCCACCGTCGCCGGTACCAGCACGAAGGTACCAATCTCCAATTTCCCGGTGGCCCCGCCATTCTCGTATCCGACGACCGTGACCGCGTCCGCACCGAGTTCGGCGACCTTCTTGGCATACCGCACCCCCACGCACTTGTGCACCCAACGCAGCCCTGCCTGGCGGAAGAGCGGCACGAGTTCGGTGGGCGCGCTCATGCCCGAGGTCTCGACGATACCCACGTCCTGCTTCTGCATTTCGTCCAGGTAGACGCGGTTGTCGACCGGAGAGAACATGGGGAAGAGGTTGAGATTGACCGCGAAAGGACGATTGGTGAGGTCACCGAGCTTCTCCAGGGCCTCGCGGAAGGACTCGCGCGTGCGGTACATGGCCGAGCAGAGCACGCCGAGGGTCCCGGCGTTGCATAGGGCGGCAACGAACTCCGGTGTCGAGAGGTCCATCATGGTGCCGCCGACGATGGGATGGGTACAACCGAACAACGCTGTAATCCTGGTGTCGAGCATGGGTAACCCCCGTGAAGATCCGAGCGCCCCAGCCTAAATCATTCGCCGCAAAGTGCAACCCGAACAATGCATCGAGCACGTAGAGTAGTAGCCGAGGCCAGGTACCCAGCCTCGGCCCTCGCCAGCTCCCGGCGAGGAGATTGCCAGCACCGGGCTCTTCCGCTGAAAGATCTCACGAGAGAGACGATCCTTACCGTGCAGCGGTATCTCGCGCTCAACCGTTGGAACTGCGCCGAACGCATGCTGCCGCACGATTACCGTTACTGCGGCTTTAGGTACTACGCGGGGATCGAACGCAATGATCGCATCGACACCTCGGAGGCTTGGTTGGGCCTGGGCGAGACCGATGCCGAGCGTTGTGCTGCCTATCGTGAGCTGGTAGAAGCCC
>MGSU01000176.1 GCA_001799195.1 Deltaproteobacteria bacterium RIFOXYA12_FULL_61_11 | reverse complement strand
TACCCCCGTGCTGTCCGGACTCCGTGCGCGGGGACGGACGGGCCCGGGTATGCAAACCTCCGGCGTGAGCCGCGAGGTCATTGCAACAACGAGAGCACCGCTTGAGGAGCCATGTTGGCCTGGGCCAGCACCGCAAGACCTGCCTGTTGCAAGATCTGCATCTTGGTCATTTCTGCGGTCTCGACCGCGATGTCCGCGTCGAGGATGCGCGAACGCGCCGCCGACAGGTTCTCGTAGGTGGTCGAGAGGTTGCGCCTCGTGCTCTCCAGCCGGTTCTGCAGGGCGCCGATCTTGGAACGCAAGTTGTTGAGCTGGCGCAGGGTGTTGTCCGTGATCTCGATGGCGTTGCCCGCCGAGCTGGTGGACAGCAGGCTGATCGTGTCGATCGTCGTCGTGGCGTCGATCGAATACGTGTTCGAGGTGATGCCGATCGAGGCGAGCGTGGTGCCGCCGCCCGCATCCTCGAGCTTGAACTTGTTGTCCGAAGTCAGGGTCACGGCCGCGGCCGTGACCTTCTCGACGGTGGCGGCGGAGAGGATGCCGATGTTGTTGACGCCGGTGAGCGAGGCGTCGGACTCGAGGTGGATGTTGCGCCCGTCCGGGGCTTCGAGCACGATGGAAGTGCCCGAGCTGGTGGCGCGCACGCCGGTCTGGTTGGAGAAGTTGTTGATGACATCGATGGCGTCGGAGATGGTCGAACCCGAGCCAGTGATGCTGACCCCATTGATGACCAGGGAGTCGGCAGTGTTGGTGTAGTTGAAGTTGGCGCAGGCCGCGCTGAAGGCCTGGGCTGCGGTGAACACCGTGGACTCGCTGGTGGCGGTGACGCCGGTGCTGCCGGACAGGGCGTTGACGGCCGCGACCACGGCCAGGGCTGACTTGGCGGCCTCGACGTCCGAGACTCCGTCCGAGGTGAAGCCGGTCACGGAGATATCGTTGACCTCGAAGGTGGTGATGGCGGTCAGGACCCCGGCCACGGCGTCGCGTTGCGCCCCGTCTCCGATGGCGACGCCGCCGATGGCGTTGATGCGCGAGCTGGCCAGGGTCAGGCGGATGGTCTGGCCTTTCTCGGTCCCGACCTGCAGGTCCTTGGTCCCGAACTGTCCGTTGAGCAGGGCCACGCCGTTGAAGGAGGTTTGGGTGGCAATGCGGTCGAACTCGGCCAGGAGTTGGTCGACCTCTTTCTGGATATTGGCCCGATCGTAGTCGCTGATGGCGCCGTTGGCCGCTTGCACCGACAACTCGCGCATGCGCTGCGAGATCGCCACCTGTTCGGCAATGGCACTCTCGGCCGTGGACACCATGGAGATGGCGTCCTCGGTGTTCCTCACCACCTGTTTGAGCCCTCGGAGTTGCGAGGTCAGGCCTTCGCTGATGGCCATGCCCGCGGCGTCATCGGCGGCCCGGTTGATGCGCAGACCGGTGCTGAGGCGCTCCAAGGTGGAATTGAGGCCACTGGTAGTGTTGTACAGGTTCCGTTGCGCGTTGAGCGCCGCGACGTTGGTGTTAATGCGCAGACCCATGTGCGTTCCCTCCCTACACGTTTCGATGGAGGCGATCCCTGCCCCTTGCCTGCGTCGCCCCAACGCAAGTCCAATGCCAAGTAAAAAGCAACAAGAAATCAACTGGTAAAGATTGTTTGAACGATCGGCACTCGAAGTCTGCCGTACCGAGCGGCAGATTTTTCCCCCGAGGCCAGGAGATCAATCAGTGGCCCCATTCGTAAAAATGAATACTATCATAGTGTTAGCTTGCACTGAGCCCTTCTGCGCGTAGTGCCGAGCCGGAGTTCGATGGGCAGGAATTGCCTAGCGCCTCAGAAAGGATGAACGGAAGTCCTTGTCTTTGTGGTGTTCGATCCCTAGGATGGGCTGCAGGATGTGCCGCCTGGAGAAGGAGATGCTCGTCGATAGCCACTGTCACCTCAGTGCCGAGGCTTTTCCGGAAACCGAAATTCCCGCGCTGCTCGCCCGGGCAAAGGCCGCAGGAGTTGCCAGAGTCCTCTGTCTCAACTCGGCGAATACCGGGGAAGACCTTGCCGCGGTGCTGGCGCTCTCTTCGCGGCACAAGGCCATTACCCCGGTCCTCGGTTATCATCCCCACGAGGCCTCGAAGGTGGATGAGCCGGCCCTACGAACCCTGGCTGAGGCCCTTCGGCGCGGTGCCTGCTCGGCTCTCGGCGAGATCGGGCTCGACTTCCACCACGACCTCTCTCCTCGTCCGGTGCAGAGGGAGGTCTTCGCCGCACAGCTCGATCTGGCAGCGAAACTGAGGTTGCCGGTGGTGGTCCACTGCCGGGACGCTTTCGACGAGGTCTACGCCATGCTGGCGGCGCATGTCCGCGACGAGCTCGGGGTGATGCACTGCTACACCGGTGACAAGGCCTGGGCCAAGCGTTTCCTGGACCTGGGGATGAGTCTCTCCCTCGCCGGGGTCGTCACCTTCAAGGGCGGGGGTGGGCTCGAGGAGGTTGCACGCTACGTCCCGGACGGACGGTTGCTCGTCGAGAGCGATGCCCCGTACCTGGCCCCGGTCCCCTGTCGGGGGAAGCGCAACGAGCCGGCCTTCGTCGTCCATACCGCTGCTCGGTTGGCCGAGTTGCGCGGGGTTCCCCTCGAGGTCCTCGCGGTGAGCACCACCGCGTGCGCCGAGCGCCTCTTCCGGCTCGCGCCGGAATGTATCGATTCAAGAGATCGAACGAGTTGAAAGAATTTCCTTCAGGCAGAGGCCGAGTATGCCGAAAGAGACCGATGGAAGACCGTGTGCAAGGCGCTCACCGAGAATAAGGGAGGTAGTGGCATGGTGATGGAACTCAAGGGGCCGCTCACCGCCCTGGGCAATCTCGAAAAAACCAGGAACCAATTGCTCGACCTCAGTCGCAAGATGGCCAGCGGTAAGCGCATCGAACGCGCCTCGGACGATGCCGCGGTCATGGCGATGGTCGAGGGTTTCACCACCGAGATCAACGAGTACAACAAGGCCAGGGATAATCTCAGCTCCGGCTTGGCCGTGCTCAACACCGCCGACGGCGCAGCCTCGGAGGTCGGCAACATTTTGCAGCGGCAACGCGAATTGGCCCTCCAGGCCTCCAACGGAGTCCTCTCCGATCGCGATCGGAACACCTTGAACGTGGAGTTCCAAGCGCTGAACGAGGAACTCGACCGCATTTCCAGCCAGACCAGCTTCAACGGTCAACCTCTCTTGAACGGTCAGGGCCTCGGCAGCGGCTCGACCACGGTCGCCGTGGGCGAGAACCAGCACATTGCCCTGCCGAGCATGGACCTGCGGACCTCGGCCCTCGGGGTGTCCAGTCTCGACCTCTCGACCCAGGAGGGTGCGGCCAACGCGCTCGAGGGATTGGACAGCGCCCTATCCGAGGTAATGAACACCCGGGCGGCGATCGGAGCCAAGAGCAACCAGCTCGGCTCTGCCCTGACCACGGTCGAGAACCAACTCGTCCATGCCGAGGAGACCCGATCGAAGATGCGGGATCTCGATTATGCCGAGGCCGTGTCCATGCAGACGAGGTTGCAGCTCCAGACCAAGGCCGCAATGAAGACTCTCAAGACCGAGAACGACACCCTCCGCGCCTCGTTGGAATCCCTGCTCAAGTAAACGCACCGACCTCGCGGATCCAGCCGCCGGCGACCACGCCGCCCTCGTCGTCGTAGAGCACCGCCGCTTGGCCGGGGGTCAAGCCGCGCTGGGGTTGCTCGAAGCGTATTTCTGCCCCCTCGTTGGTCAGGGTCACCGTTCCGGTCACGGGACGTGCCGTGGAGCGCACCTTGACCAGGAAGGTCCTGCCGTCGAGGTCGGTTTCCTTCATGGGGTACAGACGCTCACAGCGGAGTCGGTCGCTGTAGAGCGCGGCCTCGGGACCTACCCGTACGGCGTTCCTGCCGGGATCGAGGGCAACGACGTAGAGTGGACGGGGAGAGGATAGGCCCAGGCTGTGGCGTTGTCCCAAGGTGTACCGATGCAGGCCGCGATGGTGACCCAGCACGGTGCCGTCGAGGTCGAGGATAGGACCCGGTGGAGGGGGGGCACGGTGCTGTTCGACGAACTCGGGATATCTGCCTTTGGGGACGAAACAGAGGTCCTGGCTCTCCGGTCGTCCGGCGACGGGTAAGTTGCGGGCCGCCGCCAGGGCGCGGACCTCGGTCTTGGAAATCCCCTCGAGGGGGAAATAGGCCCTGGCGAGCGCGGTCTGTTCGAGCAGGAAGAGGAAATAGGTCTGGTCCTTACCCCGGTCGACCGGAGCGCCGAGATAGTACCGTCCGTTATGTTCCAGTTTGCGCACGTAATGCCCCGTGGCCAGGCCAAGGCAACCGAGGTTTCGAGCGTGCGTCAAGAGCGCACCGAACTTGATCCTGGGATTGCACAGGGCGCAGGGATTGGGAGTCGTGCCCGCCAGGTAGGAGCAAAGGAACGGGTCGAGCACCTCGCGAGAGAAAACCTCATGCAGGTCGAGGACATGATGTTCGATGCCGAGCGAACGTGCGACCTCGGCCGCCGAGGCGAGGTGGTCCGAGGGGGGGGCGCTGTCCGCGGGGAGGAGCTTCATGGTCAGGCCGAGGACCTCGAGGCCGGCTTCGACGAGGAGCGCGGCGGCCACGCTGCTGTCCACTCCACCGCTCATGGCGACGCCGAGGCGAGCTCCTCGCAGGCGGCTGATCGATTGGGGCAGTGTCGCGAGGTCTTTGTTCATGGTCTTTGGTCCTGGGGGTCGAGACCAAGCCGGTTTCGGAACAGGACAAGGGCCTCGTCGTATCGGAGATCCGAGAAAGCGGTCCTGCCGCGTTCCAAGAGGGCCAGACCCTCGGTCGCCCTGCCGGTCGCGGCCAGGAGATGCGCGGCTTCGATCACCTGCTCGGGCCGCGAGAAGTCGAGGGTCTCGAGGAGGCCGGTCACGGCTCGCTTGAAGCCTTCGCGGTGTCCGAGCCTGACCTCGACCAGGGCCAGGTTGTGGTAGGTCGTCGGGTCGGCGCGGTAGTGGTCGTGGCTCGGGGTGGAAAGAGCCGAAAGCAGGGCCTCCCGGGCCTCCGTCAGACGTCCCTGGAGCAAGAAGGTGGTGCCCCGTCCGGCGTGGAGCTTGGAAGCGAGCTGCTGTGCATGCCCGGCACGTTCATAGGAGGCGAGAGCCTGGTCGTACCGGCCGGCGCGGCGGTGATGGTGCCCGAGGACGAGGTGCAGCATGGCGTTGTCCGGTTCTACCTCGAGGCCCGCTGTTGCTGCTGCGAGGGCTTCCCGCTCTTGCCCTCGTTCGAAGAGGGCCGAGGTGAGGTTGGCATGAGCCACTCCAAGGCGGGGGTATTTCGAGAGAACGTCGCTCCACAGGGTGATGCTGTTTTGGAACACCTCGGCGTGCGAGGCGCTCAACCCGGCGAAGACCAGGAAGATGATAGCGGAGAATGCCGGGGGACGTTTCGCGAGCCACCAGGAAGCGAACAGCACAGGGCCGACCGAAGGCAGGTAGAGGTACCGCTCGGCCATCAGGATAGGGAACGGCACGAAATTGAGCACCGGGACCAGGGCGACGAAGGTCCAAGCCAGCGCGAAGTGGGCCAGCCTCACCTTGACAGTGAGGAGGACGAGTACGAGGAGGATCGCTGCGGGTAGCAGAACCTCGAGTTGGAGCCAACCCGGGGGTATTGCAAGGTCGTACCGTTGGCAGAGCGGGAAGGGCAGGATCTGAACCTGCAGGTAGGCCAGAAACACCTTGGGCAAGGCGCGCAGACCGCCGTAATCGGGCTGCACGAGATCCTTGGCCACACCGGTACCGAGGAACTGGTGCGCGAAGATGACAACGACGACGAGGTGAGGCAGCAGGGCAAGGTACCGTCGCCACGGCAGCGCGGGCCGGGCGGCGAGGAGGAGCAGGACGGCAAGGGCCGGCATGGTCAGGGCCAGAGACTTGGACCAGAGCGATAAAGCGAGGAACAAGGCCGAGAGCCAGAGCCTGCTCCTGGATGCGCCGTCGAGGTACTGCAGTAGGGCGACCATGGAGAGCAGTTCCAGGAAGAGGAAGAGTGGGTCCTTGCGGCACGCTATCCAGGCGACGGATTCGACGTGGCAGGGGAGGACAGCGAAAAGCATGGCGGCGAGCAGGGCCTGTCGGCGCGAGGAGAAGGCCACGACCACGAGGAGGTACAAGGCCAGGCAGGTGAGGTAGTGCAGCACCACGTTGCCGAGGTGGTACCCGACCGGGTTATAGGCCCAGGCCGCGAAATCGATGGCCCAGGTCAGGTCGCGCAGGGGGAGGAACTCGATGAAGGTCTTCCCTTCGTGAATGGAGTTTGGGTTGAACAGGGAGAGGACGTGGCCGAGGGACAGTTCCTTCACCCTGCTGTTGCGATGGAGGTAATAATCGTCATCCCAGTTGACGAATTCGTGGTCGAGTGAGGCGGCGAAGGTCAATGCGAGCAGCACGCCGATCAGGGCGAAGTGTCGTCCCAGTTCCTTCGCGTTTCCTGCTCCAATTCCCGTGGGCACGTCCGTGCAGCACTCCGTATTCTCGGATCGGGGTGTATCCTAGGCGAGGCCGAGGAGGAGGGTCAAGCCGGACGGTCGAGGGCAGGTCGTGTTCGCGCTTCAACGGCACTCGAGGGAGAATTCGACCCCGCCGTCGTAGAGAGTCCCGAAGAGGGTCTTTCCTCGGGCTTCGACGCCCTTGGCCTCGAGATCGAGTTCGGCCAGGATGACCTCATCTTCCTCCATCTCTGAGGCTTTGGCGTACACGCGGCCGGGCCGGGCTTCTTCGAGGATCATGGTCTGCACCTCGCGTAACAGCATGATATCCTGCCCATCGCTCGGGACGAGGGAGATAGTCGCCTTGGCCGTCCTCCCCGCCGGATCGAGGATGACCGAGACGCTTGTCTCAAGCATACCCGGCTCGAGGTACCCGATATAGGGGCCCGGCAATACCTTACAGGTGAGCAGGGCCGCATAGGTCGGAAGGGTCAACAGGGCGATGAGGCTGAGCAGGATGGTTCTGACCATGACAAGATCCTCCAGTACTCCATGAGTTATTTCCCTCCGCAAGCCTGGCCGGGTGTTGCAGAGGTGCTGTTCGGGGTCGGCTGCTAGCAGGAAGTATGCCGCACTGGGTCATTTTCACGAGATGTATGAATTGTATTGAAAACAATATATTGTATGCTTGTATTGCGGTATCGAGCCTTGTTCGAGTTCCATCTCGACACCGCGGGAAGAGTAAAAAGGCAACTGGTCGATCCCGGTGGTGCCTAGTGCTCGGCACTAGGTGTTGTCCCAGGTGAGTTGGCAACTTGCATTCATGCGAGACAATGTCAATGCTCGTGAAAGGTGCTCAGGAATTTCTCGGCAGCCTGCTGAAAGTGGTAGCACGCTGGGAACAGTAATGGCGGTTCACTGGCCAGGAGAGCATCCCCGGCACGGAGGTCCAAGTCCGCTTTCTGCAACCAGCTTGTCACGAGTATTGCGAGCACCGCACCGTCAGGCTGCTTCATACAGCACTCTGCCGTATCGGTGGGCGGGGTAGGCAAGCCCTCCGATGTACTTTTTGCTGTTCTCGAACCACTCGGCCGTGAGGACCATGATGTCGAAGCAGTGACCGAGGCCGGTGAGAGATTCTTCTATGTCCAAGCCGAGCTCGCGTCGGTTGCAGGGGCCGTTGGTGAGCACCAAGAGGTCGATGTCGCTGTCCTTGGTCATGGTGCCGGTCGCGGCAGACCCGAACAGGATGATCTTCCGCGCGGGAAGCACTTGCAGCACGCGCCTGATGATCTCCTCGGCCAAGGTGTCGTCGATGCCCACGGTTCAGTCCTCTCACTCAACCGTTACCACCATAGCACAAGCCAGGAGAGTGAGGCCATGGGGAAAGGCGAAGAGATCTCCCGAAGGCTGTCGATGAGTTCCTGTCCAAGGTCTCTGTTCTTCATGGCCGCTTTTCGAGGATTTCCCAGTGGCCGGCCTTGTCGGAACCAGTACGCTTCAGACGGCCCTGTTCACGGAGCATCTTGAGGTGGCGTTCGATGGTGCGGGTGGATTTCTTGAGCAAGGTAGCCAACTCCTTGGCCGACAATCGGGGATCGCGTTGCACCAGTTCCAGAATGTGGTCAGGTACACCGACATTTACACCGACATTTACACCGACATCGACCGTTGTTTCCGTTGCTACATCAATGTAGCGATACAGGGAATTGCCAATAGCCTCGAGCATGAAGCCGATGAACGGCCGGCAATCCACAGTGCCTGCATGCGAATCCTGCAATGCTCTGTAGTATTGCGTCTGGTTGTAGTGAACCAGGGTTTCGACCGGCATCCAGGCAAATAACGGATTCCATATGGAAAGAATCAGGGTCTGCCACAACCGTCCGATTCTGCCGTTGCCGTCGCGGAAGGGGTGGATGTGCTCCAGCATGTAGTGGACGGCGGAACTCTTGATGAGGGGGTGCGCCGCGGTAGTTTCCCCCCAATGCAGGAGTTGTTCGACGAGGGCAGGGACTTCCTCTGCCGGAGCGCCACGGTGCATCACCGTGCCATCGCCGCGCACCACGGCCACACCGACCGTACGGAACTGGCCAGATTCACCGATGAGTGTATCGGTCAGGTTGGCGTGAGCCTTCAGCAAATCGCCCACCGACCAGGGGTTATGGCCTGTCATTTCGTTATACGCGCGCCAGGCATTCTGCACCTCCTTGATGTCCTTGGGCGGTCCCCAGATGGGTTTGCCGTTGATGACATCGGTGACCTGTCCCAAGGTGAGCCGGTTTCCTTCGATGGCAGTGGAGGAGTGGATAGAGAGGATGCGGCTCCTTTTGCGCAGGTGCAGTACGTCGCTACTCCGTTCTTCGCTGATCTTGACGCGCTCGAGCAGTGCGTGAATATCTCCTATTTTTTCATACCATCCAGGGTCTTCTGTAAAAAACTTCTCAAGTGGCATCACTGACCTTTCCTTCCCGTCTTTGGCGCAAGACCTTTGTTCGGAGTTTTCCTTCCATCCCTGGACCGGAGGGTGAGGTGAAGGTGCAGAGGCGAGGAATCGCAACAACGGATGAGGATGCCGAAGAAGGTGGAAATAATGGGCATACGCTACCTCGGGTCGTCAGGCGTGGGAATTGTAGAGGACCATGGGCCTGTGAGCAAGCCCAGTTCATAGAAGAAAAAAGCCACCGTCTTGCGACGGTGGCTAGAAGTGCTGTCGAGGGAACCAACGCTC
>MGSU01000175.1:3187-8605 GCA_001799195.1 Deltaproteobacteria bacterium RIFOXYA12_FULL_61_11 | reverse complement strand
TCTTTGAGCTCCTCGGCATCGGCAAAAACGCGCTCTGGCCGAACGAAGTTCAGGAATTCGAAGCACACCTCCTTCGGTTCCGTGACGGCCAGGGGGTCGAGTAGATGGACCTCGAGGCGTTGACGTTCTTCGCGGAAGGTTGGACAGGAACCGACGTAGGCAATGGCTGCGTGGTCGGCACCCTTCAAGCGCGCCCATCCACCGTACACGCCGGGACGCGGGAAGAGGCAGTCGCTCTTGTAGACGTTCAAGGTCGGATAGCTGAGCGTCCTGCCCCGCGAGGCACCCGCTAGGACTTCTCCCGTGAGGCGGTAGGGTCGGCCGAGATACGCTCTTGCCAATTCCACTTCACCCGAGAGGAGCAAGTGCCGAATGGCCGTGCTGCTGACGATCGCGCCTTCCCACCGGACCGGTTCGATCACGGTCAGGGAGAAAGCTCGCTGCTGGGCGAAGTCCGACAGGAGGGCGGGGGTGCCCCTGGCCTGCCGGCCGAAACGGAAGTTGTACCCGACAACCAGAGCTCTCACACCTACCTGCTCGATCAGGACCTGCCGAACGAAATCCTCGGCTTCGATGGCAGCAAAGGTCTGGTCGAAGGGCTGGTACAAGAGTTCGTCGAGACCGAGCCTCTCCAGTTGGTCGGTCTTTTCGGCGAGGCTCTGCAACAACCCCTGGTGTTCCTGTTGCCGGGAATGTCCGGCGAAGGTGAAGACCAGCGACCGCAAGCCCTTGCTCACGGCGAGCTCGCGGACTTCCCTGAACAGACGGCGATGACCGAGGTGCAATCCGTCAAAATTGCCGATGGTGACGACGCGGCCCTGGTCCGAAGGCGTCAGTTCGAGGTGATCCTGGTACACCCGCATGGTCAATAGGCCCCCTTGCGCAAGATCAGCGCCGGGACGGTCTTGAGCAAGATGATCGCGTCCAGGAGCAGTGTGTGGTTCATGACATAGTAGAGGTCGTACTCGAGGTGCTCGTGCAAGGGCAGATCCTTGCGCCCGAGTATTTGCCACAGACCGGTGATCCCGGGGCGGACGCGCAATCGGAGACGCTCCCATCCACGGTAACCCTCAACGATGAAAGGCATTTCCGGCCGAGGGCCGACCAGACTCATATGCCCGAGGAGGACATTGAGGAATTGCGGCAACTCATCGAGGCTGTAGCGCCGTAAATGCTTGCCCAGAGGGGTGATGCGACGATCTTCCGGCGTATGGGGGCTGACCGCGTAGAGGTCAGTATCTGCCACCATGGTCCTGAACTTGTACAAGTGGAAAGGCTTCCCGTCCTTGCCGATCCGCAACTGCCGTAGGATCACCTTGCCCCTGGAATCGAGGACGATGGCAAGACCAATGCAGAGCAGCAAGGGCCAGAGGAGGGCCAGGAAACCGAGCGCGACGCTCCGGTCTACCAACATCTTGACCCATTCCCGGAAGCGGCCGCGCTGCCGGTTCTCCAGGGTGACCAGCGGCAATTCTCCGAGCATCTCCAACTCGAAACTGCTGGTCATCACACTGTAACTATCGGTAAGCAGCTTGATCGTGATCGGACGGTCAAGCACGGCCTCGACCAGGGTGAACTGCTCGTCCCGACCGAGTTGCGGCAAAGCGATACAGGCCATGTCGATGCGGTGGCGATCGATGATGTCGGCAAGCTCGGGCAGCAACCCCAACACGGGATGGTTGCAGCAGGTGTCGGAACCGGGCTGCGTAGCGACAAACCCCCGCACCTCGACCAGGGCTCCGTAGAGGTCCTCCAGACGTTGGAGCAACCGGGTAGCCGGTTCGCCGGTGCCGACGATCAGGGTACGCACGCGGCGGCGGGTACCCAGGAGCGTCGAGACCACATCCCGCGTGGCCATGCATACCGGTAGGTGGAGCAGGGCGAAGAACAGCACCACGCTCCTGCCGAGTTCATAGCGGGGCACGAAGAAGTCGACCGCGATGATCACGACGACAGCCAGAAAGGTGCGCCGGAGCAGCACCTTGTAACGTTGGACGAAGTGGAGGGAACGTTGGGGAGCGTCCAGGCCGAAGAGCTGACAGGCCAAGAGCCAAGCCGGGAGGAGGATCACCAAGGCTTCGAGATAGCCGGAGAGAGGATTGATCGGAAAACCGAGAACTCCCTCGAGGGACCAACGCAAGGTCCAGGAGACCAACCAGGTCAGGACGAAGACTGCGGCGTCGAGGATGATCAGGAGCGGAGACGTGGCGATCATGAGAAGTCCCGTACATGCCCGCGCATGGCTTGCAGGCCGCGCAACAAGAAAGCAGCCCCCCCGCGACGCTTGAAGTGCAAGGCGGTGCGAGCGAGAAAGAGCGGATGGAAATGCAGGGTATAGAGGTTGCGACAAGCCTGGTGGACTTCTTTTGGAGAGGGGAAGAGGGTCCTCAGCACGGGTGCGGTCATGTCGAACGCCTCGTACTCGTTCGGGTCGACGGCAAACCAACCGCGTTCGAGGGCCTCGGCGTGCATCCTGGTCCCGGGATACGGGACCACGATGGTGGCCTGGAGGAACTCGATCAATCCGGCCTTCATCAAGCGTCGGACGAAGTGGTACGTGCGTTCGACCTCGGCTGGCCCCTCCCACGGGTAACCGACCATCACGGTCAGGTGTACGGCTATCCCCGCTGCCGCGAGGAGTCGGAGGCCGTGTTCGAAACGCCCGATTTGCAACCCTTTGTCCAGACGGTCGAGGGTGGCCTGGTTGGCACTCTCGAGACCGATCTTGAGCTTGCGGAAACCACACGAAGCCAGGGTGCGCACGAGGTTCTCGTCGACCTGGGCCATGCGCATGTTGCCCGACAGGGCGAGCGAACGGGGAAATTTCGCCGCACGGTACCGGGAAGCGAATTCCTCCAACCAGGGCCCGGTGGGGAAGGTCCCTGCATCGTCGAAGACCTCGAGGGCACCATGGTGTTCGACCAGGTGACGCAGTTCCGCGAGGTACCGTTGAGGAGAGAAGACCTTGTAAGGACGGAAGAGAGAGGTCCAACTGCAGAAGGTGCACCTCGACCACGTACAATCCCGTCCGGCCATCATATAGAAGAACCGATCGGTACGACGCCACTTTTCCCCATACAGCACGGCCTTGGTCGCTCGGCGGTCGATGAAAGGTACCTCGTCGAGTTCTCGTTCCTCCCCCTCGGGAATACGCAGAGCGGCCTCGATCCGGTCGCCGTGCCGCAGGAACCAGGAGCCTCGAGCGGGGGTAGCACCGCCCAGCCACGCGCAGACGTTCAGCAATTCGAGATCGTAATGTCCTGAGGCGACGCAAACATCCACACCGCAATGGGCGAAACTCTCCTCGGGCAACGCTGCGATGTGGTCCCCGAGCAGGGCGATCGTGCACCCCGGGAGCATGGCCTTCAATTGGTCCACCACCCACCAGGCCCGTGGAACGACCGGAGTCTTCACCTCAATGGCGATCAACTCGGGCGAGAAGTCGAGGACGCGCTCCAGGTAGGCCAACCAACCAAGCCGTTCCAGGCCGGCATCGAGGAGCAGGGTTTCGTGGCCGGCACGGTTGAGGAGCGCATGAGCGTAACCCAGGAGAACCGGGTAGATGTGCGAGCCCTTGGAGAACCACTGGAACTGGCGGTTCTGCGACACCATGGGGGTCCCGCGGCCGGGATAGGGCGGATAGGTCAACAGAATTCTCATCGTGATTGCGAAAGTAAGAAAATCCAGTACACTGGGGCATTCTAGTGGTATTCCCATCGTCAGGCAAGGAGTTCGCCGGGACGAGGAGGAGGCGGCCCGAATATGGACGAACGCGAGAGTAATATTTATCATCAGGGGGGTACGGTCAGTAAGCTCGAGAACCCCAGTCTCTATTACTTCCGTCAAATCACCACTTCGGTAGAGGGGTTGGGTCTTGCCAGCTTCAGCACCCAAGAGATCGTCTTCTTCGACTATTTGAAGAAAGCGGTGCTCGAACGCCCCCTGAGCATCCCCAGGACCAAGGTCCTATCCGAGGCCATTCGCAAACGTTCGACGGTCCAACACACGCAGAAGCGGGAAATCCTGGACCTCTTGCGTTGTGATCCCCAATGCATCCTCCGGGTACTCAACGCGGCCAACACCTCCGCGAAGAACGAGGGCAAGCGAACCTCCTCACTCGACTTCGCCGTCTTACGCTTGGGCATGGAGGACGTGAGGGCCCACCTCTTCTCCGCGCCCTCCCAACAATTCTTCGACAAGTGCGTGGACTACCACGAGACCGCGGACCAGCTCTGGAGACATGCGTGCCTGACTGCCTTCTTGTCCGGCCGCTTGGCGCGGAAGAACAAGCTCTACGAAGAGTTCGCCTACCTCGGAGCCCTGTTCGCCCTGTCCAGTCCGCTCCTTCTCTTCAATCTGGCCGCTGATCTCCGGGCTAAGCTCGGAGAAAAAAAAGAACCCGTGGAGTGGAAAACCTTCCAACGTTTCAGCGACGTCCTCTCGCCCCAGCTCGGAGGACTGCTCCTATGCACCTGGAAGCTCGACCTCCGCCTGGTCAATGTCGTCGAGTATTTCCAAGACGACCAACGCCTGGGCAAGGACGAACTGCTCCGCCAGGTGCGGATAGCCGCCGCGTGCGCCACGTATTTGGATCAGCGCAAGGAATTCGGCGTGGAATGGCTCAAGGAAGAGATGGAACGTCTCGGAGACACTACTCCCGAGGCCACCCTCACCAGGGACCTTGACGATTACTTCGAGCAATTCCGCTATCACATGAGGCACTTCGATGGTTAATTCGCGTCTCCTCGGGCTCGTGGGAGCTATCCTTCTCTGGGCCGGGTCAGTCTATGCGAGTTCCCCGCAGGAAGAGTCGGGGCTCGTTCTGGAACTGGTCGAAAGCGTGCCGTCCGAGACCGACCTTGATCGCCCCGAGGTACGTGAGGCCTCGACGGTGTGGCGGGAGCTGCTCGCAAGCGCAAAGAAAACCTTACTCCTCAACCAGTTTTACCTCTCCAGCGAACCCGGTACCGACCTCGAGGCCGTGCTCGACCTGCTCCTCTCGCGCGTGCGCAACGGACTTTCCACCAGGGTCTTGGTGGAGAAGAAGATGAGCACCACCTACCCGGAGACCATGAAGCGCTTGCAAACCGCCAAAGGGGTAGAACTGCGCCTCACCGACCTCTCGAAGACCGCCGGGGGGGTCAATCACGCCAAATATTTCGTCCTCGACCACACCACCAGCTTCGTGGGGAGTCAGAACTTCGACTGGCGCTCGCTGCAGCATATCCACGAGGTAGGGGTGATCGTGACCAGCCCGGCCTTCGCCTCGGCTCTCGGCCGGGTCTTCGAATACGACTGGGCTGTCGCGGGGGGGAAACCAGCCCCTGCCAAGGTGCAAGGGGAACCGCTCACCCTCTCCAATTCGGCAAGGGGCATCGAGTACCTCTACCCGCTGGTCAGCCCCCCGGAGCTCAATCC
>MGSU01000175.1:0-3169 GCA_001799195.1 Deltaproteobacteria bacterium RIFOXYA12_FULL_61_11 | reverse complement strand
CCTGCCCGCACTCGTGGCCCTGCTGGACGGAGCGAAGAAGAGCCTCAAGATCCAGGTCATGTCCTACGCCCTGGTTGGTCACGATGGGATCTATCGCGACGAGCTCGACCGCGCCCTCCGGAGGGCGAACCAGCGCAAGGTCTCGGTGAAGCTCCTCGTAGCAGACTGGTCGACCGGGGGTACTCGCATCGACGAGCTCAAGAGCCTCGAGGTATTGCCCAATATCGAGATCAAGATCAGCAGCATCCCCGAACATTCGAGCGGCTTCATCCCCTACGCGAGGGTCGATCACGCCAAGTACCTGCTGGTCGATGACGAGGTCGCCCTGGTCGGGACCAGCAACTGGAGCGTCGACTACTTCACCCGCTCCCGCGATATCGAGGTGGTGTTCAAGGACAAACTCAATGTCGGCAAGCTCGTGGCCAAGTTCAAGCAAAACTGGTCGTCTAAATATGTCAAAGCGTTGCAACTTGAAGCAGCCTATACTCCCCGTAAGAACCACTAGCCCGACCCACTTTTTTCTGGCCTTTCCTGCACTCCCTCACTATGATCCCGCCCGTTCGTGGAACGACTACTAGAGGTACACATGAAGGGTATACTGATCGCAATCCTGACCATCGTGCTGTTCCAACCCGCGCTCGCCTTCGAACTCGGCGACAGCCTCAGCGATGACAACATCAAGAACCTGGTCAAGATGGGCAACACCGCCTTCGCCATGCGACCGCTCAACGGCGCCAGCTCCAAGGGTACGGTCTTCGGTATCGAGGCCGGTCTCGCCGCCCACGGCACGGACATCAAGGACCTGACCGAGGGTACCGGCCAGATCCCGGGTTTCGAGGACTTCCCCGGTCCGGGCTACTTCCCCGCTCCCGTCGTGTACCTGGCCGTGGGCGTGCCCTTCGGCCTGGGTCTCGAGGTCCAGGGTCTGTACGTCCCGACCATGAGTGGCATCGGTTTCTACACCTTCGGCGGCAACCTCTTCTGGGCCACCGACGAGGTCCTCAAGCAGGTCCCCGGGATCGGCACCGTCTTGAGTTACATACCCGGCCTCTTCCTGTCCCCGCGCTTCACCTATTCCATGTATTCCCTGACCCTCGAACAGACCGTCACCCAGGTAGATCCCGCTACCGGTATCGCCGCGAACGGCAAGGCCGACGCCTCGATCAGCGGGGCGACCTACGGTGGTAACCTCTGCCTGTCCTTCAAGTTCCCGCCGGCCATGAGCCCGATTTCGATCGAGCTCTACAGCGGCGCCGGCTTCCTCAGCCAGAGCGGCGAGGCCACTGCCAATGTCATGGTCACTCCCGCCACTCCGATCCCGGGCGGTCCTGCTCAGGTCAGCCAGGAGAAAACCCTGGACCAGAGTTCTTCGGCCCTGCACTATTACGCCGGTCTGCAGTTCAAGCTCTTCCTCTTCGCCCTGACCGGTGAGTACGACCATCTCTTCGACCGCGATTCCTACAGCGGCAAGCTCAGCCTCAAGTTCTGATACAAGGCTCGAGAGGGTCGAACCTCGGCAGCCCTTTTTTGTCCCTCTCCAGAGAACGGCACTATTGGCAAATCAACAACACTCTCGCCAATAAACCGGATAATTCGCGATTGCATTGTTGATTATCCAGATTCACGTTGGTAACATGGGTCCCATGCAAGCGCTGCAACGTAGCCTCGATCTTCCCACGCTCCTGGCGAAGAAATCACTCTTCCTCTTCGGCCCTCGGGCAGTAGGCAAGACCTTCTGGTTGCGCCGATGCCTCGAGGGAAAGGCCTTGTTGATCGACCTCTTGCACACCGACACCTTCCTGCGCCTGAACGTCGACCCCAGCGCGCTCGAAGGCATGATCAGAGCTTCGGGGCAACAACTCATCGTTCTCGATGAAATCCAGAAACTCCCGATCCTCCTCGACGAGGTCCACCGGTTGATCGAACAGGATCGCTGGACCTTCCTCCTGACCGGGAGCAGTGCTAGGAAACTCAGGCATGGTGGGGTGAACCTCCTGGCCGGCCGAGCTTGGGTCGCGGAATTGTTCCCCATGACCCGCCGGGAACTACCGGATTTCGACCTCGCCCGCTACCTCCGGTACGGAGGCCTTCCTAGTGTGTGGCTCAGCCACAGTCCCGAAGAAGAACTCCGAGCCTATGTCCACACCTATCTGAGGGAAGAAATTCAAACAGAAGCCCTGGTCCGGGCACTCCCCAGCTTCCATCGTTTCCTCCGGACCGCGGCTCTTGCGAACGCACAGATGGTCAATTTCACGAACATCGCGAGTGATGCGGCAGTACCGGTCTCGACGGTGCGGGAACACTTCTCCATCCTCGAGGACACCCTGCTCGGCAAATTGTTGCCTGCTTATGTCTCCACGAAGAAGCGCAAGGCCTTGAGCACCGCCAAGTTCTACTTCTTCGATCCCGGGGTCGTCCATGCCCTTACCGGCACGAGAGTCCTGGAAGAGAACACCGACCTGTTCGGAACCAGCTTCGAGCAGTTCCTCTGGATGGAGCTCCGCGCCTACCTCGGCTATACGAGATCCTTCGACGAGCTGTGCTACTGGCGGACAAAACACGGCACCGAAGTCGATTTCGTGATCGGTGACCATACTGCTATCGAGGTCAAGGCCGCTACCAGGATAACGTCTCGAGACCTGAAAGGGCTGCGTACCTTGCAGGAGGAGCAGATCTTCCAGCGCTACTTCCTCGTTTCCAGGGATCAGGTCCAAACCCGGATCGACGGGATCGACGCTCTGCCCTGGCAACTCTTCCTGGACCGACTATGGGCAGGGGAGGTGTTCTGAGGCCCGCTGCACCGCATCTGTCCCCAGGCCCCGTGGGTACTCAACCCTTCTCCGCCAGCGCAGCCTCCACCGAGGCAACCTTGCCTGCAAGCCTGCCGCCGGATCCCTTGCGGTCGTCGATCTTGATCGAGGTCGAGACCCGCTCGCTGTGCCGCAACATGTTCTCATGGCACGCCTTGATCACGGCGAAGACCTCGTCCAGAGAACCCTCGACCACGGTGCCCATCGGACAGAGCTGGTGGGTTAACCCACTCCGGCGGACGATGGCGAGAGATTCGGCTACCAGCGGACCAAGCCCCTTCCCGCCTCTATCCAGAGGAGTGACGCTGAACTCCGCGAGCATAGATACCTCCAGGCGTTGCTTGTGGCGGTGCTGAGCT
>MGSU01000174.1:8720-12060 GCA_001799195.1 Deltaproteobacteria bacterium RIFOXYA12_FULL_61_11 | reverse complement strand
CCCAGAAGGCATTCGCTTGCAGTGGCGAACCTACCTCGATCCGCGCACGTCGAGGTTCTGGGCCTTGATCGCCGCGGGTCTGCTCGTTTGTGCAGCGTGGCCTTTCGGTAAGCTGGGCCGGGCCTTGGGAGCCTTGTTCGCGATGATGCTCGTGCTCGGAGGGAAGGGAAGGGGTATCGTCTCGGGGTGGGAGAGGCATGTCGCAGAGGTCGTGGAACGCGGGACTCTCCTGGAACAAGAGTTCCGCGAGTCCCCGGTCGGTGGCGGCGGAGCGTTGGCGCGGCGCACCGAGGCCCTCGAGGCCCTGACCCGCGCACTCCTGCTGCACGATCTGGCCATTTTCCTGGTGAAGGAGAACCTCGGCTCGCGGCTGCAACGCGTGTTCAGGCTCCTCGGGTGGTCCCCCCTGGTCGCTGCCCGGGAGTTGCGCGCTTCTGGCCACACCTGGTCGGCGCGGCTCGCTGCCAAAGCCGGGGAGTTGCGCGGGTTGCTCGCAGAGGACGAAGGTGCCGCGGCCTTCCGCACCGCGGTCGGTCGGGCCGAGGATGAGGTCGCGGGCAGGGACGCTGCCGAGAACCTCGAGCTCGCGAGTACCCGCTCGGGCTGGACGGAGTTGCTCGAACTCGGTCGGTATGCCTCTTCGTCCTGGGATTGCGCCGTGCCCTTGCTCTCGGAACGTCCGGGGGACCTGCTGGCCCTGGTCGACGGTCCCCCGGTGGAACGCGGCGAGTCCTCGGTCCCGACCTCCCCGATCGCATTGCCCCGGCCTCTCCGCTGGGCTATCGGCGCCTGCCGGGAGCTCGTCCGCGCCCTGGTGCGGATCGACGAAGAGCAGCACGAACTCTCCGGCATGCTGGTGCGCCTGACGAGACTTCTCGCCGCCTCCTATGGCGAGTGGTTGGTCGCAAAGGGAGTCCTCGACGGGCGCGACCAGGTCTTCTTCCTGACCCTGCCCGAACTCCTCGAACAGGCGCAGAGGCCGAGCCGGTGCCTCGCTCCGCTGGCAAGGCGGAGGCAAGCCCTCCATCTGCGCAATCTCGGTAGAGCGATGCCGATCGAGCTGCCGAGGCCGCCTCGGCCGAAGCTGTCGACAGGCCGCGCGGTCGTGGGCGTCCCCATGGCCTCGGGAAGGGCGGGAGGTCCGATCCATCACCTCGTCAGTCTCGATGCCCTGGCCGAGGTACCAAGTGGAGCGGTGCTCGTCACCGCGGCTCCCAATCCCGTCCTGGCCGTCTTATTCGGCCGCATCGCTGCCCTGGTCACCCAGAGCGGCAGCCTGCTCTCCCACGCCTTTGTCACGGCCCGGGAGATGGGCCTGCCCTGCGTGGCGGGGGTCGACGACCTCGACGCCCTGCCCGAGGGAGAAGAGGTCGTCGTGGACGGAGAGACCGGCCTCGTACGGCGGACCTCCGAGACAGCGCCGACCCGGGTGACCCACCTCCTGCTCGACCTGGACGGCACCCTCGTTACCTACCGGCGGTTGCCTTCGTACGTGCGGTTCACCCTGGCCGTGCTGGCAGCTATGGTCCCGAGGCTCGGCCTCCGCAAGACCATCGCCGCGCTGATCGCCTCGCGTAAGGCCATAGAACGACCCGAGTCCCACGAGCTACCGAACGCGACCCGGGCCGCAAAGGCCGTGGCCAAAGTGCTCTCGAGACCGTTCAACGAAGCCGACAGCCTCTATCGCGCTGCCAGCTTCGAGGCCTTCTCTTCCCTCGGCTCCTGCTTCGGCCCCATGCCGGGAGCGGCCGAGTTCCTGGCTTGGGCGCAGCAGCGCTATCGCCTGGTCCTGGCCACCAACCCGATGTGGCCGCGGCCGTTGGTCGAGCTCCGCCTGGCCTGGGCCGGGCTGCAGAACCTTGAGTTCGACCTGGTCACCCACGGCGACCTGATGCACCATTGCAAGTACAGCCGCGGGTATTATCTCGAGCTGTTGGAGCTCCTCGGACTCGAGCCCGAACAAGCGGTTATGCTGGGCGACAATCCGGTGAAGGACGGGTTGGCCGCGACCTGTGGTCTGCGCACCATCATCCTCGGCACGACTCTGCCCCCGGAGCTTCCTCCGGGAACAAGGGCCGGCTTGCACGGAGCGACCGACTTTGCTAGCGTGATCAGCCTGCTCGAAGAGCTGGATCGGAACTGAGCGCGGAGGCGAGATGCTGCACGTGGTGGTAACCGGAGCGGACGGGTGCGGCAAGTCCACCCTCTGCGAGAAACTGCGCGAAGCCCTTGCCCCGGCCTCGGTCGTGGTCAGCTCCCCCTGGCAGACCTTGAACCTCGTCCGCGAGGCCTTCTCCCTAGGGCAGGTTTCCCAACAGCACTTTGTCCAGGCCTATCTCCAGAGCATCCAGGCCACCTCGCGACTCTATTTCCTCTACCATGCCGTGCTCGCCGCTCATCAAGCGGCCTGCCGAGAGCAGCCTGACATAATTATATCAGATGGTTACTGGTACAAATACGCCCTGTTCGAACTCGGGTTCGGTCTCGAGGAGGATAAGGCCATGCTCGCGGCGTCCCTCTTCCCCCAGCCGGACCTGTGTCTCTATCTCGAGCTCGATCCCGAGGAAGCCGGTCGGAGGAAGCAGGCGGTGAGTGAGTACGAGAGCGGTGGGACCGGCGAACTCCAGAGGTTCCTCGAACTGCAGCGGGTGCTGCGGCCGCGTTGGCAGCGCTTGGCCCGGCAACCGGGCTGGCACACCTTGCCCGGCACACTCTCGCCCGAGGCCCTCTGCGACACCGCGACCGCCTTGATCCGACCCCTCCTCGGTTGAGGGCATGCTCGACCTCTCGGACTATGACCTGCACGGTCTGGTGCACAATCGCCGCAGTCGCCTGGGAGATTCGCTCTTGGTGCATCACCCCACGGCGGTGAGCCACGAACTAGGCTTGCTCGCGGATCGCGCCGCCGAGGTGTCGGCCTTGCGCGCCTGGCTGAGAGAGGTATCGGCCGGACCGAGGGCTTTCCACCTTGCCGCGTGCGGAGGGGACGGCACGGTCAACCTCGTGGCCGAGGCCCTCATGGGTTTGCCGGTCGAGCAGCGCGATCGGGTGCTCCTCGGTGGGATCGGGCTGGGTTCTTCCAACGATTTCCACAAGCCCTACGACCGGCACGGCGGGTGCCTGTGCGAGGGTCTGCCCTTGCGGTTGGATTTCGCCGCGGCCCGGTCCGCCGATCTGATCCGGGTGCGTCGGCTCGAGCCGGACACCGGCCGATGGATCGACGCCTACGCGGTGAATAACGCCAGCGTCGGCCTTACCGCGTTCGGCAACCGTCGCTTCGAACAGCCCTCCTGGTGGCGAGGTTTCTTGCGGCGCCGCCTGACCGGCTTGGCCATCCGAG
>MGSU01000174.1:0-8517 GCA_001799195.1 Deltaproteobacteria bacterium RIFOXYA12_FULL_61_11 | reverse complement strand
GTCTGCCCAGGGCTTCCCCCTGGAGTTCGACGGCGAGGTCAGCACGAGCGCGGAGGTCGTTTTTACCTGTCTCCCCGAGGTGCTCCGACTATGTCCGTGACCCTGATCCCGGAAATCGCCGAACTCCTGCGCTGGGTACCCCTCGGACGCCGTCACCCCCAGTTGTTGCATGGTCTCGACGAGGCCGATTGCGAGTGTCTCCCCCTCGCCGGAGGAGGCTTTCTGCTCAGCAGCATCGACTGCCTGGCCGAGGAACTGGCCTTCGGCCTCTATCGAGATCCCTTCACCGTGGGCTGGGTCGCGGTCATGGCCGCCTTGTCCGATCTGGCCGCCTGTGGGGGAGTTCCCCTGGGCGTCCTCCAAGCGGTGCAGTGGGGAGCTGGGACCGGGGATACCTATAAGAGCGAGGTGGCCCGAGGGGTACAGGAGGCCCTGACCTCGGCCGGAACCTGGTTGCTCGGCGGCGATACCTCCAACGCCGTCGCGACCAGTCTGACCACCACGGTGCTCGGCACCAGCACCCTGCCGCCGGTCGGCCGCAAGGGAGCGAAACCCGGGGAGCACCTCGTTCTGGTCGGCGAATTCGGCTGTGCCGCGGCCCTGGCCTTGCGCTTCCTGCTCGGGAGGCCGGTAGACGAGTTCCCGGATACGGCCTTCAGGCCCCGGGCGCAGCTCGACGAGGGTCGCCTCCTCGCTTCCTCGGTCAGCGCCGTGATCGACACCAGCGACGGGCTGCTCACCGCCCTCGGCCATTTGTGCGCCGTCAACGACCTCGAAGTATCCCTCTCGTGGGACGAGAGCCTGTTCGAGCCGGGAGCCCTTCGGTATATCCGCGGGACCGGTCTGTGTCCGCTCCCGGCCTGGTTCGTCGAACACGGCGATTACCAACTCCTCTGCACCGTACCGGAAGACCGCCTGGACGCCGTGCTCCGAGCCCTGCCTACCGCCCACTTGCTCGGGCGCATGGTCCGAGACGGTAGTCACGTCTTGCTCCCCGGCGGTCGTCGCCACCCGCTGCCGTTGCGCCCACTGCTCGACAGGTTGTGGAACCACCGGGCCGATCCGGCGGTCCTGCTCGGCGAGATGAGGCGGGAATACGCGGGGCTGGTGTGAGGGGGCGGGAAGGAACTGTCTTCTACCAAGGACCCCGTGGTCTCAGGAGAGCTCTTCCCTCGGGCAGCGGCGCATGTCTCGGGCATAGACGAGCTGGTCGTAACGACCTTTGAGCTGTTCTTTGAGCATCGAGGAAATGCGGAAGGAGCCTTCCGGCGAGAGCTCGCGTTTGAGCCAACGCCGGTGGGTCTCGCCGCGGCGGATCTTGCCCGAAGAGGTCCGCGGGAGGGAGTCCCGGGGCAGGGCTTCGACCACGGCCGGGGTGATGCCGGTACGGCTCTGGACCAAGGTGCGGGCTTGTTCGGTGAAGCGGCGTAGTTCCTCGATCGAGAGTTGCTGTTTCACCTCCGCGAGGACGACGAGCTCCTCGGTGCCGGTTTTATCGCTGAATTGGCTGAAGGCAACGCAGCAACCCTTGCGCAGGGCTTCCAGTTCGTAGAGGGCGTGTTCGATCTGGGTGGGGTCGTGGTTGCGACCGTTGATGATGACGAGGTCCTTGAAACGGCCGCACAGGAACAGCTCGCCCCGGTAGAGGAAACCCCGGTCGCCGGTGCGCAGCCAACCCTCGACCAGCACGGCCGAGGTTTCAGCGGGCAGACCGTGGTAGTCGCGCATGATCGAGGGACCGCGTGCCCAGAGCTCGCCGACCGTACCCTCGGTACAGGCTTTTCCGCCGGGATCGCGCACGCTGAGTTCTATCCCCTGGAGGGGTTTGCCCACCGAGGTCAGCTCGACGCCTCCTTCTTGCACCTCGACCGCGCGTCCTTCCAGGTCGAGGGCATGTTCTTCGAAACGGAGCGCCGAGAGCGGAGCGGTGACCTCGGAGAAGGTGAGCGCCAGGGTCGCTTCGGCCATGCCGTAGACCGGGGTCAGCGTTTCGTACGCCAGACCGTAGCGTCCGAACCGGCGGGCGAAGCACTCGAGGGTACCGGCGTGGACGGTTTCCGAGCCGCACAGGGCAACGGTCAGACAGGAGAGATCGAGTCCTTCGCATTCGCTCTCCTCGATCTTCCTGCAGCAATAGTTGAAGGCGAAGTTGGGAGCGACGGTGATCGTTGCCCGGGTGGCATGGATCGCCCGCAGCCATTCTACCGGATGGGCGATGAAGAGTTCGGGGGCCAGGAGTGTCAGGGGCCGGCGCGAGACCAACGCGCAGATCACGGTGCCGACCAAACCCATGTCATGATAGAGGGGTAACCAACTCACACAGCTCATTTCTTCGGTCGCGAGCGGGAAACTCGCCAGGATGGCCTCGGCATTTGCCAGGACATTGCGGTGGCTGATGGCCACGGGCTTGGGAAAACCGGTGGAGCCGGAGCTGTACTGGATGAAGGCCAGGTCTTCCGGTTCCAAGGGAATATCGTCCGAGAGCAGCTCGCCGGAGCCCAATTCGTCGACACAGGCGCAGCCGAGCACGGGGCGGGCTTCACGTACCGGATACCCGAGCAGGTTGAAGATGCGCTTGCCGGTGAGCACCAACACCGCGTCGATGCCGCGGATCATCCTCGCGGTATTGGTCTTCCATTCGTCGATGCGGCCGAGTCGTACCGGCGGGTACAGCGCGCAGGGGACCGCGCCCGAGAGCAGGCAGCCGAAGAAGGCGTCGAGGAACTCCGGAGAGGTGGGCAGGACGAGGATGACCCGGTCTCCAGGACGCACTCCCCTGCGGACCAATTCTCCGGCGACGGCCCGGGCCCGTTGGAACACGTCGCGGTAGGTCAGTTCGAGGTGCCGGCCCTCTCTGCTCCAGAAGCGAACCCCGAAGGCGTTGGTTTCTGCCGCTTCGACCAGGACGTCACCCAGGGTGCGCCACGAAGGTTGATTGCGAAAGCTCACTGCGGTTGTTCCCTGAGCGAGAGGATAGCGTCCAGGAGTTCGCCGATGGTCCGGGGCGGGCCCTCGGGAAGGTCTTGCAGGAAGAGGTCCAGGCGTTCTTCCAGTTCCATGACCAAGCGCCCGAGGTTCATGCTGTCGAGCCCGAGGTCTGCGAGGAAGTCCAGCTCATCGCCGAGGTAGCCTCGGTAATGGGTGGTCTTGGCAAGGACCTCGCCGAGGAGGTCGCGCAAGCGCTCGCGCTCGGAGATGCCATCCATGGAACCGTCCAGGTCCTCTCCCGTTCGATGCTCGCACGTCTAGCACATTCAATCCTTCGGCGCATCATCTTTCGACCCGGGTCCTCCGTTCGAACCAGGGGCGGTGATGGGAGCCCGGCGTCCCTTGAACACGACCTCGCCGTGGAGGAAACGGGCGACGAAGGCGCGAACGTAGACCGTCAGAGCAAGTGCTGCACCGAGCGGCCAGAGAATTCCCTTCCAGAGGGGGAGACCGAGGGCGTGACGAAGTCCGAGAGCTGTGCCCGCGAAGGAACCGAAGAGGAACACGGCCAGCATGCAAGCGGGAAGAGAGCACGACGACAGGAGCAAGCTCGGTATCATGAACGGTGAGGCCATGGGTAGGCCGAGAAGGATGAGTACCGAGAGGAGAAAGTGCCGTCGGCCGAGCCCGATCCAGGGAGAACCCATGGCCAGGATACGGGTCCAACCGGCCATCGCTGACCATACATTGTTGTAATTCTTGCAATGGTAGGCCCGGAACCTGGGTTTGAAGGCGAGTTTGACCTTGGCTGCCTTGACCAGTCGTGCAAGGGCCATGTCTTCGGAGATGTGTTTGGCCACGGCCTGGTGCCCGCCGATCCTGCGGTAGGCCGCGGACTCGATGAGCACGTATTGGCCGTTGATCCAGGCGAGGGGGTCCTCGGGGTCCTCGATGCGCTGCAGCGGCATCCCCAGGGTGAGCATGAAGTACAGGGTGGTCTCGAGCAGCTCGGTGGCGGTGTCGGGAAAGGTATAGGTGCCCCCGCAGGAGAAGGCTTCCACGCCGTGCTTCCGGCACCACGAGAGAACCCGGTACAGCGAACCAGGATCGTGACGGGTGTCTGCGTCGGTGAACAGCAGCCAGTCGCCATGTGCTTGTTGGGCTCCACTCCAGAGCGCGCGGGCCTTGCCGCTGCTCCAACCCATCGCGGTGTCGGCTCGTAGTAAGCGAACTCGGGGTTCGGTGTGGAGCAGAGCTTCGAGCAAAGAAATGGTCTCGTCCGTCGAGCCGTCATCCACGACCAGGATTTCGAGCAGGGGCGGTTCGAGTCGGAGGAGAGAACGAACACAGGCTTCGATGTTCTCGGCCTCGTTACGCACCGGAACAACAGCGGTGACGAGGGGCCAGGGTTCTCGCAGGGGGCAGTCCAACGGGTTCGGGAGCTCGGCCGAGGTGAGTTGTCGGCGCCGGATCAGGACCAGGAGGATCACGCCGAGATCGACCAGGGCCACGACGAGGTAGGGCAGGAGACCCCAGGACATGTAGTTCTCCGCTGACGAAAAAGGAGAGAACTGCTGTGGGTACCAGGAAAGAGCTGGACATTCAACCGCATCCGCGCACAATTCGGTCATGGATGCACCGTCCGACACCGCTCGACCCGGTTTGTTGCATGCGCTCGGCTATCTCCTCTACCGTTTGCTCGTAGGATGCTTCGTCTGGTTGCACCAGATCCGCTACTTCGGACAAGGTCGTAGCTCGAGTCCGGCCAGGATCGAAGTCGCCGGCGTTGCGTTGCAATTCGCCCGCGAGGACGCCTCGACCTCTGCCTGGGTGCAGCACCGCCTCGGTGCTGGGAGAAGCCATGAACCCGCCTTGACGGCGCTCTTGCCCTTGTTACTGCGCGAAGCCGAACTCTTCCTGGATCTCGGTGCGCATCTCGGGTACTTCACTTGCCTTGCCGCTCGTTTGCTCCCTCGGGGCGCGGTCCTGGCCGTGGAGATGGATGCCCAGCTCGCTGCCGGCCTGAGGAAGAACCTCCTCCTGAACGGACTCGATACGGTCGAGGTCCACGAGGTTGCCCTCGGTGCTTCAACGGGGCGGGTGAAGTATCGACGCCTGGCAGGTTCTGCCAACCCCTGTTCGTCGATAGTGCCGCTGGCCCCCCAAAACCGTTTCGGCCGCGTGGTGGAGGTTCCCCTCACCACCCTTGATGCGTTGCTCGCCACCCGCGCACCCCGAGCCATGGTGTGTAAACTGGATGTCGAGGGTGCGGAAAGCCTGGTTCTTGCCGGAGCCGAGACCGTTCTCCGGGTATGGAAACCCGTTTTGGTGGTCGAGTTGCACCCGCTTTTCGCTCCGCCGGGGGATGATCCACTGGCCTTACTGACCGCCAAGGGGTACGAAGTGTTCAAGCTCGAACAGGGTTCGCGAGGTCCCCTCTTGTTCCCCTGGCAGATGGGCAAGGCTTACAAGAACAGGACGTTGCTCCTGGCCTGCACCGAGCTTCCCCCGGTTCTCCGTTCGTTCAGGGTATGAGAACGATGAGGCGAGTCCCTGGTATTGTGGTGCTCTCAGAACGGTCGTATCCATGTTCGGTCTAGTCTTGACCGTTTCCTACACGCTCATGCTCGCCTATCTCCTCTGGCGGGCAGCCTCGACGCCGGTTTTGGCCGGCTTCTCTCGAACATCTATCTGGGGTCTCGGAGCGGTCCTCTGGGGTTGCTTCATGGAAATGCGGCTGCTCCGGCATCAGGATCTCGGCACGCTCGGTGAGGCCGTCGACTACCTCGGGATGAACCTCCTGGGAGCAGGCTTGCTCTTTACCGTGGCCATGTTCGTCGTGGAGCTTGTCACGGTCTTCGGTTTCTTCCTGCGGCGTTGGAGTGCGAGGCTCCGCGGCGGAGCGCTGGTCGTCGGTGCAGTCCTGACCGTGGTGGCCCTCGTCCAGGGCCAGCGCGACCCGGTGGTGGAGTCACACGAGGTGATGTTGCCGGGGTTGCCCAGGGAGTTGGACGGTACCGTGCTCCTCGCCGTGTCCGATGCTCATATCGGTTCCCCCGGCGACGCCCAGCGCTTCTCGAGGACCATTGAGAAACTCTCGTCGTTACGCCCTGACCTGCTGGTTTTTCTGGGCGATATGTTCGACGGCTATGAACCCAGCTCGTTCGAAGTACCGGCCCTCTCCCTGATCGAGGCGCGCTTGGGGAAGTGGTTCGTCCTCGGCAATCACGAAGCCCGTTCCGGGGAAGGTACATGGGGAAGTGGCGGAAACGTCCTTCGGGTCTCGGGGTTCGAACTGCTCCGCGACAGTAGGGTGAAGGTTGCCCCGGGCCTCATCCTCGCAGGGATCCAAGATCTCACCATGCATCGTCGGCGCGATCTGCCGGGTGATCCCATCGCCCAGACCCTGACCGGCAGGCCGGAGGGGGCTACGGTGCTCTTGTCGCACACTCCCTGGCAGGCCGAACGCGCGGCCGAAGCAGGCGTGGGCCTGATGCTCTCGGGCCACACCCACAACGGTCAACTCTGGCCGTTCGGATATCTGGTGCGCCTGGTGTATCCACTCCTGACAGGGCGCTATCAGGTAGGAAGCATGACCGCCATTGTCAGTCGCGGTGCCGGCACCTGGGGTCCGACCATGCGCTTGTGGCCACGCGGAGATATCCTCCTCATCACGCTGCGGGCACCTCGGGGCGAGGGTTGAGGTCGGCTCTCGAAGCACCCTTACTCGAGGAGATAGAAGTCCAGGTCGCCGGTGAGTGTGGGCTCGCTATGCCCTGTGCTGCCGAGGTAGCGGAAGCCGGGGGGGAGTGGCTTTGCGGTGGGTTCCGAGTGCAGGGCGCCGATGATGACGCGCTCCCATCTTTGCACCAACGTGTAGAGCTCACATGCATACTCGTCCCCCAGAAAATCCAAGTCTTGCTTGTGAAGAGGGGGACAGATCACTGTCTCGAAGCGACGCAACTCACTGAGTGTGGACAAGTTGAGCCATTGCGCCTGCTCCACCCCGAAGCGCCGGCTCACAGACCATAAAAAGGTTTTATTGAGGGAGCCGTGATGGCTGTCATTCGGGATGAGGAGGATGACGGTCTTGAAGGGATATTCCTGCCTGGTGATCGTCTCGGCGAAATCGAGCAACGGGTCGCGGCGCTGTTCTAGGCGGTAGAAAAGTAGGTTATTGAGTAAAAGGACGACGAGGACGGCGCAGAGGAAGAGGAAGCGCAAGCTTCTGAAGACGCCCCGGGCTCGCTTGCCCGGCAGTGGTGCTGCTATCGAGGCGGAGAAACCAAGAGCGGCGGCGAGGAGGAAGGGGAGGGCCACCCCTCCAATGCGGGTCACCGACCATGGGTACATGAGCAGATTGGGCAGGATGAGCATGGCGGCGGAAAAGCCGGAGAGGAGGAGCAGGGTGCTCGTGCGGTATTTGCCCAGGAAGAGACACCAACAGAGGAAGAGGAGGACATCGAGTTCGAGGGTGTGGTAGCGGAGCGAGACCGGGATGCCCTCGGGATTGTGGCAGCTTTGGTAGTTGAAGAAATGAACGAGGAGGTTGTCCCAGAAAGGCGACCAGAGGGTGGCACCATGCGCGATATCGTGATGAGCCCACATGAGGCTACCGTGGAGTACGGTTTCGTTGTCGGCGAAGAGGTTGCCGAGGACGGTGAAGGGTTCCGCGAGGTTGACGTGCAAGGGCGCGAGGCAACCGAGGAAAAAGAGCCCTATCCTTAGCAGGGCCTGGCGATCGGACAGGTGCGCGGGTCTCCGGAAGACCAACAACCCCAGGAAGGTGAAGAGAACGAGCAGGGAATAGACGCGGAAGACGAGGTAACTGTAGAGATTGAGACCACAGAGGAGCCCGAGCAGCAGGACCTTGCCCCGCCGGTAGTCCTTGGTCGCAGAAAAGAAGTACAGCAGGAGGACCAGGGAGAGAGCGAGCGAGAGGGAGAGGAAGGTGCCGGAGAACATGGTGGCCTGGTACCAGGGCGTGAGGATAACCAGGGCGAGGATCAGGTGAGGAGACCCGAGCTGGGGACGGCGGCGCGACCATCGGAAGAGTGTGAAAGAGAAGAGGAGATGACAGCAGAGGCAAGCGAGATTGAACACCTCGGGTATGAAACCGAAGAGAAAGAACAGGGGTTGGAGGAGGAGATTCCAGGTCAAGCTGTGGCCACCGAAACCCGAGATGCCCCAGTAATAGGAGAACATGGTGGCTTCCCAGCGCGTGGGCTGCTGCAACTGGATGTGATTGAAAAAGAGTTCGTCGAGTTGGTGCCCGACGAAGAACCGGGCGTGCTTCTCCCAGGCCAAGGTGTCCCAGGTCGAGAGCTGGGCCACGAGCGGCAGGAAGACGATGAGGAGCAGAAGCAGGAGGGAGAACATGCGCCTCGAGCACACACCGAGGAGAGGCGAACGCCCGCCCGTGACACCTTGTGGAGCCTCCTCGGCCGTGTAGTTCATCGGTTGTCGGAACTCGCAATCGGAGGTCAGGCGCACAGCATTCGTGTTTCCTTAAGCCCCCTTCAGAAGCTGCAGAAAGAGGTTGAAAAGGCCATCAGCATTTGATTCCATCGTGGTTGCGAAACACAACGA
>MGSU01000173.1:992-8618 GCA_001799195.1 Deltaproteobacteria bacterium RIFOXYA12_FULL_61_11 | reverse complement strand
GTACTCGGTAGACGGGCAGGTTTGCAGAGGCCCGAGGGTTCGTTGTTCGCGGGGCAGGTAACTGTATCCCACGAATTGATAGCAGGAGAAGGCCAGCACCAGTATGCCGACGATCTTCGTACCCGTACCGGGTTTGAGTCGCACGAGCCAGGTGCCGGTACACGTGGCGAGCAAAGGACACAGGGGGAGCAGGAAGCGCCCCTGTTTGATGGTGAATACCAGGCTCAGGACGAGCACTGCGGGGAGGAATTGCACCACCAGCAGGTTGCGCAGGGGAGAGTGGGCAAGGGCTGTGAGGATTGCCGGGAGGGCGAGGATCGCAAGATGGGGGCCGAGCAATGACCAACTGCTGCGGAGATAATAGGTCATGCTCGAGAGAGAATATTTCTCTTCCCACGAGAAGGTGCTCTCGACCGCCTTTTCTGCAGCAAAAATATGGTCATTGAGGAATAACAAGGCGGTAGGCAGGCTCTTGACCCACCAAGACCAGAGCAATCCGCACGCGATAGTGCCCACGAGCGCGAGTTTCAGCAAGCGCTGGAACCTGAGGTGACGCACGGCCAGGTAGAGATGCACGAGCACGGGACCGCTGAGATAGATGAGCGCCTGACCCTTGAGGAGCAGTGCCCAGCAAAGCACAGCACCGAATCCGAGGGAGGGCACCCAACGGGAGAAGAGGTCATCTTTGACGAGGAACGTGGTTGCCAGAACGACAACGGCAGCCAGGGGTAGATCGAGGTTCGTTTGTCGCGAGCTCAGGAAAACGAGGGGATAGGCAAAAAGCACAAGGACCGAGGCGAGGCCAGCCCGGTGCCCGCCGAGGATGTTGCCAAGTCGGTACGTGGCCAGGAGCAGAACGAAGAGATAGAACACTTGGGTGAGTTTCGCGGCAAGGAGAGTCCTGCCGAATATGGTCATGAAGGGGAGGACGGTGAGGTTGAACCCATTGGGCCAATACAGGGTGCTATCCCGCACAGGGTTCATCATCAAATGGAATGTTTGCAGTACTTGATCGGAGAAGGAGATGCTGGCTGTTTGCCAGATTTCGAGGAAGCGGTCATGGAAATTGGTCGCGTAGAGGAGATGGTTTGCGACATCCACGCCGATGAGCGAATCATCCCGGAGAATCCAATGGAGTTGGAGCACGAGTATAGGAAGGAGGAGGAAGAGGACCTGGGCGAACGGGGAGGTGCTCCACGCTCGCCAGACCGGGAGGAGAGCGCGCAAAGGCCGACCAAGGCGCGCTCGGACCCCGGGAGCCGCGATGCTCACGGTTCCTCGAGCTCGAGCAGGACGACGGTGACGTTGTCGTCCCCGCCGTGTTCGTTGGCCAGTTCGATCAGGCGGCGGCAGGCTGAGGCGAGGTCGCCCTGGGCCAGGGTCTGGCGGAGGTCTTCCTCGCCGAGCATGTTGGAGAGGCCGTCGGAGCAGAGCAGGAAGCGGTCGCCGGATTGCAGTTCGAGGGCGAAGGTGTCGACCTCGAGCTGTTCCTGGATGCCGATCGAACGGGTGATTACGTTCTTGAACTGGTGGCGCTTGGCCTCCTCGGCCGTGATCACACCCTGGCGGAGCTGTTCGTTGACCAGGGAATGGTCGTCGGTCATTTGCCGCAGCTTTCCGCTGCGCAGCCGGTAGATGCGGCTGTCTCCAACATGGGCGAGGTGGGCGGTGCCGGCCGAGAGGAACACCACCACCGCGGTGGTGCCCATGCCCTTGAGTTCGGGTTTGGTATCGGTGGAACGGATGATCCGCTCGTTGGCGATCTTGAGCGCGAGGGTCAGGGCCTCGGGGGGCGAGATCACGTCCTCGAGGCCGTTGAAATAGAAGCTGTGGGTCTCGGCCCCGCCGCAGTAGACCTGCATCACGTCCTCGACCAGGGTCACGGCGAGGCGGCTGGCGAACTCCCCGCCCGCATGCCCGCCCATGCCGTCGGCGACCATGTAGAGGCCGAGGGTGTCGTTGAGGAGATACGCATCCTCGTTGTTGCTGCGCTTCATGCCGATGTCGGAAATGCCGAAGGAGCTGTATTTCATGGTCCTACCGCAGCTCGGGGAACACCTGCTCATAGCAGGTGGGGAAGGGCTCGTCAACGCGCGAGGCCGCCTTCGAGAGGTCTTTTCTGTCCCGGGGAGTTCGAGGGAGGTCCTGCTCCGTCAGGGCAGCTCGATGCCCAACTCGCACAAGGCAGCGGCAAGCTGGGCGAAGTCGGCCAGGGGGAGTTCCTCGGGGCGGCGGTCGAACCATCCCGGCGGAACCTCGGCCCCGAGCTGGCGTTCGAGGTCGGAGAGCGAGCGGGTCTCGGGTAAAAAACGGCGCAAGGAGGTCGACAGTTTCTTGCGCCGCTGTTGGAAGAGAAGGCGCACCAGCGAGGTGAGCCCCTCGCGTAGGGCGGGGGCGTAGAGTGGTACGAGCCGGGGACGCAGATGGAGGAAGACCGAGGGAACCTGGGGTCGGGGGTGAAAACAATTGGGAGGCACGGCGAAGCGTTCGACCGGTTCGAAGGCCAGGGAGGCCAGGAGGGTCAGCACTCCATAGGCCCCCGTCGAGGGCAGGGCGGAGAGCCGATCGGCGACCTCGCGTTGGAGCATGAGGAACACCCCTCGAGGGGGTTGGCCGAGATGGACGAGCTCGGCCAGCTTGAAGATGATCTCGGTGGAGATGGCGTAGGGTATGTTGCCGAGCACCACCTGAGCGCGGGTCAAGTCGGCCGGTGCGAGGTCTAAGAAGTCGGCCTCGAGCACCGTGAGCCTGGGGTCGGGCAAACTCGTGCGGAGCAAGCGGGCCAGGCGGTGATCGACCTCGACCGCGAGGACCGAGGCCGCCCTCGGGCACAAGGCGGCGGTGATTGCCCCCAGTCCCGGCCCGATCTCCAGCACATGCTCGTCGAGACGCGGGGCACACAGGTCGACGACCTTGCGCACGATGTTGGCATCCACGAGGAAGGATTGGCCCAGGCGGCGGCTCGGGAAGATCTTCTCGGCGTCCAGCAAGGCCTTGAGTTGGCTACGGTTCAGCATGGCCGGGTAGGGAGGGGGAGCGAGGCCGCGGCGGCGAGACCGAGCGGCGAGGGCCGTCCGGCTTTCAGCGCTTGCCAGGCGGTGAAGGCGATCATGCCGGCATTGTCGCCGCAGAGCGCGGGGGACGGCACGGCGAAGAGCAACCCCCGCCGGGCGGACATGGCCGCCGCCCGTTCTCTTAGGCAGGTATTGGCCGCAACCCCTCCACACAGGCATAGCGCGGGGAGGTTCCGCTTCTCGAGCGCACGTTCGGTCTTGGCCAACAAGGTCTCCACCGCCGCTTCCTGGAAAGAGGCGGCGAGGTCGGCCGCCTTGTCGCGGAAGTCCGGATTGCGGCGGCAGTACAGGACCACCGCGGTCTTGAGTCCGCTGAAACTGAAGTCCAGGTCTCCGGGACCCATTTTCGCGCGCGGGAAGGCCATGGCCTCCGGGTTCCCCCGGCCGGCGAGGGTTTCTATCTCGCGGCCGCCGGGATAGGGCAAGCCGAGGACCACCGCGACTTTGTCGAAGGCCTCGCCTACCGCATCGTCGACGGTCCTCCCGAGGACCAGGTAGTCGCCGACGGCCGTGACCTCCACGAGCAGGGTGTGACCGCCCGAGACCAGGAGGGCGAGATACGGTGGTTGCAGTTCGGGGTGTTCGATCAAGGGCGAGAGCAGATGGGCTTCGAGATGATGCACGCCGACCAGCGGGCGGCAGAGGAAGAAGGCAAGGGCCTTTGCCGTGCTCAGCCCCACCAGGAGGGAACCGATCAGGCCGGGGGCGTGAGTGACCCCGAGAGCCTCGACCTCGGGCAAGGTCACGCCCGCTCGCTGCAGGGCTTCGTCCAGGACGGGTAGGATAGCGGTCAGGTGATTGCGCGAGGCCAGCTCCGGAACCACCCCACCGAAGCGTCGGTGCAGGGGAATCTGGGTGTGGACCACGTTGGAAAGGAGGTTGCCCTCGCGGCACAGGGCGACCGAGGTCTCGTCGCAGGAGCTTTCGATGCCCAGGAGCAACACTCAGTTCTTCGGGCTGCGGCCGCCCTGACCCTTCTTCGAGCCTTTATCGGCTTCGGCCTTCGATCCGAGGAGCTTGGTCAACCGGGTGATCTCTTCCTCGGCGGAAACCCGTTCCGGGGCGGCGGCCGGACATTTGTGCAGGACGTCCTCCAGGAAGAGCTTGGCGTTGCGGTATTCACCCAAGCGCGAGAAGGCCATGCCCTGGCGGAAATGCGCCGGACAGACCCGAGAGGAGGTCGGATGCTTGTCGATCATCTCTTGGAAGGCCGCGATCGCGCGGAGGTAGTTGTCGAGCTGGAAATAGCAATCGGCCAGGTAGAAGCGGGCGAGGTCGACCCGGTCGTCGCTGCCGTGGTGTTCGAGGAAGAGCTGGAACTGGCCGAGCGCCTGCTCCCAACGGCCCTCACCGTATTCGCTGCGGCCGAGCTCGAAGGAACGGGCAGCACGCAGGCCTTGGACGTCTTCGTTCAGAGCGGTCAACTGAGCGCGCACCTTGGACAGCTCGTTCGCCAACTCCTGGTGCCGTTGCTCCTGGGCCGGCGTCGCGGCGGGGGGGGGCTCGGAGGACTTGACCGCCGATTTCGGGGTGCGGGGCTCTTTGAGCTGCAACAGGTCGTGGGCGTGGAGTTCGACCTTGCCTTCGAGCACCTGGAGTTCGGCCTGAAGATCCCGGAGGTCCTGCCTGGTGTCGGCGGCGTTGCCGCGCTCGCTCGTGGATACGTCTTCGAGCAGCTTCTCCTGGTGCTCTATGCGGAGCGAGAGCTCATCGAGGCGTCTCTGGAGTGCGGCGTGCGAGGTCTCGAGAGCGGTGAGTTGTTGGAATTGTTGCTGACGGGCGCTGCAGGCGAAGCTGAGCGCGACGAGCACACAGAGAAAATAGGGAATGAAACGGGAGGTCGGCATGGTGGTGTGATCACCTCGAGGGCACGAACTCCGCCCTGCGGTTTTGCGCGAAGGCGGCATCGGTCTGCTCCAGAACCAGGGGCTCTTCCTCGCCTTTACTGACCGTCGAGAGGCGCGACTCGGCGACCCCCAGGTCGATGAGGTAGTCGCGGACGCTCTGGGCCCTGCGGGAACCCAGGGCGAGGTTGTACTCGTTGGTGCCGCGCTCGTCGCAGTGACCTTCGATGGTCACCGAAACCTCGGGGTTGTCCATGAGCAGGCGGGCGTTCTTCTTGAGGCTCATGCGCGCCGCGCTGGTCAGGGACGCTTCGTCGTAATTGAAGTAGATCCGCTCGAACTGCGAAGCGAGTTGGTCGGCGCTCACCACAGGGTCCTCCCCTGCAGGGGAGCTTTCCTCGATAGGGGTCTCAGGGGGTTCTTGTTCGGCCGCGGCAGGTGCGGGGGCGGTTTTTTCTTCGGGCTTGGTCTCGGGCTCTTTCTTGCTTCCGCAACCGGTCGTTCCGAGCATCGCGGCCAGGTAGCAGCACAGGAATAGGGTCGTGACCTTCATGAAGGGTCCTCCGATTTTTGTAAGGAAATGGGCGTCCAGAGAAACCCGACTATATCAATTGAAGGGAATGCCGTTGTCAAGAAAAACAGGCCCCAGTCCGGCAGATTCCGTTTGCATTCCCCTTGGAAAGCGGGTAGGCAATTCTGTTGCTGTTCCAAACGATTGGGTGTCGTGGATGGACGAAATCGAGAACGACGAGGGTACGAAGAAGATCCGGATCGGGGAGCAGCCCATTACGCTCACCCTGAAGAAGTGCGAGTTGTTGGTCACCAACGGACCGACCAAGGGCACGAGGGTGATGATGGACAAGGGGGTGTTCTCGATCGGCTCGAAGAGCGACAATGACCTGGTCGTCAACGACGGCACGGTCTCCCGGCGGCACGCCGAGATCACCAATACCCAGAAGGGTTATCTGCTCAAAGACCTCGACAGCACCAACGGCACCTTCATCGACAACGTCAAGATCCTCGAAGCCTATCCCAACCCGGGTTCCACCATTCGGGTCGGCAACACGGCCATCGAGTTCGCGCCCAAGGACGAGAAGATCAGCATCTTCCCGAGCAAGAAGAACAAGTTCGGGAAAATGATCGGTTCCTCCCTGGAAATGCGCAAGATCTATGGCGTGATCGAGAAGATCGCCCCGACCGACATCACGGCGATCATCGAGGGGGAGACCGGCACCGGCAAAGAACTGGTGGCCGAGGCCATTCACCGGTTCTCCCACCGCGCCAGCAAGAACCTGACCATCATCGATTGCAGCGCCGTGGCCGAGAACCTGATCGAGAGCGAGCTGTTCGGGCACGAGAAGGGGTCCTTCACGAATGCCATCTCCCAGCGCAAGGGCGCTTTTGAGATCGCCGATGGCGGGACCCTGTTCCTCGACGAGATCGGCGAACTCAACCTCGATCTGCAACCCAAGCTCTTGCGCGCCCTGGAGTCCCGTACCGTCAAGCGGGTGGGTGGGGACCGGCACATCCCCGTCAATGTGCGCGTGGTCGCCGCGACCAATCGCAGTCTGGAACGCGAGGTCAAGGAGGGCCGCTTCCGCGAGGACCTCTACTTCAGGCTCGCCGTGGTCCATCTGTATCTGCCGCCGATGCGCAAGCGCAAGGACGACATCCCCCTGATCGTCCAGCACTTCATCGAGACCTATAACAGCCGGATAGCCCAGGGGACCAAGATCAATGGCATTGCCGAGGACGCCCTCGAGGCCCTCAAGGCCTATCACTGGCCCGGCAACGTGCGTGAGCTCAAGAACGTCATCGATCGGGCCATCACCTTCTGTCAGGGGGATCTGCTCAAGTTAGCCGATTTCCCGGAGGCCGTGGTGAAGGGCGGTGGTGCCGTTGCCGAGAGCGCCTCGGCGTCTGGTAGCGGTGCGCAGAGCGGGGAGTTCCTCGGGATCCCGGATTCGGATCTGCCCTTCAAAGAAGCGAAGGACCAACTCCTGGAGAATTGGGAACGCGAGTACATCATCGCCCTCTTGCGCAAGAACGACAACAACATCTCGAAGGCGGCCAAGACCGCGGGCATCGATCGCAAATCGATCCAGCGCATCCTCAAGAAATTCAACCTGACCGCGAAAGATCTCTAGCGCGGCGGGGGACCTCCCTGCGCGCTCACCGCCTCGTTATCGAGCCGAGATGGAAGAAATGCCTCGAAATGCCAGCCCTTTCCCTTCGGTGCGGATGATCGTGGTCCGCCATCTGCGGTTGTTCGAAATGGTCGCAGTGCTCATGCGCATCGCCAGCTTCTCTATGGTCAGTTGGATGGGTTCGGCGAGTCCCTTCCTCCTGGTCTGGACCATCAACACCCTCGATGCGGTCATCTTGAGCTGGTGCGCGCTGCTCAAGAAAGACCCGGCCTATATCGTCCTGAACGTCTTCTGGATCGGCGTCGGGGTGGTGGGCATCCTGCGCGCGTCGGGTTGGTGGTAATGCCGACCGGGTAGAACTATCTTATGGATTTCTCCTCGCGTATAGGCTAGGAGGAGCCCTGGTTTCTGCATGGGGGTAGGCATGTCCCACGTCTGGCTCGACCAACTCGATGCCGCTGCGCTGGAAGAACTGACCCGGCAGCACGGTACACCGCTCATGGTATTCTCCCGTGATCGCGTCCGAGACAGCTATCGCCGCCTGCAGGAGTGCCTGCCCCG
>MGSU01000173.1:0-980 GCA_001799195.1 Deltaproteobacteria bacterium RIFOXYA12_FULL_61_11 | reverse complement strand
GTATGCGATCAAGGCCAATCCGTATCAAGGCCTGATCGACCTGGTGGCTGAGTTGGGAGGCGGCTTCGACGTGGCCTCGCTCGAGGAACTCGACCAGGTCACCGCGACCGGGACCACGCCCGACCGGGTCGTCTTCACCCACCCGATCAAGACCGACCGCGATCTGCGCGAGATGTGGCAGCGCGGCATCACCACCTTTTTCTTCGACAATGAGTACGAACTCCGGCACATCGCCGCGGTGACGCCGGGAGCCGGCGTGGTGGCGCGCGTGGCCGTGTTCAACCCCAATTGCGTGGTCGACCTGGGGTACAAGTTCGGCCTGAACGGTGCCGATCTCATCCCCATGCTCGAACTCGCGGTGCAACTCGGCCTCAAGCCGACCGGCATTGCTTTCCACGTGGGTTCCCAGAGCAGCAATCCTTATATCTACGTCGACACGCTCGTTACCCTCAAGGGTGTGCTTGATCAGCTCGTCCTCAAAGGTATCAAGCTCGAGCTCATCGACATCGGCGGCGGCTTCCCGGTACAGTACCTCGAGCCGATCATCCCCCTCGAACAGTTCTGCGCGCCGATCGCGGCGGTCCTCGAGAACTACTACCATCACGTGCGGCTCCTGGCCGAGCCGGGCCGCGGCCTGGCCGGACCCTCCAGCATTCTCATCACCCGGGTTATCGGAAAGGCCAAGCGCCGCAACATCGACTGGTACTACCTCGACGATGGCCTCTACGGAAGCTTCTCGGGTATCGTCTTCGACGGCGCCCGTTACCGCATCGACGCCTTGCGCGAAGGAGAACTCCGCTCGGCGGTCTTGGCTGGGCCGACCTGCGATTCCTTCGACGTGATCCTGAAAGACGCTTCCGTGCCCGACCTCGAGGTCGGGGACCTGCTGGTCGTGGACAACATCGGGGCCTATTCCAACGCCAGTGCCACCAACTTCAACGGTCGGCCCAAGACGCCCATCATCGAACTCTGAGGCCGGG
>MGSU01000172.1 GCA_001799195.1 Deltaproteobacteria bacterium RIFOXYA12_FULL_61_11 | reverse complement strand
CGGTGATGATCGGCTCTTCGCTGCCCTCATCGAAGCCCAGGACTCCGAGCATGCGCTGACAGGGCCGGCCGCTCAGGCGAGCCCGGTTCTGGGACGGGGTTTCGTGGATACTGCCCTGCAGCAAGAGCTCGCGCTGGAACAACCCGGACTCGTTGGCGATGGCCTGGTTGAAGGCCTCGGAGTACCGCCGCCACTCCTTCCAGTCGAAGCCCGGAGTCAGGTAGAACGCCGGCCAGGCGAACCCGTTCTCCGCCATCTCGAAGTTGAGCACCAGGGTTCCTTGCTTGCCTCTGCGCTCGCCATTGTTCGTGACCTCGATCGTGCCGAGGATCCTGCCGTAACTATCGACCGCGGATACGCCCGTCGTCACAGTAGCCTCGATCGAGGACCCGAGCACCTTGCCCTGGGGGCTGAGTACCTGGAAAAATCCCTTCTTCGGACGGATCGCCTCGCGCTGCTCGTCCTCCCCGGTCGACATGTCCGTGATCACCACGCCGAGCAACTCGGCCATGGCCTGCCGCGCCTCTTTCCCTCCTGGCTGCGGAAGGTTCGGCCGGAACACGGACTCGGGCGTGTCGTTGTGCAGGAACCGCACGGTCCACTCCTCGTACTGCGTCCCGTCCGCGTACCACTTCATCGGTTTCTTGCCCGCGATCTTCACGGCCACCGTGTCGCCGTCCAGGATGCGCACGATCTTCACCTTGTACGCCGTCCCGGGCTTCAGCACCGCTTCCTCGTACCAGCCGACCTTATCCGGGTTCTCGGGCTCGAATTCGTGCGTCTCGACCAGGTCGGTCAAACTTTTGGGCAGGAGCCGCGCTGCTTCCGAGGGGTCCACGATGCGATAGGTGTAACCCAGGTCGATCGCGTCCTTGAAGGTCGACACGTTGACCGCCCCAGCCACGTCCTTGCCGAAAACCCGGATGTAGGGCAGGCTGACGAACTCCTTGGTCCGGGGATTGGCCACGAACGCCATCGTCGTTTTATTGCGCGCGATCCGGCGGAACTCGTGCGGCAGCAACCTCGTCACACCGCCCGGAGCAGGTTGCCAGATGCCCAGACCCTCGGCCTGCGCCGCGATCGCCGCCTTCCGGATCCGTTCGAAGTGCTCCTCGGGGAACACCCCTTCCTTGGTCGGATCCACCGGCAGGTAGTGGTAGTAATAACCCTGCCCGGCCCGTGCCATCGCTTCCTGGATGAAGACCTTCTTCCCACCACGCTGCACGAAGATCATGCCCAGAAGCCGGCCGTAGATGCACCGCTGATACTTCGCGTAGGTCTTGTACCAATGCTTCCCCGTCTTGGACACGTCCGGGATCACGATCTCGATCTCGTCCCCGGGCTGCAACAGCGTCTTCATGAACTCGGCCGCTTCCTCGCCGCCGATCTGGCTCTGCCGGTAGAACTTGACCGTGCCGCCTATCTCCCGCTTGTACTCCATGTGCGTCTCGGGAGAGTCGAACCCGGTCAGTCGGATGTCCTCGTTGCGGGCGTACAGCTTCCCTTCCGGCGTGTAGATATCCACCACGATCGAGTCGCCGTCGTCTACCTTCAACACCTTGGCCTTGAGCGTGGTCCACGGGAAGAGCACGTACGGGCTCTTGTGCGACAACGCCTCTTTCTCTCCGGGGGGTACCTCACCCTTGGCCCCATTCCCCGGCCGCGCCGTCTCCACGATCGCGCGGCTTTCCCCGGTCGCCGGATCGACATCGTCCTCCGGACTCAGCGCGTCATCGGCCCGGAGCAGACCCGGCAACCCCACGAGCAACAGCAACAACACCAGCGAAGTCCGCCGGAAGAGCTCGTGCAGGGTGTTCATGGGGATCTCCTTGGGTCGGTGGGACAACCGTGTCTCGGTCTGCACAGGTACGACCTCGACTCCGGCGCTCCCGATCATCGTCCTTACTCCTCTCGCTCGCTTCGATTCCAGGTTGTTGCCGCTGGTCACAAGGGTCATTTCGGCTCCATCCCGGTCTCTGTGGACTGTGGATTTGCAAGGTGCACGCCAAAACGACACCAACGGAAGCTATTACCCGTCGGCAAGTTTTACTGCCTATCTACTTGATTTATTTTGGAACTTCTCGGCACTTCAGGGGTGAGACGATATGCCCCACCTCGAGAGGCTGTCACCAACCGGCCCCTTCCAGGACCACCAGCGCCACTTCGGCCTTCGTCCGCTCAACGTCCTCCACCCTCGCGGAGGACGATATCGTTCCGCCATGAGGTCAGCCCGTTCTTGCCGAGGGTGATCAGATCGTGGCCTCCTTCAGAATCGAGGTCGGCGAGCACGAGCTCTTGTATCCCTTCATCGACCTGGAGCGGGACAGCTTGGAACCATCCGCCGAGGTTGAAGAGAAGCTCGAGTTTGCCGTCGCGGAGACCGACCAGATCGTCGTAGCCATTGGCATCGAGATCGGCGACCAGGTACCGGTCGGCCGGGCCTACGCCGAAATGCTCCCCGCCGAACTGTTCGACGAGAACCCCATCGGCTCCCAACCGCAGCACGTTCACGCCCTCGCCATCATAAGCGAGCACGGTCGTCAGCTCGGCAGTGTCGTCGAAGCGGCCAATCCTGATGAGTCGCCTGCCGCCCCCCTCGGAGAGGAGGCGAAGCATCGGCCTCCCCTCTTCGAACCACAACAGATGGAGTTTCCGGGCCTGATCGGCGAGCACCCCCCAACCGACACCTCCGGCCAAGGCATCCTGGATCCCGGCAAGAGGCACCCGGGTACCCGGCGGATACCCCGATGAACCGGCGAGGACGACTGCCTGCGCCGCAGCGGCCAGGAGCACCTCTGCCCGACCATCCTGGTCGAGTTCGAGTGCCAACAATCGGTCGGTTCGGCGCAGGGGTACCCGATCGCGGAGCAACTCTTCCCTCCAACGCTCTTCCGCAGCCGGTTCCAACCGCCTGAGTCCCGTATCGCTCAGTACATGCAGGCCGGTGACGTCTCCTCGTACTTTCGAGAGGGAGCTGCCGCCGAGTTCGAACCATCCGGAAACCGCTCCATCCCTCAGCATTCCTTGGAGCAATCCGTGAGCATGGGTCAGCACGAGACGATCCTGCACCACGATCGGGTTGCCCGCTGCCTCCGGGAGCATGACCTGCCCGGTGCGGACGAACGGGGCGCCGAGCTCCGGCCCTGCCAAGCCACGGGTTGCCCCCTCGTACCCCCGACCGCTGAAGAGGTCGAAGAAGCCCAGCGTTGCGTCTATTGAGGTTGACCCGGAACCGCACCAGGGTTCCACTCCGACCACGAGATTCAGCCGGATCAGGCTTCCTCCCGACACCATGACCTCGTCCAAGGGCTCTATCGGCACGAGTTCGAGAGAGGAGGTGAGGTCGGAGCCGTCTTCCCCGAGTACCCGCAGGGAGAAGGAGGCCAGGCGAGCTGGAGCTTGCCCGCGATTGGAGAGCTCCACCTGCCACAACACCCCCTCCTGGCCCGGTCGGAGGTAAGCGACCTCGGTCTCGAGCCGTTCCACGACCAACTCTGCCCTCGTCAGGACCTGGAGCCAATCGCGGTGGATCACCGCATCGTTGCGGAAGAAGGCCCCGTTCGTCGGATCGCGGAAACTGACCCAACCTCCGACCCTATGGAGGCCGGAGGGGAAGGCCTCTCCGAGCTCGAGCCGCAACTCGGCCACGGCGCTCTCGCCGGGCCCGAGGGAATCTGGTGTCCGGACCGCGGTCGCGCTCCACAGCGTCGACGCGACGGGCAGAGAGAGTCCCGCGCCCGAGACCTCGAGCGGGGCTCTCCCGGCGTTGAACAACCGCAAGGTCACGGGAAGTCCGCCTTGGCCCTGACTCGCCTCCTTCTCCTCGGTAACGCTGGCCAGGAGCACGAGGTCCTTCGCGCTCAGTCGCGGTATAACAGCAACGATGGTGTACACGGGTGAGAGCGCGATATTCCTGGAGGCAGAGAGAGGAACCCCTCGATTCTGATCCACACCGACCACAGAGAAGCCGTTGACCGCGGTGACATCTCCAGCCGTGGTGGCCGTATAACTATAGGTGAAGACCTGACTTCCCCCACCCAGCAGGGTCCCGGCCACGGCCGGCGAAGGCCCCCCGCTCTGCACCAGGACCGCAGTACCCTCGAGGCTGAGGCTATTCACCGGGTCGAGGTTGAGGGCGCTGTCTCCGCCGGGATTGGTTACGGTCAGCTTGATGAGGATGATATCGTCGGTCGTTGCTCCGCTCGCGGGAACAAAGGTCACGGCGCTCGCCACCGTCAGACCGGCAGGAACTTGCACCAGGACGGTGTCGCCGAGGTCGCCGCCGATAAGTGCAGCAGCCGTACCGCTGTTCGCGTCCGTGCCGGAGAACTCCGGCCATACGGTGATGAGCCCGGTCACCGCAGAGGCCGAGACCTGCACGGTATAGGTGTACTCGGCAGCCTGGCCGGCGGACAACGACGCCGGGTTCCCTCCACCGGCAACGACTACATAGTCGTTGTTCACGTCTCCGCGACTGTCCTTCTGGAAGACTAAGGTCGCGTTGCCAAGCACGAGGACCGCTTGACCGTCGTTCTTGACCTGCACGGTCACGGTCACCCCGTTCTGCCCCTGGCTGACCTTGGCCGGGCCGACGGCCAAGGACAGAACTCGCAAGACCGCGGCGGTCTGCACGGTGAAGGAGTCGGTCGTGGCCGCGCCGCCATCGCTGACCACTGCTCCCGAATTGGCGTCCGTGCCGCTGATCGTTCCGTCGAGGGTGACCGGACCCGTCACCGCATCGGCCGGGATGGCAAGGGAGAAGTTGAAGGTACCGGTCGCAGCACCTGCGAGGAAGGTCGGATTGGCCGGGTCCGCCGTCACGGTATAAGCCTGGGGAATGCCTCCGGCATCGCGGAAGGTCGGTGTGACGCCGGTGAGGTTGACCAGGGCCCCACCCGGGTTTGTGGCGACCAGGGTCACCTGTATAGAGCCCTGCCCTCGCGACACAGTAAGGGGAGTGGTCGCAGCCGATTGCAGGGCCAGAGAGGCGGGCACCATGACTGTGAAGGCATCAGGACTCGCCGCTCCCGTATCCGTCAGGGCAGCTCCGGAATTGGCATCGCTCCCGGTCAGCGCGCCGTCGAGGTTGATGGTTCCCAGGGTCGCAGAGGAGCTGACCTCCACGGTATAGCGCAGGGTCACCGTTCCACCGCCGGGGACCGTACCGACATTGCTCGGATCGGCCAATACGGTGTACTGGGAGGCCACATTAGCCCCTCCCCCGGTAAAGAAGGTCAAACCCGAACTCAACAGAACCGCTGAAGCCTCCCCAGGGTTGCTGACTCCCAAGGAGACCGACAATCCCTGTTGCCCGCGGTTCACAGCGAGCGGAGCCAGGGTCGCGATGTCGAGGACCAACCCTGCCTTGCGTTGCACGGTGAAGACGTCGATCGTAGCCGCGGCAGAGTCCGCGATACCCAGACCGGTATTGCCCTCGGTCCCATCGCTCCGGGCATCCAGCGTCACCGCGCCGAGGACCGAACCGGCCGCTACCGCGACCGTGTACGAGAACGTGCCTTGGGCTCCGCCCGCGAGCGCGGTGGGGTTGTCGTCCGCAGGCGTCACGGTGAAACTCGACCCAACGTCGGCCTGACCCTGTCTGAAGAGCAAGGTCGTAGCGAGCCCTGTCGCCTGGGCCTGGCCCGTGTTGCTCACCTGCGCGGTGACAACAATGCCGCTCTGCTCGCGGCTGACGGTGGCAGGGAGGGCCGACACCGTCCCGACACTCAGCACGGCCGGGGTCTGGACCTGGAAAACGTCGGTCACCGCGGCAGAAATGTCTCCTATGGTGACTCCGGAATTGGCATCGGTGCCCGCCACGCTCCCGTCGAGCGTGATGGGGCCCGTGGTCGCATTCGGCGCTAAGGAAACCTCGAAGTCCAGGACCGCGCTCTGTCCCGCGGCCAGGGTAGCGACGGGGTTGGTCAGGACGACCGTGTACTCGTTACTGCGATTGTTGTTGGCCGCATCGCTCAACACCAGGGAACTGCCTCCGAGGACGGCCTGCGCGTCCCCGGTATTGGTCACCTGCAGCAAGACCTCTACACCGGTCTGGCCCCTACTCACGGTTGCCGGCACGGTGCTGACCGAAGCGATGGAGAGCTGGGCTCCGCCGCGGACGAGGAAAGTGTCGGGGCTCGCTGCCGCGGTATCGTTCTTGACCGCCCCTGAGTTGGCGTCAGTCCCCTGTACCCAACCGTCGAGAGTCATGCTACCCGTTTGGGCCGTGGACTTCACACCGAGGGTAAAGGTGAAGGTGCCCGTTCCCCCACCGGGGAGGCTCGTCGGATTGGCTCCGTTCTGGAGCTGATAATCCAACCCGGTTCTCTCGAGCTGGTTCTGGTCGAAGATACTCAGCCCGGAACCCGAGATGCTTGCCGTCGCCTGACCTGAGTTCTCGACCACCATGCTCACCGAGATCCCCTGTTGTCCGCGGGAGACCTCTGTCGGCGCGGTTTGGACGGAGGAAAGGATCAGGACCGCGGGGGTCTGGACGAGGAAGGTGTCGGTCGAGGACGCACCGTCGAGATCTGTGATGAGAGCGCCGCTATTGGCATCGCTGCCCTGGACCGTGGCATCCGCGCGCAGCGTCCCGGTCGTGGCCGCCGGGGCGACATCGACCGCGAAGGTGAAGGTTTCCGTCCCCCCTCCGGTGATGCTCTCGGGATTCCCGGGGACCGCGCTGACCGTGTATTGCGAGGTCTTGCTCATCCCGGCGAGCGTGGTAAAAGTCAGATTCAGGGCCGCGAGGGTCGCCTCTGCCCCACCGGTGTTCTCCACCTCGACCGTCACCACGAAGTCCTGCTGCCCCTGGCTGACGCTGAGCGGATCCACACCCACAGAAGTAATTCCCAAGGAAGCGGGAACTTGGACCGTCCAGGTATCGTAGATCCCGGTGGGGGCATCGGCCAGACCGAGGCCGGTGTTGACGTCCCGTCCAGTGACCGAGGCCAGGAGTTTGATGGATCCGAGGGTCGCGCCGGATGAGAGCGCGACCGTGAAGTCGAAGGTCCCGACAGCTCCTCCTGCGAGGGAGGTCGGATTGCCGGGGTCCGCGGTGATCGTGTATTCAGGGGTGAGCGTGTTGCCCAGACCGTCCTTGAAAATCAGAGTGGCGACGAGGGTATCGGCCCCGGCAGTGCCGTTGTTGCGGACTGTGACTCCCACGGCCAAACCATCCTGCCCTCTGCTCACCGAGGTCGACACCGTGCTCACCGCGGTTATCGCCAAGGCGGCGGGGGTCTGGACCACCCAGCTCGGCGGTACATCAACCCCGGCATCGGTTACCGTCAACCCGGACAAAGCATCGCTGCCGCTGATCGAGGCATCGACGACAACCGTACCGACGAGCGCGGTCGACGTGACCGTCACCTGATACGTCAATATCGTGGTCGCTCCTCCGGCCAGGGTTGCGGCGTTGCTCCCGTCGGGTTCGACCTGGTAATCGAGTCCGCGGTCCTGACCGCCAAGAGCGAAGGAGAGTCCACCGCTTCCGAGATTGGCGGTAACCTGACCAGTATTGCGTACCAAGGCCGTGACCGAGATGCCGCTCTGCCCTTTGCTGACCCGGTAGGGTTGCAGGAGTGCGGGGAAGGCGAGTTGTTCGAGATGTAGGGTTGCGGGGGCGAGCACCGCGAGAATATGTTTGACGCTCGTGCCGCTCACGGCCGCGATAGCACCGCTGTTGGCATCCGTGGCTACGGGCACGGCGAAGAGGTTGACCGTCTCGACGATGGCCGTCGTCTTGACACCGAGCAGGAAGGAGAACGTGCGGCTCTGGCCGCCGACGAGAACCCCTGTTGCGCCTTGGAGTTGCTGTTCATAGAGGCTGGTGCGCCCAACACCGGCGTCATTGCGCACGTTCAGGGTGAGCCCGTCGAGGTTGGCTGTGGCCTCGCCGGAGTTGGTCAGTCCGACCGTCACAAGAATGCCTGTTTGGCCGGGACTTGCTTGGAGTACCGCACTGCTGACCGAGTTGATAGCCACCGCCGCGGGAGTTTGCACGACGACGAGGTCCGCTGTCGTGGCTCCGAGGTCGGTGACGGCAGCCAGGCTATTGACATCACTGCCGCTGGCTCGGGCATCGACCGCGATGTCACCGCTGCCGGCGGCAGGGTCGACGTCCACGGTGAAGGAGAAGCTGGCCGAAGCCCCGCCGGCGAGACTCGTCGGATTCGCCGGAGAGGGGGTGGTTCCGAACTGGGCTCCGACATCCTGGAGGGCACTGTTGGTAAAACTCAGGGCTACCTCGGAAAGAACGGCGGAGGCCTGCCCGGTATTGCGCAGGACGACCGTACAGGGAATACCCGTCTGCCCCCGAGAGACCGAGGCCGGTACACACGTCGCACTGACGAGGTCCAGTACCGGATTGGTCTGGACTTGGACCGAGGCCGGCGTGGCCGCGGCAAGGTCTGAGGTCGCCGCACCGCTGAGTTGATCGGTGCCGCCGACCGAGGCATCGATGACCAGAGCCCCCGCTGTCGCGGCAGAGGAAACCTCCACGGTGTACTGGAACGTGGTCTGGGCCGAACCCTCGACCTGGGTCGGATTGCCGGGAGCCGCGACGACCGAATACTGAGCGCCGACATCTCCACCAAGGGTGAAACGCAGTGAGCTGCTTCCAATCAGGGCGGTGGAGGTTCCGTTGTTGCGCACGGTCACGGTGACTCCGAGACCGGTCTGCCCACGGCTGACCTGCGCTCTCGAGGCGGCCACGGTGAGGAGTTCCAGGCTTGCGGGGGTCTTCACGAGCAGGCTGTCGGGCTGTCCGGCACCACTGTCCCCGGCATTGCCCCCGGTATTTGCATCCGCGGCGACGGCCACGGCATCCAGGATTACGTTGCCAGGTACCGCGCTCCCACCGACAGTAAGATCGAAGAGGAAATTGAGCGTGGCTCCTCCTGCGAGTGAGGTGGGATTAGCGGGATCGACCGCGACGATAAATTCTGTATCCACGTTTCCGCCATCCCGCGTCAGGGCAAGCTGGAGGCTGGAGAACGTGGCCGTGGCCTGACCGTTGTTGCGGATGGCGACCGTCACCGGTAGCCCGGTCTGGCCGCGAACCGCGGTACTTGCAGGACAACTCACCGAAAGGATTTCCAGGCTCGCGGAGGTCTGGACGGTAAAGGCATCGGTACTGTCGGCGCCATTGTCGAGGAGGGCTGCGCCGCTGTTCTGATCGCTCCCCGTCACCCTGGCGTCGAGGGTGATGAGATCGAGGGTCGCCACGGTGCCAACCGCGAAGCGATAGGTGAGGTTGGCGCTGGCCGCGCCCGCGATACTGGAGGGGTTCTCTCCAGGAGTCACCGTGTAGTCATTGTTCCTGTTGACCGCGAGGGCATCCGTAAACCCCAGGGCAGTGCTGCCGATGGTCGCAGTGGCTTGCCCGGGATTGCTCACGTTCACGGTAACGAGGACGTTCTGTTGCCCGCGACTGACCGTCAACGGCGTGGTGGTCACGGAGTTGACGCGCAGTTGGGCAGGTGTCTGGACCGTGAACGCTCCCGTCGTGGTCGCCGAGGTGTCGCTGAGCGGCGCTAGGGTGTTGGCGTCGGAAGCCGTGACCCGGCCATCCAGGGTAATACCCCCGGTCGTGGCCCCCGGGGCAACCGCGAGCGTGAAACCGAAGGTGCTCGTAGCCCCACCGACAATGCTGACTGGATTGTCCGGCGCGGCGACGATCGAGTAGTCGCTCCCGCTGAGATCGTTGCCCAGACCATCCTTCAAAACGGGTGCGATGGTGCCGACCAGGGCGGTGGCTTGACCCGGATTATTCACGCTCAGGGTCAGCGCAAGGTCGGTCTGCCCCTGGCTGACGTTTTGATAACTCTCGGTCACCGAGACGAGGGTGACCACCGCCGGGGTCTGGACCGTCACCTGATCTGAGGTGCTGGCCGCATCATCGCTCAGCGTGGCACCGCTATTGGCATCGGTACCGGTGAGCGCGCCGTCCACGGTGGTCGGACCGGAGGCGGCCGTGCCCTTGACCGTGACCGTGAAGGCGAAGGTGCCGCTCGCCCCGGACTCGAGGAAGGTCGGATTGCCGCCGTCGGCGAGCACGGTGAAATCGGTGTTCTTGAGGTTCCCGTTGGCCGCTTTGAACTGGAGGTCGGCCGCGAGGGAAGTGGCCCGCACGCCACCGCTGTTGCGTCCGACGAGATTGACCAGGAGTCCGGTCTGTCCCTTGCTGACCGTGACCACGGCCTCGTCGGCCAAGGTCACCGAGAGTATCTCCAGCATCGCCGGACGCTGCACCGTGAAACTGTCCGAGACAGCTCGGGTGGCATCGCTGGTGGCGGCCCCGCTGTTGCGATCCTGGCCGACGGCCGTGGCCGTAGCGTTGATCAGGCCGGCGGTCGCCGTGCCGCCGACGGTCATGGTATAGGAGAGAGT
>MGSU01000171.1:271-8812 GCA_001799195.1 Deltaproteobacteria bacterium RIFOXYA12_FULL_61_11 | reverse complement strand
CTCCCGCCGTTCCAGGGCGACGATCACCGGATTGCTCTTCGTATCCCCAGCCATTCTCGGCCTACTTTTCTGGCACCTCGGCCCGGTCCTCTACTCCCTGTTCATCAGCTTCACGTCCTGGGATCTGCTCTCGCCTCCTCGTTTCCTCGGGTTGGCAAACTTTCGCGAGTTGTTCTTCGAAGATCCCCTGTTCCTGCCGGCGCTGAAAGCCACCGCTCTCTATGCCGTTGTAGCAGTGCCACTCGGACTGAGCGCCGCGCTGATGGTCGCCGTGATGTTGAACAACGGAGTGAGGGGCATCAGCCTCTATCGGACCATCTTTTTCCTCCCCTCGATAGTCCCGGCCGTGGCTTCCGCAGTCCTCTGGTTGTGGATCTTCAACCCGGAATACGGCTTGCTCAACGCGATGTTGCGGGGCGTCGGGTTGCCCGACAAGCTCGTCGGCGAGCTGGTCTGGCTCGATGATCCCCTGTTGGTCATGCCGGCCCTGTGGTTGATGAGTCTGTGGGGGATCGGGGGCAGCATGGTCATCTTCCTGGCCGGGTTGCAGTCCATCCCGGCGCATCTCTACGAGAGTGCCGAGCTGGACGGGGCCAATTGGCGGCACCGTTTCCGGCACATCACCTTGCCCATGATGTCCCCGATCATTTTCTTCAACCTAGTCATGGGGATGATCGGTTCGTTGCAAGTCTTCGTCGCGGGTTTCCTCATGACCGACGGCGGTCCGGACAACGCCACCTTGTTCTACGTCCTGGCACTCTACAGAAACGCTTTCAAATACTTGCGTATGGGTTACGCTTCGGCCATGGCCTGGGTGCTCTTCGTCATCATTCTTGCCCTGACCCTCCTAACCTTCAAACTGGGGAGCAAACGTGTCTACTACGAAGACACCGGTCGCTAGGGCTGGTCTCCACGCACTGCTGCTCCTCGGCGCCACGGTGATGATCGTGCCGTTCCTCTGGTTGGTGAGCAGTTCGCTGAAAAAACCATCCGAGATCTTTCGTCAACCGCCCGACCTCGTGCCCTGGTTAGACGAGGTGCTCCTCGAGGGTACCTTTGTGGAGTGTGAGCGCAAGGCCGGGTTCGATGCGGAACTCGAGGTCAGGCTCGACGAGGGAGAACGGCACGGCGAGTTGTTGAAGGTCCACAGCGGTCAATTCCAAGGGGGCAGGGTTACGGCCCCGGAACGAGGTCTCGTCACCGCGACCGCAGCAACCCTGCTTCGCGAGGTCCAACCCGAGCGCATCGAGGTCGAGATCCTGGACGAAGAGAATCCGCGTCATGGCAACCGCATGGTCGTTGCCGCCACAGACCTGCGCCGGCGGGTCGGCCTCCAATGGCGCAATTATGCTACTGCCCTGGGATCGTTCCAATTCCTCCGCTATACGCTCAACACCTTGCTCCTGGTGTTACTCAACGTCCTCGGCGTGCTCCTTAGTTCTGCCCTAGCCGCGTATGGTTTCGCTAAGTTGCGGTTCCCGGGGCGGGAGGTTCTCTTTCTGGTGCTCCTGTCGACCATGATGCTGCCGGGGATCGTCCTGCTTATACCTCACTTCCAGATGTTCAAGTGGCTCGACCTCCTCGATACCTATTGGCCCTTGACCCTGCCGGCCTTTTTCGGGGTTCCCTTCTACATCTTCCTCCTCCGCCAGTTCTTCCGCACCATTCCGAACGACCTCTCCGATGCGGCGCGTATCGACGGCTGCTCCGAGTTCGGCATTTTCTGGCGGGTCGTGCTGCCGCTCTCGAAACCGGCCCTGGCTACCATCGCCATTTTCACCTTCATGGGAGTCTGGAATGATCTGATGGGCCCGCTTATCTATCTCTTCGATATGGAGAAGTTCACCTTGGCCCTGGGCCTCTCTACCTTTAAAGGCGAGTACAGCACCAAGTGGCACCTGCTCATGGCCTCCTCGGCCGTCATGGTGGTCCCGGTGATCGTGCTCTTCTTCACCTGTCAACGCTTCTTCATCCGCGGCATCACCATGACCGGCATGAAGGGCTGAAGCTGGAGGCGAACCATGGAAATGACCATTTCTTTTCCCGGTGGCAAGAAGGTCGACGCGGCGTTCGAGGGCTTCGTCGTGCCTACGGATCAAGCGATCGAAGCCGGCGGCGAGGGTAGTGCGCCGGAACCCTTTTCCCTCTTCTTGGCCTCGCTCGGCACGTGCGCAGGATTGTATGTACTGGGCTTCTTGAACGGTCGGAATATTCCCACCGAGGGCTTGTCGCTCCAACTCTCGACGGTCTGGGACGAACAACGCAAGCTGGTCAGCGACCTCACCCTGCGCGTCCTGCTACCGGCAGGGTTCCCCGAACGTTACAAGGACGCCGTAGTGAGAGCTGCCTCGTTGTGCACGGTCAAGAGGCATCTCGAGACCCCCCCGAGGTTCCATGTCGAGGCCGTGGTGCAGGTCTGAAAACGGTCGGAAGTTCAGCGAACGAGATCGAGGGAGAAGTGATAGCCGCAGGCCAGCCAGCAGGCGGCGGACAGGATGAGAGCGAAGCCCTCGGCCAGAGCCGGTCGGAGTGTCACGGTCGGTCGGTACGAGCGGCCGAACAGGTGACCGATCGGGAATCCGCATCCCAGGCTCAGTGCCACCGGTACTGTCTCGGTGCTCAGGTAGCGCAGGAAACCCGCAGCGCCGGCATACGAAGAGAGATAAGCGCAAGGGACGAGTTTGAGTCCCACGGCATAGAAGGCAACTGACGCCAGGACGCCGGCGACGATCGAGGCGGCGACAAGCGAAAATCCGGTGCGCGGACTCTTGCCACCGGAAAAGGCGGCGAGACCTGTTACGGCCAACCCGCTGAGCAGCAAGGCAGCCTGCGCATTCAGCTTGCAGGCCAAGGTGAGGCCGAGGATGGGGACGACGAGTAATTTTGTGCCGATGGCCAGGACAGCCATGATGAGGAAGAACCAGGGGCGGAGTCGTTGGGCCGCCACCAGTCCGAGCAAGAGATAGGTCAAGCCGCGTACGAGGTCGACGGCGTAAGGTAGCCCGCTCGAGCGGGCCAGGTCAGCAAGGACCACCTCGGAGAACCCCCAGTACGAACCAGCCGCCAGGACCAGGACCAGGGCGCGATGCAGCGATATGCTCTCGGGATGGGACGTGATCATGCAACCTCCGGGTTCGGACCGATCGAGGAACCCCGCGCCACGGGCGCGGCGACGTTCCGAGTTCGACATGCTAGCGAGGGTTCCGCCGCTTGTCAAAGAGACCTCACCCAGCGATTGCAGTAGTTTGAAATCATTACAACTCTCTCGTTGAGAGAGGGGCGGGTCTTAGCACGGGAGTTTCGGTCGACGGGGTGAGGCGGGGTGAGGTTCGCTTGCCAGTTCGGGTCGGTCGGGGCATGATCGCGAGGTATTCAGAGCTCGGAGTAGGGCCGTGCACAGCGGTCTTTGCGTCGTCCTTCTCTTTGTGCTGGCGGCCGCGGCACCGATAACGGCTACGGCCGAGCCATCTGTTGCCGCATCCTCTTTCAGTGCGGCCTACTGGGGAGAGATGATCCTCCATCCCGGCTTGCGGTTTGGGTGGGAACGACGGTTCCTCGGAACAGAACGCCACGCTCTGGTTGGTGGAGCTGTGCTTGGCGGCTACTTCCACTTCCGCAACCATCTTGCCCTGGCAGTGAGTCTCGAAGGTGGGTACCGTTTCACCACGAGCTCGACCTTTCACCTGGAGTTGCTTGGCGGCCTCGGTTACCTCCATACCTTTGTCCACGGTGCGGTCTATACCCCGCAGGGGGAGCGGTTCGAGAAGGTCATTGATCTCGGTCGACCCCACGTGATGCCGGTCCTGGCTTTGGGCGGTGGGTGGCATGGCGCGGGGTGGTTGTTGCCTGCTGGCCGCCGTTTCGTGCGGTTGCAGTTCTTCGGGCAGTACCCGTTCGATGGTTTCCTGTTGCCCCATCTGGCCGTGGAAATCGGCTTTGCACCGGAGGCGGTATGACGTTTTGCCGATCGGTGCTCCTCTTGCTCGTGTCGGGTATCCTCGGCTGTGCCGGAGACGACTATTTCTTCCTGCGTCACAAGGGGGCGGATATGCCCATTTGGGTGCGCGGTGAGCCTTCCTCCAAACTCTTCCTCTTGCTGCTCCATGGCGGGCCCGGATTAACCGGGCAGCATCTACAAATTCTCGGGGGCTTCGAACGCTTGGAGCGGCGCTACCGGCTGGTGTACTGGGACCAGCGTGCCTCGGGCCTTTCACAGGGGAATGCGCCTGCCTCCTCGGTCACCCTTGGGCAATTCGTGGAGGACACCGCCTTGGTCATCGGTCTGTTGCGGCAACGGTACGATGTTCGGAGCGTCTTCCTGCTCGGGATGAGTTGGGGAGGAGCGGTTGGGACTGCCTTTTGCGCCGATTCTGAACGCGCAGCCATGCTCGACGGGTGGATCGACCTGGATGGCACCCATCACGAACGCGAGGACCTCGCCGCTTCCATCGCCTGGGTCAAGCTCCGAGCTGAAGACAACATCACTCGTGGGAAGCGGCCAGGACGCTGGCGCGAAGTTCTGTCCTGGTACGACCGACATCCCGTGATTGATCCCGAGAGCGGCGCGATTGACGATGCCGAGGAAACCACGCACTATATCCATCTCGATGAGGCCGGGGCTTATCTCTACGACGAAACTGTCAAGCCTTCTCCCTGGTCCTGGAAGATCTTCTCGTTCTATGGGTTGGGACAGTATTCCTTCTTCGCTGAGAGCCTCCACCAAGTCGATGTTTACGAGAAATTAGACCTCGACGAGCTCGACCTCTGGTCCGAAGTAGAGGAGATCACCCTGCCGACGTTGGTGCTGTGGGGGAGGCACGACGGCGTCATCCCTTTGGAACAGGGGGAGAAGGCCTATGGCCTCCTCGGCTCGGAGGATAAGTCCATGGTCGTGTTCGAACAGTCCGCTCACGGTGCACCCCTGGAAGAACCGGATGCTTTTTCCGGGGCTGTGAGCGAATTCTTGGAGACTCGCCGGCGTGATCATTGACGTGGAAAGCACGAATCAAAAGGGAGAAGGTTTGCACCTTCTCCCTTCAGGCCATTGGAAACAACTCATAGAGTACGTTGCCACAGCGTGGCAACGACGCCGATATCGAAAACTTCAATATGCATGCCAATATGTATGATAATAATAATTAAAATAAAATACAAAATGTTAATATAAAATATGCAAACTGAAAACATACGTCAATATTATATTTTGGGTCGAGACGTCCCGTTTCCCGGGCGCACTGTGGCCTCGCTGTCCCGGGTCAGATCTGCGCACGGGTTTGGCCCTCTCCGAGCTTTCGTGTTAGGAAAATGCATCGAAAGAGAGGCTGGTGGGTCTTGGAAAGATACCTGGGTGAGCTCTTGCTGCTGGTCGTACTGGGGACCGGAGCTTGGTATTTGTTTCGCCGCTTGAAGCGAGACGAGGAAGCGGAGAACGGTCTGGGGATCGGAACCGGCGACCTCGACGATGAGGATCCCGATGATGGATCGAATGGTCCCGAGGAGGGGTGGGAGTGAAGTGGTATCCGCCGTTGTTCTCGGTTATTCTTTCTGAGTACTGAAGGGGGGGTATGAAGAGATCGCGTCTCTGTCTCTATGCTTGTGGGTCCCTGCTGCTCGCAGGGTTGTCCTGCATTTTTAACGAGGATGAGAGAGATACTGGCTCCCGACCGGAAGACCCTGCGGATATGGCCGCGGTGCCTGTCCTCGCGGTTTCAGAGGCTGCGACTCCGCTAAGGGTGGAGCTCTTGAGCGAAGAGGAGGGTGGTGGGTATCGGCTCGAAGAGGGATTGACCATGGCGCTGCCTTCCAGCGCATTGTCCGCCGATGCCTTGCAAGCTTGGCGCATGGATGAGACCGAAGCGTCCAAGAGGCTAGACGAGCGGGGTGTCGATCTGGCGCTGCCGTCGAACCTTACCTTGCTCGTTGCCTTGCGGGTACGCCTCGGTGCCACCGGTCAGGAGGTCGATTTTGGTGAAGAGGGATTGAAACTCTCCCTTGACGCCGAAGCCATTCCGGCCAATGCGATTCCCGCCAACGCCATTCCCGCGAATGGAATTCCCTCCAATGCGATTCCCTCGAACGCCTTGCCCTCTTCGGCTTTGCCCTCTTCGGCCTTAACCAAGGCGCTGCCGTCTTCCCAGGTTCCTGCAGAGGAGGGGGGGTGCAGGGTACTTCCTCCGTCAGAGCGAGACGATCAGCAACGATCCCTCGGTAGTTGAGGCGGTGGACACTACCTTTTCGATTGCTACCCCGGTGGTGGCGGCTCTTGCAGTTCTCGAGGAAGGAGTCGAGCGTGGCGGTCTGCGTTGCCGTCTCGAGAACAACGTGGCAGGAGCTGCAACAGGAGGGATGCCCATCCACTGTGCGTTACGTGGAGTTTTCGTCAATCCGGTGGTGACCTTCCTGGTATTCGTCGCCACAGCCGAGGCTTATCTCCTGGAAGCCCAGTTGGACGATATCCCCTTCTTCTTGTTGCGTGATGGTCTTGACGGCAAGGCCGAGAATCATGTGCCGGATATCTTCGTGCAGGTGCGCGAACTGACCCTCGGGAGGGCTCAACGGGTCGAGTTGGAGGTCAGTGCCGATGATCCCGAAGGCGACGTGGTCTTTGCCGAGGTGCATGCCATCGATCCGCCGGAGGGTTTGACCGCGGACCTCGCGCAGGGGATGCTGGTTCTCGAAACCCTGGCCGATGCTGACGCGATAGCTTACACCGTGGAGATTGTAGCGAGGGACACGGGTTACCCCCCCGGGATTACGCAGGATACGGTCACCGTGATCGTGGTGAATAGTCTCCTCGAAGGAGAGGGGTTGACCCCGGTGTTGCCCGGTCCGGTTGGAGCGGATGATCTCGTGGTCGATGGCGAGGTTGATGAGACCGAGGATCAACCTGTGGGTGGAGAGGATCCGCCGGGTGATCCCACTGAGGATGTGATCGATCCTCAGCCCGGCTGGAGCTGTCTCTCCGGGACGTGCGTCCAGCAGATCGGCGGAGTTTTTACAACCTTGGCAGGTTGTGAAGCGGTTTGCGAACCGGGGGACGGAGATAGCGTGCCCATCTGCAACGAAGCCGAGTGCGCCAGCCGTGAGGGGCATTATTACAAAGGTACGTGCGTCAACAAGGTCCGGTTCGATACCGACTGCCCGACGTGGGCGTGCAGCGCAACCGGTTTGTGCGTACAACAGTGTGACCTCATTACCGTGTCCTGTGAATAACCCTCCGCGTTCGTGGGTGGTCCATGTCCTATGCTGCTATCGCCGCGAATCAAAAAGGAGAAGGTTTGCACCTTCTCCTTTCAGGCCAGTGGAAACAACTCATGGAGTAGACTGTCACGCCGTGACAGCCACGCCGACAACGATAACTTCATTATACGTGCCAAAATATTATAAAAAAAATAATTTAAAGAATAACAAAATAATAAATGAAAAAATGTAAACAAGAAACATAGAAAATATCGAAAATCAGGGACTATTGTGCCCCTGCCTCGAGGTCGCATTGGGACCGAGTGGTCGCGTCATCTCGTACGTCGCGTTGCTTCAGTAGGGCCAGTGCCAGTCGCGGATCTCTGGCAGATCTTGGCCGTATCGATGGATGTAGTGACGGTGTTCGACCAGTCGTTCCCTCAGGTATTGTTTCTCGTAGGCTGCCCGAGCCTGGAGCGAGGGGACGCGGTCGATCACGTCCATGACCAAGTTAAAGCGATCGAGCTGGTTGAGCACGACCATGTCGAAGGGGGTGGTGGTGGTGCCTTCTTCTTTGTAACCGCGGACGTGCAGGTTAGCATGATTGTGCCGGCGGTAGGTCAGTCGGTGGATCAGCCAGGGGTAACCGTGGAAGGCGAAGATGATTGGTTTGTCCCTGGTGAAGAGCTGGTCGAAGTCGCGATCCGGGAGGCCGTGCGGATGCTCGCCGGGGTGTTGGAGGGTCATCAAGTTGACCACGTTGACCACGCGGACCTTCAAGTCATGGAAGCGTTCGCGCAGGATTGCGGTCGCGGCCAGGACTTCGAGGGTGGGAACGTCCCCACAGCAGCCGAGGACGACGTCTGGTTCGCCACATTGGTCGCTGCCTGCCCAGGGCCATATGCCGACCCCTGCACTGCAGTGAGCGATGGCCTGGTCCATAGTCAGGTACTGCAGGGCGGGTTGTTTGCCGGCGACGATGACGTTGACGTAGTTGCGACTCCGCAAACAGTGGTCGGTCACCGAGAGCAGCGTGTTGGCGTCCGGAGGTAGGTAGACCCGAACGATCTCGGCTTTCTTGTTGACCACGTGGTCGATGAAGCCAGGGTCCTGATGGCTGAAGCCGTTGTGGTCCTGTCGCCACACATGGGACGTGAGCAGATAATTGAGTGAAGCGATGGAACGACGCCAGGGGATCTCCGACCTCGTCACTTTCAACCATTTCGCGTGCTGGTTGAACATGGAATCGATGATATGGATGAAAGCCTCGTAGCAGGAGAAGAGGCCGTGCCGGCCGGTCAGCAGGTAGCCTTCAAGCCAACCCTGGCAGGTGTGTTCGGATAGGATCTCCATGACCCGCCC
>MGSU01000171.1:0-219 GCA_001799195.1 Deltaproteobacteria bacterium RIFOXYA12_FULL_61_11 | reverse complement strand
GCGTCGACACCCGCGTTGAGAGCCAGGTCGTACGCAGGACCGGTGAGGGCATGCGCCAACACCCTGAGCTCCTGCCGACGGGCTTCCTCCATCACGGCCGCCAGGATCGTCGGGGACAACATCGGCAGAGGACGTCCGTTGTAGCTGCGGTCCTGGAGCGCGACCTTCAAGAAGTCGACGCCCGCGACGCTCAACTGCCGCACGACCTGCACGGCCTCC
>MGSU01000170.1 GCA_001799195.1 Deltaproteobacteria bacterium RIFOXYA12_FULL_61_11 | reverse complement strand
TGCTTGCGCCCGATGGTGCGGCATCCTGCGCACCACTTGGAGGTGTGCATCCTTGCACCCACCGTGGCGGGGGACCCCCGTCGGCGCCACCCCAACATGGTGTCCAGAACAACCTGCAATCCACCCAAGACTGAAGGGTTATGGAGGGTGGCTCGAGGTGGAGAGAAGCGGTCGCAGCGGCTCAGCGAACGACCATACCGGCGCGGAGGAAACCCGGCACGAAGGTCGCGTTCTCGAGCCCGAGGGCAAGTCCGGCGACCTCGAGGTCGGCGATGGCCAGACCACCGGCGAAGTGTTCCTGGATCAGGCCGTTGACGAACTGGTTGAGCAGGGTACCATACTCTTCTCCTACCAGGGTTCGCGCCAAGGTATCGAGCGGGGCTCCCTGCAACTGTCCGTAGCTGGCGAAACCGACCACCTCCCCACCAACGACGATATCTCGCACCTCCAGCAGGAGCAGCCGTCCACCGCTCACCGAGAGCACTGCGGTGGCCTCGAAACGGGGCCGTAGCACCAACATCTCGACCTCACCGAAGCGGACCGAGACCTCGAACCAGAATTGTTGGAGTTGCAGTCCCCCCTCGACGAACTCGACCACCGGGGCCCGGGTCGGCAGGACGGCAATACCGATCTGCTGGTTCCGAACCATGTCCAGCACCCCCAGGTCCTCGAGGAAAGCCCTGAGGGTCTTCTGGCGAACCTCGGGGGGGAAGGCTGGACCGACCTTGGGGAGGTCCTCGACCAGCCGTTCCATGAGCTGTTCGCTCAGGGTCACCACCGTCTCTTCTGTCAAAGGTATGGTACGACACAAGAAACCGTTCTTGGCAAAAGCATAGAGTGCCTGGTTGACGAGGGGCGACGCGAGGAGCAACTCGAGCTGACCCCCGACGTAGCCGGGCCAGGTCGCCGTTGCCGCGGGCGCGGCAGAAGCAGGAGCGAACGAGGCGGCAAAGTCGCCGAGACAGGCATGCGCGGGAGCCGTACTCGAGATCAAGCCGTTGAGGTCTACCTCCAGGGCCGTACCCACGACTTGGGCACGGTGGAAATCGAAGAGATAATGCACCCCGGCCCGGTCGAAGGGTTGCCCTTCTAGAAGAGCGGGCGTTACCTCGTCGAGACGTTCGAAGAGCGGATCGAAATGGGTCGCATCGAAATCCCCCTGGAGCAGCTCGATCTGATCTGCCAAGGTTGCGCGCAGGTAAGCAGTAATGGTACTGCTCGCGGGTCCTCGCACATTCTGGGTCATGGCCGAGGCCAAACCTTCGGGGAAGGCGGAAGCCAGGAGCTCGTCCACCACTTCGGGCGGCAAGGTGCCCAGGCGCGTGATGCGCGGGGTGAAGGACAGGGCAAGACCTTCTTCGACAACGGTGAGGTCGAGCCGGGAGAAGCCCGGATCAGGAATCACCGAGGGGCGCAGCGGGAGGGTCACGTCGAGGTCGAGGAGGTCGACCTCGAAAACCATGTCGTCCTGGAACAGGTCCTGGCCGAGGAATTCCTCGGTGCTCATCGAAGCCAAGGTGGTCCCGAGTTGTTCGAGGTCCTGGTCGTCCACGTCGAAGAGGGAATCGACCTGCGCTTCTCCATCCTGACCGAAGATGCCGAAATCATCCTGAGGAGTATCCTGCAGATCCACACCGAAAAGGTCTTCGAACAGGTCGCCGCCTCCTCCCGGCACCTGCAATTTCGGGCTGACGCCCGCCATGCCGATGGCCGTGTCGACCAGTCCACCGAGGGGACCCAGGTCACCTCCTCCTGCGAGTTGTCCGAGGTCGTTCAAACTACAAGAATTCTCCCAAGAAATCAGCCCACGGACATGGATCGGTGTGCCACTCGGCACCCTCACCCCGGTGATCAGGAGGTTTTGGGCCCCGTCCAGGTCCAGGCGCACATAGGAAGGCTGGAGTCCGACGACATGCAAGGCGCTGATGGTGAAACTCTTGATACAGGGAACTCCGGGGTCCTGCACCGAGATGGGCTCCGGGAAGCTCAACTCACCGAGGTCGATCAGGGTCTGTTCGTCCAAGGCTCTGCGCAGGAAGCTCTGGTCCACGCGTACCCCGAGGGTGCGCAAAGCCTTGCCCTGGGTTCCGGGTACCTGCTCGAAGGTCGTGGATTCGGATAGAAACTCTTTGGTCTCCTGGGGAGTCATCTCATAGGTTGACATGTCAACCACGGTATCGCTACAGGCTAGGCCGACGAGGAGGACGCTCGGAACCAAGAAACGAAATTGTTTCATTGAAGACAATCCCCTAACCATACACAACCCCCATGACCTCTAGCCGGTCGCGAGGCGAGCCGCCCCGCGGTACCTTGTCAATGCAAACGAAGAACCATCCCTCTACGTTCCGTGATAACCCCTCTGCCTCGACCTCCGCAATCTCTCGACGCGGGTTCCACCCTTCCCCGAAGAGGCTAGGGTTCTTCGCGATAATACCTGACCTGCAGGGTCGCCCCGACCGGAGGCACGGCCGTCCCGTGGAACTGCAAGGCCGAGCCCTCCACCCGCCAACCGTTCACCTCCCCGGGAGGAACCAGCACGGAATCGACCCATACGGCGACGGAATGGGAGATGGGTTGATGGGCCAGCGGGAAGCTCGTGCTCGCTCCCGTCAAACGAGCGCCGAGCTCGCTCAGGAACGGTTTAAAATCTTTGCTGCACAGGGGACCGGACAGCCCTCCGCTGCGGCGTACCGCCTCGAGGTAGAAGGTCCCGACGCTCTCGATGTTGTCATGCTCGGGGAGGTCCAAGGTGCATTGATACAGGGAAGGATTCTGCGCGGAAGGGAGCCAACAGGAACGGCTGCAACCCTCGGACCCATCGGCGACTAGGGCGGAAAGGGTGACCTTGGCGGGAGCGCTCTTCGCGGCGAGTAAGATATCGATCTGAGCATCGCGCGTTCCCGTGGCTTCGAATACTCGCGTGGGATTGGCCTTGGTCATGTCGTCGGAATCGCTGACGAAGATCACCGCTAAATCGGCCTCGGGTCTGAGAAACCCCTGATTGGGTGGGGTCTCAGTGGAAGCATAGGCCAGGGCGGTGACCGCGGTGCTCAATCCCTGCTCGTTGTAACAATCGGCTCCAACTTGATCACTGCTACAGAGTAAGTCGGTCGTGACCAGCTCCACGCCCTGTCGGAAGGCCAGGGTCGGGTTGGCTGAACCCGGGGTGATGACCGAGGAGACGAAATGGCCGCGGATTGTCGGTGTGGGATCGGTCAGGGTCACTGCGAGGCGATACTCCACTTCAGCCTCATCGAGAGCCTGCAGAAAATCGGGGATGTTCGTCGCAAGCGAGGTCTGCTCGTCGACCATGCTGGGAGAATTATCGAAGACCCAGAGCACATCGAGGGCTGCACCGGGTCGCGGCTCGACCTGGTCGAGGGTCTCGGTGGTCAGGAAACCGTAGCTGCGGTTGGCGCAGGGAGCACAATCTATTGGTGAACCACCATGCTCGGTGAGACAGGCCTGACATTGGTCATAGCTCGGAGACCATTTCCGCCCCAGGCAAGAGGCTTCGCCTGCGAGTTCTTGTCCCCCGGCCAAAGCACAAGCATCACCGATGGCCGTTTCGTGTTCTTGGCACGATTGGTGTTCCGGTGTCGCAGTGCAATCAATGGTCAGGGTAACGGGCACGTTCTGACCTGAGTCGTCACTCGGGTCTCCTCCATCGGTCGAGGGATCTTGGGAAGGTATTCCGGGCAAAGGGGTGGTCGGAAGCGGGGAACCCGGCGTGGGGGTGGATCCCTGAGCGGGAGGGTCAAAGGGCAAGGAGACCACAGGACTGCCGGGCAACACCGCCGAACCGTCGATCGGAGTGTCGGCGGGCGAGGACGTACCGGTCGAGATCGAACTGCTGCTCCCGGCGCATCCGAGGAGTATGAGAGACAAGAGATAGAAGCTAGGCATGGGGCCTCCGGGAGGAGCCACGTGGCAGGAAGTCGTACGCATCCGTCGAACCGAAAATACCACGCTCGGCCTTCGAGAGGCAAATCCCCATTACTCCGCCCCGATGGTACTGGAAAAGGCCTTTCCATCATGCTACAGGGGAGAGGCTCGTGCTTCCCGGATCGTCACCGTGGACCTCGAGCCTGATCACGAATTCGGAGGCAGCCCGATGACAGCCTATTCCTTCCTGACCGATGCCCAACTCGCGAGCGAGCTTGCCAGATGCGAATTCTGCACCGAAAAACCCTGCCGGAATGCTTGTCCGGCCCATTGTTCTCCTGCCGATTTCATCATGGCCGCACGTCAGGGTTCACCCTCGGATTTCAAACGCGCCGCCGCGGAAATTTTACAGAACAACCCCTTGGGCGGTATCTGCGGTGTGGTCTGTCCCGATTTCCATTGCATGAAGGCCTGCGTCCACCGGGAATTCGATCGTCCGGTGAATATTCCAAAGATCCAAGCAACCCTGATCGAGCACGCCAGACGGCTCGAGGTCGAACCGCGGTTCCAGAGCTGCCGGCGCAATGGTCTCAAGGTCGCCATCGTCGGTGCCGGCCCCGCTGGTATGGCCGCTGCCGCGGTCTTGGCGCAGAGGGGTTACGAAGTCCACGTGTTCGAGAAGTCCGCGAGGCCGGGTGGGGCCTGCTTGCTCATCCCCGAACGTCGCCTGCCACGGGCGGTCATAGAGAACGACTTCTCTTTCGTACAAGCTCTCGAGGGAGTGACCTTGCTGACCGGAATGAAGGTCGGCGACCCGGAAGAATTGCTCGAGCAGGGGTTCCAGGCAGTCATCCTCGCCGTCGGTCTGTGGCGACCGTTGCGCCTGCGCATCGATAACGAGGACCGCTGTTTGAGCGGTTTGGATTACCTCTCGACTCCCGATACTCACCTCCTGCGCGGACGAGTGCTGGTAGTGGGTGGTGGAGCGACCGCCTGCGATTGCGCCACCACGGCCAAAGAACGAGGTGCGTCCCAGGTCGAAATGGTCGCTCTGGAGAACTGGGCCGAGATGCCGTTGACCGCGCATGAACGCGAAGACCTCCGGCACTTCGGTATTGAGCTCAGCGGCAGGACCCGCTTGATCGAAATACTGATGGAAAACGGTCGACTGACCGGAGTTCGCTTGCAACGAGTCGTACTGCCGGAGGGGACCCCCTTCTCGCCCCGGGCAATCAAAGGTCTGAACGGTAGCGAACAGCTCCGCCGGGATGTCGATCACATCATCATCGCCATCGGCGGATCCTCGGGCTTGACGTGTGAGGCCTCCCCTCCCATTTTCCTGGCAGGCGATTGCGACGGCGGGCCTTCGACCGTAGTCGAGGCCGTGGCCGCGGGCAAGAACTCCGCCCACGAGGTCGATCAGTGGCTCGCTCGCAAGGGTCGGGCATCCTTCACCAAGAAGGTCAAGAGCACGATCCAGGTGTCCGGCTACGGTATGACTCCGGTTCCGCTACGCACCGACTTCTTCGGGAGACCTCTGCGCACTCCCTTCCTGCTCTCGGCCTCTCCGATCAGCGACGGGCTCGACCAGATGGTCAGTGCCTACGAGGCCGGTTGGGCCGGAGGCGTGCTCAAGACCTCCTTCGATGGGTTGCCCATCCACATTCCCGGCGAATACATGCACGTCTTCGACGAGAATACCTACGGCAACTGCGATAATGTCAGCGGACACCCGCTCGACCGGGTCTGCGACGAGATCGGGCACCTTGTCCGGATGTACCCCGACCGCCTCACCATCGGTTCTACCGGAGGCCCGGTCACCGGACGCGACGAGGCCGATCGGGCGGTTTGGCAGGCCAACACCCGAAAACTGGAACAGGCCGGGGCCATGGCGATCGAATACAGCCTGTCCTGTCCTCAGGGAGGGGATGGCACCGAGGGCGACATCGTCTCGCAGAATGCTGCCCTGACTGCCAAGATCATCGATTGGATCCTGTCGGCAGGTTCGGCCGAGGTTCCAAAATTGTTCAAGCTCACCGGCGCGGTCACCTCCATTGCAGCCATCGTCCTGGCCGTGCGTCAAGTCCTCGAGCACCACCCGGGGAAGCCTGCCGGTATCACCCTGGCCAACTCCTTCCCCTCGCTGTGTTTCCGGCCGGGGGCAAAACCCAGTTGGGACGAGGGTATTGTGGTCGGCATGAGCGGTGAGGGAGTACTGCCCATCAGTTATCTAACTCTCGCCACCGCAGCACCGTTGGGGGTACATATCTCCGGCAATGGCGGGCCCATGCATTACAAGGCCGCCGCCGATTTCTTGGCCCTGGGCGTGCGCACGGTCCAATTCTGCACCCTGGTCACCAAATACGGCTATGCCATCCACGACGAGCTGTGCTCCGGGGTCAGCCACCTGATGGAAGCTCGAGGCATCGGCTCGATGAAGGAGTTGATCGGCTGTGCACTCCCCTCGCCGATCACCGGCTTCATGGAACTATCACCGGCGAAGAAACTCTCGGCGTGTCGCACCGAACTGTGTCAGCATTGCGGGAATTGCACCCGCTGCCCATATCAAGCGATCAGTCTCAACGAACAGCTCCTACCCGTGACCGACCCTGCGAAATGCATTGGTTGCGGCATTTGTGCGAAGAAGTGTTTTTCTGGCGCCCTCTACCTGCGCGAACGCACGCCTGAAGAACAGGCTGTCCTGCGAGAAGCCTGATCACTTACAACAGCGGAAACCGACCCCTTCCCTGCCCTCTTCGGCCAAACCCGATTCGACCTTGCCGCATTCAGCGTACCATTCGCCGTTGTTGCCGAAGAACCCCCCGACCTGGTGAAAACCAATCCCGAGGGGCTTCTCGGTGCGCAGGGTATTGAGTTTGGCCGCATCGTCGCACCAAGCCTGGTCATGGAGGAACAAACATTGTTCGTGACAGGGATCGTTCTCGGTCACGGGTTCGCAGCGTAGCTCGGTGGTCCATTCCCTCAGGTTGCCGATCATGTCGAAGGTTCCGGTGGTGGCCGCGCATTCGGGGGCTCCACCCGAGGCGTAGGGAGCGCCTTTGTCCCAGTTGCACTTGTCCTTAGGGGTATCGGCACAGGCCGTCTTGAACTCCGAGAAGGAGCACAGGCGTTTACCCATGTTCTCGCACGCCCGTTTTGCCTGGGGCCAGGTGATGTAGCGGGAGGGGATTTCGCCTTTGACCGTGCAAGCGAAGAGGCGATCGCCCCATTCGCTGCCCTCGTTGTGTTCCTGATACCCGATCAGATCGGGGAAACCGATCAGGTAGTCATCGATGTCCTGACCATAGAAGGTATTCTTGGCGCAATAGGGGTCATAGGATACCACCGCCTCGTAGGGATCGATGGAGTAGCTGCCAAGATTGAGCATGCCCTCATAAGGATTGAGCACCTCGAAGGTCAAGGTCAGGACCGTCTGGTGGAAACCGTCGGTCGCGGTGACATCGACCTTGATGGTGCGATCGGCGAGCGTGCTGTCCGGCGTAAAGGTAAAAACTCTGGCATCGTCGAGTTCCATGCTCGGGCGCTTGCCGCGGGTGATCGCCACGGTCACGGGTTCGCCGTCGGGCTCCTCGACCAGGATGGGGATGCGCACGCTGCTGTCGTAATACATGGCCAGGGGTTTATCAGGCGCCTCGGTAAAGGTGGGAGGGCTGTTCCCGGCAGGTGGCGGCGTCAATGGAGGCAGAGGGAGCTGCGCTTCGTCCTCCGAGGGATCCTCTCCGTCCGGTTGCTCATAGCCCAGACCCCCGTCTTCCCCAGGATCACTAGCCTCAACAAGGGTACTATCTCCATAGGGATCTGTGGTATTGGAGGGCGGGGCCGGTCGGAACATGGGGGGGATGGGGATACCGTTCCTGTCGACCACCAGATTCGAGTAGAGCTGCTGATCTTGCCGATCTTCGTCCTTGTTCTGGTCCACCATGATGGTCTGACAGGCGACCAGTGCGAGTATGAGCAGACAACCCGAGCTCTTCATGGCGGCGACGGTGGGTACCCCCTTGCATATCTTACGGATGGTACCACGACGGCATAGGCACAACAACCCTCTCGAACACCCTCTCGAACACCCTGGTGCAAGACCTTGTCGCTCCGAGCTCGAGCTGGTAGGATGCTCCTGGTCAAAAAACTCCTTTGCTACCATCATGCCCAAGCACACCGCAGCCGAAGAGCTCGACCCGAGGTTCGGAGGTGGGCTCGGTGCTCTCCCCCTCCAACTTCGGCTGCACGGTTTCCGACAGCTCGCCGAGGCCCATCTTGCCGCGGGCAACACCTTTTATTCGAGGATCTTGCTCTCCGGGGCCGCGGCTCACGTGAGGATCCAGGACGAACATGGACCGCGCGACATGCTCATGTTCGGCTCCAACAACTACCTCGGCTTGGCAACCGATCCCGCCGTGGCCCAGGCAGCCTCCTCGTACCTTCAGGACTGGGGTCTCGGGGTAGCAGGTCCGCCCTTGCTCAACGGGACCACGGCCCTGCACCAACTCCTCTGTTCCCGGCTGGCCGTCTACGAAGGGCAACCCGAGGCTCTTCTCTTCGCCAGCGGTTATCAGGCCAACCTGGCCTGGGTGTCGACGCTCCTCGGAGAGAACGATGTCCTGGTCTTGGACGAACTCGCCCATGCCAGCATCGCCGATGGGCTGAAACTCGCCGGCGGGAGCCGTCCTGTGGCCCACTTCCGTTTCCGCCACAACGATGTCGATCACCTCGCCGGCATTCTCGACCGACTCCTGCGACAGCGGGGTCTCGATCCCGGCCACATCTTCGTGTACGTCGAGGGAGTCTATTCCATGGAGGGGGACCTCGCACCGCTCGATCGCATTGTCCCCCTGTGCGAGGAACGCGGGGTCGCCTTGATCCTCGACGATGCCCATGGTACCGGCGTGACCGGCC
>MGSU01000169.1 GCA_001799195.1 Deltaproteobacteria bacterium RIFOXYA12_FULL_61_11 | reverse complement strand
CCACCATGCTCATCCTTGCGCCCGATGGTGCGGCATCCTGCGCACCACTTGGAGGTGTGCATCCTTGCACCCACCGTGGCGGGGGACCCCCGTCGGCGCCACCCCTACGAGGTTACAGGAACAATCAGCAATTCCCCCAAGACTGAAGGGTTTACAGCAAAGACCGTGAGGTCTTGACTGATAGTATCACGGGCGATACTATGCACCCATGGGCAACGCCGAGAAACTATTCGCCGCCATGCACCGGAATCCGCGGGACTGGTCCCTCGCTCAACTCCAAACCGTCGCGCGGCACTTCGGGCTCGAGTGGCGTCAAGGGGGCGGTAGTCATTGCGTCTTCCTGCGCGACGACGGACGAACTCTGCCCATACCGGCTCATCGCCCGATAAAGCCGATTTATATCAAGAAATTCCTTGCACTGCTCGAGGAGATCTCGAATGCATAACCTTGATGCGTACCCCTTCGAACTCCGTCCGTTGACTGAAATCGAGGGAGGCGGCTACCTGATCACCTACCCTGATTTCACCGAATGCCTTGCCGACGGCGAGACGATCGAGGAGACCATGGCCAACGGGCGCCTCGCGCTCGCCGCGGTCATCGAGACCCTCGAGGCCAAGGGCTTGACCGTGCCGGACCCCCAATCTCGTGCCGGGGCCTCGGGCAAGTTCGTCGCCCGGGTGCCCAAGACCCTCCACGCCACCCTGACCGCTCGCGCCAAGGACGAAGGGGTGTCCCTCAACACCCTGGTCGTGGCCCTGCTTGCCGAGGGTCTTGGCCGGAGGAAATATGAGGAGCATCGGCGAGAGGAGTGAGCCGCAGCAACCAGTCGGCGCAGCCCGGCAGAGAACAACACTTTTACAAGACGGACAACGAAATCAAAGTGCTGAGTCTCGTTCTTTCGTTTTCATGTCGTTCTCGAGATTGCCCCTCACCTTTCCTGGTCAGCCAGAGTGCACAGGGTCGAGTACAAGGTGATGGATTCTGCCCCCTGGAGCAGCCAGGTCAGAGATTGCCCGGGTTCACCCTGAGGGCCGGGTTCACCTGAGAGGCCATCGGTACCAGGCAAGCCGTCCGCACCAACCGGACCCTGAGGACCTTCGGGGCCTGCCTCACCGAGCTCTCCTTTCTCGCCCTGGGGTCCGGCACCACCGACCTCGCCTGGGTCGCCCTTGGCGCCTTTCGGCCCTTTGACCTCGGCCAGGAAGTCCTCATCCTCTTTCAGCCGCCGGGTCACCTCGGCGGTGAGTTCTTCTTGGGTGATCGTGCCTTCTTCCTGGAGTTTGAGCAGCTCGTCGAGGGCGTAAGTCGAGAGGTCGCCCACCGTCGTAGCGACGTTGGTGGATTCGTGCTCGGCTACCGGCTCACAGGCCCCGAGGAACCCCAGGCCGAGCAGGAGTACGAGGCAGGAAAACTTATAACTTATTGGGAAGGAAGGAAGGAAGGAAGGAAGGAAGGAAGGAAGGGAGGAAGGGCAAAGGCCGTGCCGGATTGAGCCGATGCATGGGGCACCTCGAAGGCGGTTGGTTGATGCCGGGAAGGTAGCAGAGGCCGGACGGGGGTGCAATGGGTATTGTGGGTCCGCGAAGGGGCGGATTATGCCTTGCAAGCCCCTGGTGCGGGATATACAATGGACCTACTTTTCAGAAAGAGGCAGGGTTACCATGAAGGTGAAGGTCATCAAGCTGGGCAACTCGCATGGGGTTCGTCTCCCCAAGCTCTGGCTCCAACAACTCGGTTTGGGCGAGGAGGCCGAGATGGAGCTCGTCAACGAACGGATCGTGATTACTCCACTCCGGCGGGTAAGATCGCAGTGGGGGGCACGGTTCGAGGAAATGGGGAAGAACGGCGAGGACCAGTTGCTCGAACCGGGCTGTACCACCTCCTGGGACCGGGAGGATTGGGAATGGTAGTCCAGAGGTTTCAGGTCTACCTCGTTCGCCTCGATCCGACCGTTGGCAGCGAGCTCGAAAAGACGCGACCGGGCGTGGTTATCTCGCCCGACGAAATGAACCTGCACCTTCGGACCGTCATCATCGCCCCGCTGACGACCAAGGGCCATCGCTACCCGACCAGGGTTGCCTGTACTTTCCAAAATAAACAAGGCTTTGTCGTGCTCGATCAGCTCCGCACCGTGGACAAATCCCGGCTGGTCCAGTACCTGGGCGAGCTCGCCGCTCCGACGCAGAGGGAGGTTCTCGACGTGCTGGCCGACTTGTTCGCCCCCTGACCTCGGCCCCCCGGGTAACGACCTTTGCTCCGCGAACCTCTGCAGCTCCCGCAGGGTTCGTTCCGGGTTTCCTAACCTCTTTACGATTGATATTTGTCAATAATTCCATTGCGATAAGTTATTCCTCGGTGAATCCCCGACTGCGTCTTTTTTCTGTTGCTTTCCCCAACCCCATTGTGTAGGGAAGGGACCTGACCCGCACCGGTCCTCGGACCATGCCGGGTCGTGTTCATGATTGCCAGAGAGGATTCGCCAGATGAGCGGAGGAACTCCCTTACTGGGTACCGAGCTGGGAGCCTACCTGCCGGTACTCATGGTCCTCGTCTTCGCCGGAGGGCTAGCCTTCGTCTTCCTCGTGGCCAGCAGCTTCCTCGGGCCGAAGAAACCCAGTCCCGAGAAGGGGATCGCCTACGAGTGCGGCATCGATCCGGTGGGCACCACCAGGTTCGCCTTCAGTATCCGGTTCTATATCATCGCGATGCTCTTCATCATGTTCGACATCGAGGTGGTCTTCCTGTTCCCCTGGGCTGTGCTGTTCAGGGAGTTGGGGCTGTTCGGCCTGGTCGAGATGGGGATTTTCCTGTTCATCCTGGTGTCCGGCCTCGCCTACGTCTGGAAGAAAGGAGCACTGGAATGGGAATGACAATGGGCGCACCGGCGCAGATCGTGCCGAGCAAGCTCGAGGCGGTCATCAACTGGGGCCGCAAGAACAGCCTGTGGCCCTTCCCCTTCGCCACGGCTTGTTGCGGCATCGAGTTCATGAGCACGCTGTCCAGTCACTACGACATGTCCCGCTTCGGCGCCGAGGTCGTGCGCTTCTCGCCGCGCCAAGCCGACTGCCTGTTCGTGGCCGGGACCATCACCGACAAGCAGGCGCCGATCCTGCGGCGGATCTATGATCAGATGCCCGAACCAAAGTACGTCATATGCGTGGGCGCCTGCGCGGCCAGCGGGGGTATGTACGACGCCTACCACGTTGTCCAGGGGATCGACGAGATCATCCCGGTCGATGTCTATGTTCCCGGTTGTCCTCCGCGGCCCGAGACGATTATCCAGGCGCTGATCAAGCTCCAGGAGAAGATCGCCGCGACGACCTCCCGAACCCGTTGAGCGAGGCCCCATGAACACCTTCCAGCGTTCCTTGCCTCCGCGGCCCTTCGAAAGCAAAGGTTCTACCCACGCCTACCGACCGCATCCCGGATTGCACCCCGATCCGGCCGGAGTTGGACCCAACCCCTTGGAACCCGAGGGGAGCGAAGAAGAACGCCTGGCCAAGAACCCGGTGTTGGCGAAGGTGAAGTCGGCTTTCGCCGGAGAAATCCTCTCCTGTCGAGATTTCCGCGGCGATCTCACGGTCAGCGTCAAACGCGACAAGATCGTGGCCCTGTGCACCTTCCTACGCGATGACCCGGCCCTGCTCTTCGACCTGTTCGTCGATCTGTGCGGGGTCCACTATCCGGAGCGCAGCGGAGCCGAGTTCGAGGTCGTCTTCCACCTCTACAGTGTGAAGCTCCACCATCGTATCCGGGTCAAGGTGCCGCTCGACGCCCGCGACGCCGAGGTCGACAGTTGCCACGAGGTCTGGAAAGGCGTCAACTGGTATGAGCGCGAAGCCTACGACCTCGTCGGGATCCGTTTCCGCAACCACCCCAACCTGCGCCGCCTCCTGACCCACGAGGAGTTCGTCGGCCACGCCCTGCGCAAGGATTATCCCTACTGGAAGCGCCACAAGCTCAGCAAACCCTACCCGGTGATCCGGGATAAGTGAGGGGACCATGGAGAACGTGAAGCCCTACCGGATCAACATCGGCCCCAGCCACAACGCCACGCATCACCTGATGCGCGTCGAGGCCGACATCGTCGGCGAGACCATCGAGTACTGCGAGTGCGAGATCGGCTACGTGCATCGCTGCTTCGAGAAGATGGCCGAGCAGATGGGCTGGAACCAGGTCATCACCCTGACCGACCGGCTCAATTACTGCTCCGCGCCCCTCAACAACATCGGGTACTGTCTGGCCGTGGAGAAACTGATCGGCCTCGAGGTGCCTCCCCGCGCCGTCTACCTGCGCACCCTATTCTCGGAACTCGCTAGGATCTTCGACCACCTCCTCTGCGTCGGCGCCAGCCTGGTCGACCTGGGCGCGCTCACCAATTTCTGGTACACCTTCCGCGAGCGCGAGCAGATCTACGATTTGTTCGAGGAGGTCTGCGGTTCTCGCCTCACCACCACCCTGACCCGCGTCGGAGGCCTGTTCCGCGACGTCAAGCCCGGTTACGAGAAGCGGGTGCGCGAGAAGACGAAGCGCTTGGCCGAAGCGGTCGATGATGTCGACAATCTGATCACCAAGAACCGCATCGCCATCGACCGTATGCGAGGGGTCGGACCCATCTCGGCCGACGATGCCAAGAGCTATGGCTTCACCGGGCCGTGTCTGCGCGCCGCCGGAGTCCCGTATGATGTGCGCAAGGCCGCTCCTTACCTGCTGTACGGACAGCTCGATTTCAAGGTTCCCCTGGGCAAGCACGGCGACTGCTTCGACCGTTACCTGGTGCGTATGGAGGAGATCCGGCAGTCGATCCATATCGTCGAGCAACTCCTCGAGGGCATCCCTCCTGGCCCGGTCAACGTCGACAACCGCTACCTGACCCTACCGCTGAAGAGCGAGGTCCACGGCAATATCGAAGCCCTGATGAACCACTTCAAGCTGGTCATGGAGGGAGTGCGCGTACCGGTGGGCGAGGTGTACGGTTATACCGAAGCGGGCAACGGTGAGTTGGGTTTCTACCTGGTCTCTGACGGGGGCAAACAACCCTACCGGATCAAGGTGAGGCCCCCCTGCTTCGCCGTCTGGCAGGCTTTCCCCCAGATGGTCAAGGGCCACATGATCGCCGACGTGGTTGCGATCATGGCAGGGATGAACATCATCGCCGGCGAACTGGACAGGTGAATCATGACGTTATCCAAAGCCACAGCGACCAAGCTCGACGAACTTGCCGCCCGGTACCCTACGCGGATGGCCCTGACCCTGCCCGGGCTCTACCTCGTCCAGGACGAAGCTGGTTGGATCTCGCCGCAAGCCATGATCGACCTAGCCGAGCACCTCGACCTCAGCCCGGCCTACGTCCGCGGCGTGGCCACCTTCTATACTATGTTCCGCAAGGACCAGGTCGGCCGCTACCTGATCCAGGTCTGTACCAACCTGTCCTGCCAGCTCATGGGTTCGGACACGGTCCTCGCCTGTTTGGAACGCAAGCTGGGGGTGAAGCCGGGTGAAACCACGGCTGACGGCAAGTTCACCGTGGTCGAGGTCGAGTGCCTGGCCTCCTGCGGTACCGCGCCGATGATGCAGATCAACGACACCTATTACGAGGATCTGACCGAGGCCAAGGTCGAGCAGATCCTCGCCTCGCTGGGGTGAAGCATGGATAAGGAACCGATCCTGACCAAACGGATGCACCTGCCCGGCAGCCACACCTTGGCCGTCTACGAGAGCGTCGGCGGTTACCAGTCGCTGCGCAAGGCCCTGGCCATGGAACCGGCCGCGGTCATCGACGAGGTCAAGAAGAGCGGGCTGCGCGGCCGCGGCGGCGCCGGGTTCCCGACCGGGCTCAAGTGGAGCTTTGTGCCCAAAGAGTCCACGAAGCCCAAGTACCTCTGTTGCAACGCCGATGAGGGTGAGCCTGGGACCTTCAAAGATCGCGTCATTCTCGAGAAGGACCCCCACAGCCTGATCGAGGGCATGCTCATCGCGTCCTGGGCGGTCGGCATCCGCCACGGCTACATCTACGTCCGCGGAGAGTTCCTGGACCAGATCAAGATCCTCCAGGGAGCGATCGACGAAGCCTATGCCAAGGGGTATCTCGGCAAGGGGATCCTCGGTACGGCCTTCGACTGCGACCTCACCGTGCACCGCGGCGCGGGCGCCTACGTCTGCGGCGAAGAAACCGCCCTGATCAACAGCATCGAGGGCAAACGCGGGCAACCCCGCCTGAAACCGCCTTTCCCGGCCGTGGTGGGGTTGTTCGGCGGGCCGACCGTGGTCAACAACGTCGAGACCCTGGCCGCCGTGCCCTGGATCCTCGAACGCGGGGCGGCAGCCTATGTCGCCTACGGCACCGAGAAGTCCACGGGCAGCAAACTCTTCAGCGTGTCCGGCCCGGTGAAGAACCCGGGGGTCTACGAAATCGAGCTGGGCTATCCGCTGATGGACTTCCTGAACAACGAGTGCGGTGGTCTGCGCGACGGCACGATCCTCAAGGCGATCATCGTTGGTGGGTCCTCGGTGCCTATTCTGACCGCGGCCGAGTGCGAGGGCGCCCGGCTCGATTACGAGAGTTTGCAGCAGAAGGGCACCATGCTCGGTTCGGGCGGCATGATCGTCTTCCCCGAGGGCGCGAACATGGTCCGCCTGCTCACCCGACTGGCCAAGTTCTATGCCCACGAGAGTTGCGGTCAGTGTACTCCTTGTCGCGAGGGCAGCGGCTTCATCCTGCGCATGCTCGAACAGATCTATCAAGGCCACGGCAAGCTCGACGATCTCGACAATATCCTGCGCGTGGCCAACAACATGACCGGCAATACGATTTGTCCTCTCGCCGATGCCATGCAGATGCCGGTGGTGAGCTGGATCACCAAGTTCCGCAAGGAATTCGAGCAGTACATCATTTCAGGACAACGGGGCACGGGAGCGCGTCATGGCTGAGGCCACCGAAAAGCTGATCATCGACGGCATCGAGGTCGAGGTTCCGGCAGGTACGTCGATCCTCGAGGCGGCGCGGAGCATAGGTATCGATATCCCGCACTTCTGCTACCACCCGCATCTCTCCCTTGCCGGCAACTGCAGGATGTGTTTGGTCGATATCGAGAAAATGCCCAAGCTGCAGATCTCCTGCGGCACGCCGGTCAAGAGCGGCATGGTCGTACATACCAACAACGAGAGGGTACGCGCCGCGCGGAAGGCCGTGCTCGAGCTGCAACTGGTCAATCACCCGATCGACTGCCCCATCTGCGACCAGGCCGGAGAGTGCAAGCTGCAAGACTATTATATGGAGTATTCCCTCCAGGCGAGCCGCATGGAGGTCCCCAAGGTCGTGAAACCCGCTCTGGTGTATCTCGGCGGGGACGTGGTACACAACGGTGAGCGCTGCGTGACCTGTCTGCGTTGCGTGCGCTTCCTCACCGACGTCACCCGTACCGGCGAGTTGTGCGCCGTCAACCGCGGCGACCACACCGAGATCGATATCCTCGAGGGCCGACCCATCTCCAACCTCTACAGTGGTAACGTGGTCGACGTCTGCCCGGTCGGTGCCATGACTTCCAAGGACTTCCGCTTCAAGAAGCGGGTCTGGTACCTGACCACCACCGAGTCGGTGTGCCCCGGCTGTGAGCGCGGCTGCAACACCAGCGTCGAGTTCGAACAAGGCCGTTCGTATTCCTACGAACCGAGACCTGCCAAGGTCTTCAGGGTGAAGCCGCGGCGCAACGACGAGGTCAACAAGACCTGGTTGTGCGATCCCGGCCGGTTCCTCTTCCATGGTTACCAAGCCGAACGCTACCTCGGTGGACCGCTCCTGAGCTCGGGCGGGACAGCGCAACCGTCGCCCTGGAACGAGGCCCTCGATGCGGCTGCCGATTTGCTACGCAAAGCGGGCCGAGATCTCCGCGTGATAGCCTCTCCGGACCTTTCCTGCGAGGAATTGTACCTCCTGCGCCTCCTCACCGAACGGCTCGGGACGACGGTGTTCGGTTGGCATCCGGCGCCCGCGGGCGAGTGGGGTGTGCTGCAGGACGACCTGCTTCTCCGGCGCGATAAACACCCCAACTCGGCCGGAGCAGAATTGCTCGGCTATGCGAAGCGGGACGAGGGTGCGGCCCTCGCCGCCCTGCCGGCCGAGATCGCTGCGGGCAGGATTCGCCATCTGCTGGTGGTGGGGCACGACCTGGATGCTCACGTCACGGCGCTCGGCAAGCTGGAAACCCTGGTGCTGGTACATTGGAACCGCACGGCCATGGCCGGTGCGGCGACCGTGTTCCTGCCCGGAGCCGCCTGGTACGAGAAGGCCGGGACCTTCGTCAATTTCCAGGGGAGGCTGCAACGCTTCGAAGCCTGTTTCGCCCCCACCGGCGGTAAGCCCGAGTGGTTCATCCTGCTCGAGTTGCTCGTCCGGCTTGGCCACGACCTTGGTTGCTCCGAAGTCCCGGGCATTTTCGCCGCCATGGCCAAAGCCGTGCCCGCTCTCGCCGGTACACGTTGGCCGGACCTGCCCAAGACCGGCGTGATCGTCTCTGCAGCGGAGGTCGCCTCATGAACCTCTACCAACTCGCCTGGGCCGTGCTGATGGTCCTGGTCCTGTGCATGACCATCCTGACCTCGATCCCGATCATGGTGTGGGTCGAGCGTCGCGCCAGCGCCTTCATGCAGGATAGGCCCGGACCCAACCGCGTCGGACCCCTGGGTCTGATCCAACCCATCGCCGACGTCCTCAAACTGTTCATGAAGGAAGAGGTCA
>MGSU01000168.1 GCA_001799195.1 Deltaproteobacteria bacterium RIFOXYA12_FULL_61_11 | reverse complement strand
AGGAGAGGGCCAGGAGGAACGTGCGAAAGGTTCCTGGTCAATCGGCGGTCACGTCCTCGGTGACCAGGTCGTCGGTGGCATCTGGGGTTGAGGGATCGGCGCTCGGGTCGGGGATCGGACCTACCGGAGCCGAACCGCTTCCGGTGATCGTAGTACCGGAAACGAGATTGAATTCATCGGCGTGCAGGATTTGCGCGTTGTTGTACGTAACCGTGATGGTCGTGACCTCGGTGCCGGTGAACAACAGGCCCTTGGCGATGTTGATGTCGAAGGACTTGAAGACGTTCCCGGTGCAAGTAGAGGTGTTGGCTGGGTCGTCCTTCTCGAACACGTTCAATTGGAAGGATTGACCAGCATAGCCAGTCTCGTAGTCGGCGCCATACCCGCTCTTACACCCCATCTCCAGGTTGGAGAAAGAGAAGACCAAGTTCTGGGCGCTGTTGGTCACGGTCACACTGTTGATCCCGCTACTCGCATCGGCGGTCTTGGTGCTCTGGCCGGTTTGCAGAGTCATGGACCCTGAGGAATCGGTGATCGTCTGACTGGGAGTAGTCGGATCATAGGCCGGTACGGTCGGAGTGGTCGGTGTAGTCGGCGTAGTCGGTGTCGTCGGTGTAGTCGGCGTGGTCGGCGTGGTCGGCAGATCGCCAGTCCGGCTCGGGTCCGTGGCGCTGGTGTCGGTGCTTGCATCCTCGGTGGAGCTTTTTTTGTCTCCGCCTCCGCAGGCCAGGACGGTGACGAGCAAGGACAGGAAGAAGATTCGGGCGAGAGTGTTCATGTGAATCGCTCCAGGTGGTTCGATCGTTATCCTAGGGTATTGCTTCCGACTGGAAAAAACAACACACTTCTTCTCGTAGCCGAAGAAGAAAACTGAGGAATAGGGATTGCCTTTCCCGGAGGTTTCTTCTATAGAGCGACAATCTTTGCAACGGTGGTCTTCTGAAGACCGCTTGCTCATCGAATCGAGAACCAGGACCAGCGAGGGGGAACATGGACGATTACACCGAGGGACCTGAGAGCGACATCGAGAACGAGTACCAGCGCAAGGAACGCGATAAGGTCCGCAGCCCCTTCCGAGAGCTTAAGGATGCCCGCGTTAAGAATGATCGCATCTGCTCGGTAGCCGGGTGCAAGAACCGCGTCGCCGATGGGTTGCGCTTCCTCTGCCTCTCCCACTATACGCGCGGAGGGGATAATTTTTATTAGCTAAAAGCTAAAACTCGAAGTGATCTTCCATCAAGGGAAGGTGTTGTTTGAGGAAGAGGTGGCAGACGTTGGTCTTGTCCTGGTAGGCATTGATATCCGGATTGTTCTTGTCGGTACGGATGAATTCATTGATAATATTGTAAAAAGTCTCTTTCTTGGGGTCCTTGCTCGGATTCCACAGGGTGTGGATCTCGGCCTGGTAGATCAGTTTGGGGTTGTAGACCACGTGATAGTCGTCGTTGATGTATTGATTGGAGAGGAAGCTGCGCGTCCCCTCGCCGTCGTTGTAATAACCGGCCAGATCGACGTTCTGGAGCAGCCACTCGACCAGCGGGCCATTGGGCAAGAGGTACCGTACGTCCTTCCCCTCGCTCTTCCGGGCATCGTACTCGAAGGTCAGGTCCTGGCGATGGGTGCGTCGCAGGTGTTCGAATAGAGCGGCGAGCTTCTCGGGATTGCGATAGGCCCGGAAGTAACGTACCGGGTTGCGGCCGAGGCGCTCTTTGAAGCGGAAGACAACCAAATTGTTGATGTCCTTCTTCTTTCGTTCGGTGCGATTGTCGGCGTAGAAAATCGAGCTGCATGGATTGGTCGCAATGTAAAAACCTCGGCCGAAGGGGAACAGGTCAGAGGCGGTGATGATGGCCCAGACCGCATCCCAGTGACGTTGGAGGAGGTAGTCGGCGGTGTCGAGGTCGAAGGACATACCAATCGGTTGCGGAGCGGCGGGCGCAGTTTCTTCCTCGCCCGCCTCTTTGCCTTGCTGTTCTTGTTTCCGCCGTTCTTCCAGGTAGGTGGGTAGATTGGTCCGGAAGTGGCGATTGTTATCGGCTAGGTACTGGAGGTCGACCTCGCGGTCGCCTTTCTTCCGGGCTACGGCGATGGCCTTGCGATAATGGGCGATGATCTCGTAGTCGAAGGCCTTCCATTCCTCGGTGGTCCAATGGAAGAAGTATTGGGTGGCCGCGGGTTGCTCGGAGGAATAGAGTTGCTCGTCGTAGAAGGCGTGCTCGGCATCGGCAGGGGTCGGACCGGCCAGGATCGCCGCGATGGCGAGGAGTAGAGACCTGAGGAGGAAGTTCGACACGATCGAAAACCTCGGTGAGCGACGTGGACCCAACGGAGAAAGGTATACCGCAGTGCGCTCCGTTTGTCCAGCCCTTCTGCTGCGGTGTGTCAAAGATCAGTCCAGTTGCTCGATGCTCTGGAGGACCTCGACGAACAATCGGTAACACCGGTCCTTCTTGTACTCGTTGATCATCAGGTCCTTGAGAAAGTCCCGATCGAGCAGATGGGCGGCGAAGTTGCGGTAGAGGTATTCGCCGATCAGATACCCGATGGCATGAACAATACCGCGGAAGAGTTCGGGTTCGAAGGCGGAGACCTGGGAGTCCTCGAGTTGGGCCATGGTGCCGGTCTTGAACTGCTCAAGGACGACGGTTGCGATGCGCCGGTCCAAGGGACTGATGGAGAGGTCGTCCTCGTCTCCCTCGGCCAGGGCGAAGAAGTGGTCGAAGGTCGGGGCCTGTCGCTCGGGGCAGATCAACTTCGAGCCGAAGAAGCCGATCATCTCGTTGAGCACGTGGTAGTAGAATTCATCCGAGGGAGTGCGAGTAGTCCGGCCCTTGATGAAGTTCTGTTTGAGGTAGTGCGTGGCTTCTTCAGCCACGTGGGAGAGCGCGAGGTTGCCCAAAAAGATGATATGATTGGTGCGCTTCTTCATGTAGAAGCTCTGGCCGGCCAGGACCTGCTCGCGGACAAAGGCGAATTCCGCCTCGTTGCAACGCAGCTTGTAGAGGTCGCCGAGGAAACCGAGATCGCGGTAGTGGTAGATCCGCAATTTGTCCTCGTGTTGGATCAGATCGATAGAGAACTCTTGCTTGAGCTGCCGCAGGATTTCGAGAAAACCTTCGTAGACCTTGAAACTGTCCAGCCTGCGAGGCACCTCTTGCTGCCAGGCGAGGAACGTGCTCTGGACGTGCATGGGAGGGAGGTAGGAGAGGTCCAGGGTGGTTTCATCCATGCGCACCACGTTGAGTCGGTGGCTGGCCCGGTCCTCCGCGAGTTGGAAATAGTGTTCGGGGTAGTTCTGCAACACGCGCAGGATATCCTTCGCCGGGATCAGGCCGGCAAGGGTCTCCTCGATCTTGCCGAAGGCATTGGCTCTGGCGAGGTGGTATTGCCCCAGTGTGAGGACGTGGACGACCTCGGGGGCATCCTCGAGCTCGACCAGCTTCACGAGCCGGTTGGCGTATTGCCTGCCGGAGCGCTGCAGATTGGCGAGGTCGGAGGCCATGGCATGGCAAGGGAGGCCGAGGTCGCGGAGGTGGGAGAAGCAGGCGCGCAGGGGTTCCTCCCGGCGATACGGGTAGCGTTCGAGCACCGCCTCGACCAAGTCGTCGAGGCCTTCGCCGCGTTCTCTCCAGCCGACGAGGAGGTTCTCCGTGTTGCTGTGCAGCAGATCGGTGTAGAGCACGGGCCGTCTGCCCTGTTCGAGCAGGAGGTCGAGCAGGTCCAGCAGCACGTCGTCCGATTCGTCGAGACTGTGGTAGGTGCCTAGGACGATGAGCTTTGCAGCGGTCAACCGTTCGGTCAAGGCCGAGAGGGGGAGGAGGTCTTCGGGAGTTGCGGGCCGGGCTCCGAATTCGTTGTGGTAATTGGCGCGGTAGGACTTCAACCCTGCGCTGTCGGCATCGGAGAGGGCGAGGATGCGTTGTTCGTTGCGTTCGTAGAGTTCCCGGAAGAGGGCGACGGTCTCTTCAACGTGATCGGGTTTTTCGGGGCGCTGGAGAGGCGAGGTCGCCTCGGGCCCTTCGCGCAATAGTCGTCTCTCCACGCATACCTCGGCTAGGTCTGGTCCCGTCGTTCGTCACCATGTTCTACGGGTGGGCGCCAGGGTGGCTCGGACCCTGGAAGACCCCCTTTCCTACATAGCCCGAAACTCACGATTTTTCCAGCCTTTCTTGGCCCGGGAACGACGGTTTTAGCGTTGGTGGTGGAGGAGGGTCACCTCGGCAGCCCCTTCGTTGGCGACGAGGCGCCACGTGCCGGGCGGCAGGTCGGGGATGCGGATCTGTTTCTCCCAGTGCGGGGAGGTGACCGTGCATTCTTCCTCGGCGTCACGGTATTGCCAGACGTAGAGGCGCACGAGCTCGCCCCGGCGTTCGTATTCCTTCCTGGCTTCGACGCCGGCTTTGGCGGTCATGCTCAAGCCGTTGCAGTCCTCGGAGAGCAGCCCGGTCAGGGTGACCACCAGGTCTTGCCCCTCCTGGACCGCAGACAGCGTGGCGACCGGGGCCGGCAGGACCTCTACCGAGGGAACCGTTTGGACGGCCGCGGCTTTGGCGGAGCGTTGTGCGTTGGGGGGAGCCGGGTCGCGCGGACAGCCGCAGAGGATGAGGACCAAGAACAGCAGCCGGCGCATGTGTACCTCCTCGGTTGGTTCACCTGTTGAGTATGGTGCCGGTCAGCTCAGGATTGTCAACATCACCAGATAGATGGTTGTCGCCGAGACGTCGTTGAGCGAGGTCACGAAAGGGCCGGAAACGAGCGCAGGGTCGATGCCGAAGCGATTGACCGAGATGGGGATCAGCACGCCCATGGCCGAGGCGATGGAGATGGACAGGATCATGGACAAGAACACGATACCGCCGAGGACGAGCTTGCCGGTGAGCAGCGCGACGAGGAGGGAGACCAGGGTGCCGCAGGCAAGGCCGAGCAGGGTTCCGACGAGGATCTCGCGCAGGATCGATTTCAGTATCTGGTGTTCGATGCCGAGGTCGCCGGTGGCGATGGAACGGACCATGATAGTCGAGGACTGGATGGAGATGTTGCCGGAAATCATCATGATCAAGGGGATGAAGAACGCGACGGCAACCTGGGCCGAGAGGAGATGCTCGAAGCGTTGCATCACCACGCTGCAGAGGATACCCCCGCACAGGGTGATGAGTAGCCAGGGCAACCGTTTGAATACTTTCGACAGGATGGTTTCCGAGAGCGGGGCGGTCTCGGAGGTGCCGGCCAGTTTGAAGAGGTCCTCGGTGCCCTCGTCATGGACGACCTCGAGGATGTCGTCCACGGTGATCAGCCCGAGCAGACTCCGTCCGGCGTCGATGACCGGCAAGGTGAACAGGTCGTACTTGCGGAAGAGGTTGGCGACCTCTTCCTGGTCGGCTCCGGGTTGCACGGTGAGGGTGTCGCGATTCATCACCGCTGAGACCCTGGACGAACGCGCGGAGAGGAGGATGTCTTTGAACTTCAGGGAGCCGAGGAAATGGTGATGGTCGTCGACCACGCACAGGGCGTAGGAATACGGCAGACGCCGCGAGCGCACGAGCTGCTCCACTTGGGCGATGGTCAACTCGGGAGTGACGGTGATGAACTGGGAGGACATCAATCCGCCGGCGGTCTCGCTATCGTAACGTTGCAGCTTGCGCAGTTCGGCCGAACGAGAGAGGTCCAGACTATTGATGAGCCTGGTCCGCCTGGGCGAAGGCATCAGGTCGAGGAGGTCGGTGGCCTTGTCCACGGCGATGGTGCCGAGGATGGCGACCAGGAAGGCGTCGTCGACCAATTCGATGACGCGCCCGCGCAGCTCCTCGTTGAGCTCGTCGAGCACGTTGCCGGCAAGGGTGGCGGGGAAGAGGGCCAAGACGGCTAGGATCTCCTCCACGTCGAGCAGGGTGGCCAATTCGGCGATCTCGGCCGGATGGAGGGGCTCGAAATGATGCAGCAGCTCGCGACGGTCTTCTTGTTCGAGGAGGTTACGTACGACGTCAGGGTCCAGGACGTCGGTGGGCCGGGTGGTCGTCGGGGATGTCTCGTTCATGCCTCACCTCTTGCGCCTGCTGTCGTCCCGGACGAGGGACGAGGGGTCAGTCTCCCGGGTGCTCGGCTGCGCGGGAGCGTGCCAGACGGTATTCCACCAGCTCTCGCTCCTGTTCGTCGAGTCTGCGCACCATGACGCTGCGGTCTTTCTGTTGCTGCTCTTGGTGGTCCTTGAGCTGCGTGGCCAGCCGGTGGCATCGATCGAGGAGGGTCCCGACCTCGTCCTGGACTTTCGGAGCGACGAGTTTGTCGTAGCGTCGTTGCGTCAGATGTTCGAGGGCGATGTCCACTTGGGCCAAGGCGAGCCGGAGCCGCCTCGCGAGCAGGAAACCGAGGCCGAGCGCGAGGAGGACCGCGAGCAAGAGGAAGAGGAGGCCCAACTGCAACAAGGTGGCGAAGTCCAATTCCAAGGTGCTGCGGTCGAAGCCGATGCGCACCCAGCCCCAGAGATGGTTACTGATGGTAAGGGGAAGGAAGACGTCGTCGATCGAGCGGCCCTGGAGCTCTCGACGTTCCAAGGACAGGTCCTTGGTCGGGACCGGTTGCCAAATGAATTGGTTGAGGAGCTCAACCGGTACCCCCGGAGAGGTGTACTTGGCGATGATCTCGTCGTTCTTACTGCCCACCACCAGATAAAGGATGCGCCGGTTCCCCGCGAGGCTTTTAACGAATTCGTCGAGGGAGGCGTAATCGTGGGTGAGGACGAAGTCACGCACGCCGAGGCCGAAGGTCCGGACCAGGGTCTGTTCTTCCTGATCGGCGAGTTCGGAGGTCCGCAATTGGTGGTAGCAGGCGAACAGGACGGTCAGGAACACCGTGATGAGAGCGACGCCTAGAGCGCTCGACAGGACCAGTCGCGAGGAGAAGGATGCCAGGTTCATCGGTACCTCATAGGAAATCCTCGAGTTGGAGGCCGAGGGACAGGAGCAGGTCGAGGTCGCGCCGAACGGCTTCGTAGGTCGCTTCGTCCGGTTCGGCGAAACCGACGATGCCGAGAGCTTGGAGGTGGTAGCGCATCCGACCGTCGGTACCGAGGTGCAGGAGCGCCTGTCTCAGTCGTTCGGCATGGGCCGGCGGCACCGAACGGGAACAACCAATGGGGCCCATGGGTATTTCCAGGGAACTGGCGATGATGCGGAGTTTTTTGTTGCGCTCGGGGAAGCGGGCGAAGACCCGGTTCGAGAGACCCGCGGCCTCGACCTCGCGATTGAGCACGGCCAGGAGGGTGGATTCGTGATTGCCGGTGAAGACCATGTGGGAGAAGTAGGTCTCGAGGTTGGTGATGCCTGCCCTCGCGAAGAGCAGGGCGGGATACAGGTACCCCGAGGTCGAGGTGCGGTCGGTGAAGGCGATGGTCCGGCCCTGGAGATCGAGCAGGGTTTTCACCTCGCTGTCCTTGCGGACCACCAGGATGCTGCGATTGGTGTCCTGGTCGGCGAAGGTGCGCCGTACCAGGGGATAGAACCCGGCTTTGTCGTGCATGGCCAGATAGAGGAGGGTCCCCCCGACCACGAGGTGGATGTCCGAGGAGAGCACCTGGTCATAGATGTCGCGATAGCGCTTGAAGATGCGAAGGGTGAGGCCGAGCTTCGCGGTGGCGGCCAGGTGGTCGCAGATGGGCTGCCAATTGCGCACCATGGTCGTGGGCGACATGGTCGCGAACAGCGCGATGGTGTAGGTTGCCTCGACTTGGGGGCTGGGGGTGGTCTGGAGCTTCTCCCGCGGGTGTCGCGGAGGATCGCTACAGCCCGGGGCCGCTACCAGCACGAGCAGGCCGAGCAGGGAGATCGTGGCGAAGGGGATGGTCATGGCTCGCACCGGAGCGGGGAGCAACGGCCGGAGTATAGGGGGGAGCACGGGGCAATGTCAACGCGAGGTTCGACATTGCTTCGTGGGCCGGGTTGCGTTAGAGAAGAGTGCGTCGGGTAGGAAGCACCGAGCTCGAACAAACGGGGGAACATTGGCGATGAGCGAACCGATCACCGAGTTGGAGCAGGCCTGGGAGACGGCGATCGACGAGGCCCTCCTCCAGCGGATAGAACTGCAACGCGCTCTGCATGCTGCCGACACCTTCAAGGCAACGCTTCGCAAAGCCGTCGGCCAGGTGGTAACCGTCTTGCGTCGCGGGGGGACGGTGTTCACGTGTGGGAACGGCGGGAGCGCTGCTGACGCCAATCACCTCGCGGCAGAGCTGGCAGTGCGTTTCAGCCGCGACCGTAGCGCCCTGGCCGCTCTTTCCCTGTGCGCCAATCCCTCCTTGCTCACCGCGGTGGCCAATGACCTTGCGTTCGAGGCGATCTTCTCCAGGCAGGTTGAAGCCCTCGGACATCCCGGTGACCTCCTGGTGGCCTTCTCCACCAGCGGGGGGTCTCCCAATATCCTGCAAGCCTTGAGAGCGGCCAGACAACGTGGTCTGGAAACCCTTGGCCTGACCGGGGCTGCCCATCCGGCGAAGTTCGCCGAGCTCTGCTCGATCCTCCTCGTCGTGCCCTCGGCCGAGACAGCGCTGGTGCAGGAAGGCCACCTGACCACCTACCACCTGCTGTGCGACCTCGTCGAGAGGTCGATGTGTTGCCCCGACCGGGCGACCCGAGCGTGTTCGTGCGACTCGAGGAAGGAGTCGTAATGGCCGATTTCGGACTGGCAGGGCGTTGGACCCTCCTTACCGGGGTATGCGGGCATCTCGGTGGAGCCATGGCCGAGGCCGTACTCGAAGCTGGCGGTGGCGCGATCTTACTCTCGCGCTCGGCGACCTTGCCGGCCCTCGCCGACGACTTCGCCCGGCGCTATGGTTCTGCCTCGGTACGTGCCGCAGTGGTAGACCTCTATGATCCCGAGGCTCTTAGCCGGGTCCTGGCAGGCTTCAGCTCGCTCGGACCCAT
>MGSU01000167.1 GCA_001799195.1 Deltaproteobacteria bacterium RIFOXYA12_FULL_61_11 | reverse complement strand
CGACGAGCACACCGTGCTCACCGCCATCCATTACGACGGCCAGCGCGATGCCTATTTCATCAAGCGCTTCACGGTCCCGGGCAAGACCATCCGGGGAAAACGCACCTCCCTGCTCACCGACGAGCGGAGCGGTCGTTTGATCTTTCTCTGTGCCGAGCCCGCACCGAGGGTGCGCTTGCACTTCGACCAGGGCATGCTCATCCCGCTCCCCGATCGGGACCTGGAACTCGGCCAGCTCGCCGATATCGGGACGCTCAAGGCCAGGGGCAAACGATTGCGCGTGCCGACCATCGCCTCGGTCTCCCTGCTCGAACCCGAGCTCCCACCGTCGGAGACCATCCCGGTCATGGAGCACGAACACTCTGACGAGAGCGGAGCCTCCGAGCCCTCCTCGCCCCCCCCAACAGCGAGGTAAATCCGACCATGGACCTCGAAACCCTGTCCCGGCTGCAATTCGCCCTCACCGCGGCATTCCATTACGTCTTCCCTCCTCTCAGCATCGGGTTGGGAATCCTGCTGGTGACAATGGAAGGCTGGTACCTCTGCACCCGGGATCGGGTCTACCTAAGCCTGACCCGCTTCTGGGCCAAAATCTTCGGTCTCATCTTCGCCTTGGGCGTGGCCACGGGTATCGTCCTGGAATTCCAGTTCGGGACGAACTGGTCCACCTACTCCCGCTTCGTCGGCGACGTGTTCGGCAGCGCCCTGGCAGCCGAGGGGATTTTTGCCTTCTTCCTCGAGAGCGGTTTCCTGGCCGTGGTCCTATTCGGCTGGGAACGGGTCTCCCCGGCCTTCCACTTCCTGGCGACCGTCCTGGTCGCCCTTGGAGCTCACCTCAGCGCCGTCTGGATCATCGTGGCAAACTCCTGGCAACAAACCCCGGCCGGCTATCATCTGGTCGAAACGGCAACCGGCCGCAGGGCCGAGATCACCGATTTCTGGGAGTTGGTCTTCAACCCATCGTCCCTCGACCGCCTGACCCACGCCCTGCTCGGAGCCTGGATGGCCGGAGCCTTCCTCGTGGTGAGCGTCTCGGCCTGGTATCTCCTGAAGCGTCGACACCTCGAACCGTCGAAGAAATCGCTGCGCCTCGGTCTCGTCCTGGCTGCTCTGAGTTCGGTGCTGCAACTGCTCAGCGGGCACGGCAGTGCCTCCGGCGTCGCTGTGAACCAACCGGCCAAGTTGGCCGCCTTCGAAGGCCACTACCCCGCCTCCGAACCTGCCGAGCTGTACCTCTTCGGTTGGGTCGACGAAGCTTCTGAAGAAGTCTACGGACCCTCCCTGCCCGGCTTGCTCGGCTGGATGATCCACGGCGATGCCGACGCCGCGGTGACCGGCCTGCGTGCCTTCCCCCCCGAAGACCGTCCGCCGGTGAACCTGGTGTTTCAGGCTTACCACCTCATGGTCGCGCTCGGCCTCGGTTTGATCGGTCTGGCTCTCCTCGCCCTCCTGCTCGACCTGCTCGGCACGCTCGAACGACATCCCTTCATACTCCGGCTGTTGGTGCTCTCGGTCCTCGGACCCCAAATCGCCAATCAAGTCGGTTGGATGGCCGCCGAGGTAGGCCGGCAACCCTGGCTGGTCCAGGGGCTCTTGCGCACCAGCGAGGGGTTCTCCCCGACCGTGGGGTCGGCCGAAGTGCTGTTCTCGCTGAGCCTCTTCATCCTGGTGTACCTCCTGCTCGGAGCCCTGTTCCTGCACCTCCTCTTCGACAAGATCCAACACGGCCCCGAACCCGTTGAGGTGGCGCGATGAGCGTGGACCTGAACCTCGTCTGGTACGTCCTGGTCGGCCTGCTCTTCGCCGGTTACGCGGTGCTCGACGGTTTCGACCTGGGCGTCGGCGGCCTGCACCTCTTCTCGAAGAAGGACGAAGAGCGCCGTCTGCAACTCAACGCCATCGGCCCGGTCTGGGACGGGAACGAGGTCTGGCTGGTCACCGGAGGCGGTGCGCTCTTCGCGGCCTTTCCCGAGGTCTATGCCACGGCCTTCTCCGGTTTCTACCTGGCCTTCATGCTCCTGCTCTTCGCCCTGATCACCCGGGCGGTGGCCATCGAGTTCCGCTCGAAGAAGGCAGCTCCAGCTTGGCGTACCGTCTGGGATATCGCCTTCAGTCTCGCCAGCGCCCTGGCCGCACTGCTCCTCGGCGTGGCTCTGGGTAATGTCCTGCGGGGCCTTCCCCTGGACGCGAAGCACGAATTCATCGGCACTTTCCTCGGTTTACTCAATCCGTACGCCCTGTTGGTAGGCTGTCAGGTGCTGGCGCTCTTGGCCCTGCACGGTGGATGCTACCTCGTGCTCAAGACCGAGGGCCCGCTGCAGGCCGCGATCCGAGTGCGTTGCGGACGCATCCTTGCCGGATTCATCCTGGTGCATGTCCTCACCACCGTGACGACCTTCCTGACCCTGCCTCACCTCACGATCGAGCTCCTGGACGATCCAATCTTCCTCCTCCTGACCGTCTCTTCCGTCCTGCTCGTGGCCTCTATTCCCCGAGCCATGGGCCGCGGTGAGGATCTCCGTGCGTTCCTCAGCACCTCGGCCCTGATACTCTGTCTGCTCGGCCTGGTCGGTTACGCCCTGTTCCCGAGCATGCTGCCCTCTGACCCGTCGCCGGAATTCTCGCTCACGGCTTACAACGCCGCTTCCTCGTCCAAGACCCTGGGCATCATGCTCCTGGTCGCGGCCGTGGGCATGCCCCTGGTACTGGCCTACACCGGGTGTATTTATAGAATCTTCCGGGGCAAGGTTCGACTTGACTCGACGAGCTATTGATCGCTAGGTAGGGCCACGGAACGAGCACAGCGGGGGAACCATGATCGTCAGGTGTTGGGGGTCCCGGGGCTCGATACCGGTCTCGGGTCGGCAGTACCTCCGCTACGGCGGCGATACAACCTGCATCGAGGTCCGTTCTTCGAGCGGCGAAGTCCTGGTTATCGACGCCGGCTCAGGCTTGCGTCGTCTGGGCAACCGTTTGGTGAGCGAAGGTATTTACACGATTACCCTGCTCTTCACCCACGCTCACTGGGACCATCTCCTGGCCTTCCCCTTCTTCAAGCCGATCTACTTCTCCCGCACCCTCATCGACATCCACGCCTGTCCCTTCGGCCACGCATCGGTCCAGGCCATGATCGCCCCGGTCATGGAGGCTCCCTATTTCCCGGTCAGCTACGATCAACTCCAGGCCACGGTGACCCATCACGCGATCTGCCAGAGCACCCTCGAACTGGCCGGCCTGACCGTGCAGACCATCCCCCTCAGCCATCCCAACCATGGAGTCGGCTACCGCATCAGCGAAGGAGAGCACAGCTTCGTTTTCCTCACCGACAACGAACTGAGCTACCTCCATGACGGAGGTTGTAGTTTCGAGGAGTACGTCCGGTTCTCCGCAGGAGCCGACCTGCTCCTCCATGATGCCGAATACACCCCGCAGGATTACGAAAAACGCAAGACCTGGGGACACTCGGTTTATACCGATGCCCTGGAGTTGGCCCTGAGAGCCGGGGTCCGTTCCTTCGGTTTGTTCCACCACAACCAGGAACGCAGCGATGGCCAGCTCGACGAAATAGTCCGCAACTGCCAACTGCTCGTCAAGAAGCGGGGCTCGGAACTGCGCTGCTTCGGCGCGGCCGCAGACCAAGAATGGCGATTAGGGTGAGCAAGGCTTCCGTACCCGACCGCCCAACCTGCACCACTATGGCGGAGACGATGAACGTGATCGAAGAAGCACACCAACGATTGAAAGAACTCGCCGGCAACCTCTGGTGGACCTGGCATGAAGAAGTCGCCACCCTCTTCTGCGCGTTGGCCGGCGAGGAGCGTTTTGCCGCATGCGGCAGGAAGCCACTCCGCCTCCTGGCGGAACTGCCCCCCTCCGCCTTGACCGCGGCGCTGGCAAGCCCCGAGTTCAGACAACAGCTCGAGGACGTCTACCAACGCTTCGCAGCTCAGCGCGACCAGTCGCGCACGATCGCACGGGAAGAAGGCGGCATCGGTCCAACCACCCCGGTCGCCTATTGTTGCATGGAATACGCCCTCGACGATTCCCTGCCCATCTATTCGGGCGGGCTCGGCGTGCTGGCCGGCGATCACCTCAAGTCAGCTTCAGACCTCGGTCTTCCCCTGGTCGGAGTAGGTCTCCTCTATCACAAGGGCTACTTCGTCCAGCGCATCGATCGCCAGGGTTGCCAGGGGGAAATCTATCCTACCCTGAACCTCAACCTCGCACCCCTCACGCGCCTGCCGGGCATGACCGTGCGGATCACCTTGCCCGGCAGCGGTCTGACCATACTCGCTGCGGTCTGGAAGGTCTCGGTCGGAGGGGTGGAACTCTATCTCCTCGACCCCGATCTCGAGGGCAACCCGCCCCGGCTCAGACGCCTCTGCGATCGCCTGTACGGCGGGGACCGGCGGACCAGACTGCTCCAGGAGGTCCTGTTGGGCATGGGCGGGGTGAGCCTGCTCGAAGACCACCTCAGCCTCCGGCCGTCGGTCTGGCATCTCAACGAAGGCCACTCGGCCTTCCTCTTGCTCGAACGGTTGCAACGAGCTATCCGCAGGGGCCTGACCCTGTCGGAGGCAAAGACGGAAGTCCTCTCGACTTCGGTCTTCACTACCCATACGCCCATCGCTGCAGGAAACGAGACCTTCGTCCTGACCCTCTTGCGCCACTATTTCAAGGGGATGGCCACAGAACTCGGGCTGGATTGGGAAGCCTTCGCCGACCTCGGCCGCGATCCTAGCGGCTCCCCGAACGAATTTTCCATGACTGTCTTGGCCTTGCATCTCTGCCGGGCCAGCAACGGGGTCTCCCGCTTGCACGGTAAGGTCGCCCGAACGATGTGGCAGGGAGTCTACGGGGTCGAGGATCCCGAGCTCGTCCCCATCGGACACATCACCAACGGGGTCCACGTACCGACCTGGCTCGGTGACGACTTCAAGGGCTTACTCCGAAACCGTCTGGGACTCTCCCTCGAGCAAGGGGCAGAAGCTGAACCCACAACCTGGAACAAGGCCGGGAACCTCGAGGCCTCGACCCTCTGGAATACCCATCTCGCTCAGAAACAACGCCTCTTCGAGCTGCTCGGGGAGTTGCAGGACCAGGGAGCTCTCGTGCCGGGGAACGACAAAGCTACGGCCACGACCGTGCGGGAACGTCTCGATCCGACGGCCCTCACCCTCGGCTTCGCCAGACGCTTCGCCACCTACAAACGCCACTGTCTCCTCCTGCTCGACCGCAAGAGGCTGCGCAAGTTGCTCTGCAATCCCAACCGCAAGGTCGTGCTCCTCTTCGCCGGCAAGGCCCATCCTGCGGACGAGGGAGGCAAGGCCGTCCTCCAGCAATTGCTCACCGTGGCGCGAGAGAAGGAATTCCTCGGCCGCATACTCTTCCTGCAGAACTACGATATGGCCATCGCGAAAATCCTGATCGGGGGCGTGGACGTCTGGGTAAACACCCCTATTCGACCCCTCGAAGCGAGCGGCACCAGCGGCATGAAGGCCGCGTGCAACGCTGTGCCCAACCTCTCGGTCCTCGACGGCTGGTGGGACGAGGCCTATGCCAACGGTCTCGGGTGGGGTTTTTCCAACGAAGGCACCAAGGAGGGCAAGCGCCTCGACCGGCTGGACAACGCCACCCTGTTCGGCTTGCTCGAACAACAGATCCTTCCGGCCTTCTTCGAACGGGACCGCGATGGTTTGCCCATGGCCTGGATCGAGCTGATGCGCCGCAACCTGGCCGAGCTTCCCCCGCGCTTCTCGACCTCGCGCATGGTCGCGGAATACCGAGATCTGCTCTATCGCCCCTGCCCGACCGCCCCCCACTACGTGCCCCCCACCAAGGGGCGACGTCGTGGAACCCGACTTTCCCCGGCACGCGGCTGAGGGATCCTCACCGCCCCACCGGACTATCGATGGACCTGCCCTCGGGGGTCCTTTCCCGGTAGCCATGCACCCTGCTATCTGCTATGTGGTGGTCCAGGTCCCGACGCCGGAGCAGCCCATGACCAAGATCCTCGTCACCAGTGCCCTCCCCTATGCCAATGGCCCCATCCATTTCGGACACATCGCGGGAGCCTACCTCCCCGCCGACGTGTTCGTACGCCACCACCGCATGCTCGGGGACGACGTGGTCTACATCTGCGGCACGGACGAACACGGCGTCGCCATCACCATCGGAGCGGAGCAGCAAGGCACGACCCCTGCCGAGCACGTCGCGAAATACCGCGTCATCATCAAGGACCTCTTTGACAAACTGCACATCGAGTTCGACAATTTCTCCCGCACCACCCTGCCCCTCCATCACGATCTGGCCCGGCGCTTCTTCGAGGAACTCAAGTCGAACGGGCACCTCTTCGAGCAGACCGAAGAGCAGTATTTCTGCGACACCTGCAACCGTTTCCTCGCCGACCGCTACCTGACCGGATCCTGTCCCCACTGCGGCCATCCCGGCGCCCGCGGCGATGAATGCACCGGGTGCGGCAAATGGCTGGAGAGCGTCGAGCTGACCTCGCCCGCGTGCAAGCTCTGCGGAGGAACCCCCGCCAAGCGGTCGACCAAGCACTGGTACTTCCGGCTCGATGCTTTCAGCGACAAGCTGCGCGATTGGTTGCAAGGCCAGAGCGACTGGAAGGAACACGTCCGGGGCTATGTCCTCTCCATGCTCGACAACGGGCTCAAGGCCAGGCCGATCTCCCGGGACCTGCACTGGGGGGTCCCGGTCCCGGGCGAAGCCGAGGGCAAGGTCCTCTACGTCTGGTTCGACGCGCCGATCGGTTATATTTCCTCGACCATGGAATGGGCCGAGAAGCAAGGGAAGCCCGAACGTTGGAGAGACTACTGGCAAGATCCCGCCTGCCGCATCTATCATTTCATCGGCAAGGACAACATTCCTTTCCACTGTGCCTTCTGGCCGGCCATGTTGATGGGCCAGAGTACCCCCTACACCCTGCCCTGCAACGTCCCCGCGAACGAATGGTTGACCCTGGAAGGCCGTCAATTCAGCAAGAGCGACGGTTGGTACATCGACCTCACCTCCTTCTTCGAACGCTATAGCGCGGATTCGATACGCTACTGCTTAGCCGCGAATGCCCCGGAGAGCAGCGACACCGAATTCTCCTGGAAGGACTTCCAGCTTCGGAACAACAGCGAATTGGCCAATATCTACGGTAACCTGGTCAATCGCGTGCTGCGTTTCGTGGTCACCCACTTCGACGGCCGCATCCCGGAGGCCGCGAGTCTCGGGCCGCGGGATCGCGAAGTCCTTGCCCAGGTTCGGGAACTGTTCGAACAGACCGGTCGCCATTACTCCGCCTTCGAGTTGCGTCGAGCGGCCTTCGCCGTGATGGAACTCGGGAGGGTCGGTAACCGCTATGTCGACGAACTGGCTCCGTGGGACACGGTCAAGAACGATCCCCCGACCTGCGCCACCACCCTGAACGTCAGTGCGACCATCCTCCTCTACCTCGCCTGCGCTTCCTGGCCGCTCATCCCCTCGGCGGCCTCGAAACTGCTCGGCTTCCTCGGCCTCGGCGGAGAAGCCTGGGAGGGCATGCACCACCGGGTTCACGAGCTCCAACTCGCCGGCAGGACCCTCGGACCGACCGAGATCCTCTTCCACAAAATCGAGGATGACCAGATTGCCATGGAAATCGAAGCCTTACACCTGCGCCGGGACGCACTTCCCCTCCCAGCGCCTACCCCGTCCCAAACCTCTTCCAACGCGGAGTCCCCGATGGAACCGACCCCAGTGGTGCAGCCCCCCCTGCCGGCCCAGGAAGCAAGTCCTCCAACCTCTGAGAGTTTGTTCCCACCTCTCAAGGAACCGATCAGCTACGAGGACTTCGCCCGCCTGGACCTCCGCGCGGCCACCGTGATCGCGGCGGAGCGAGTACCCAAGACGGACCGCCTCCTGCACCTCGAGGTCGAGCTCGGACTCGAGCGACGGCACGTCGTGGCCGGGGTGGCCGGCACCTATGCGCCCGAGGACCTCCTCGGCAAGAGGGTGATCCTGCTGGCCAACCTCGAACCCCGCAAGCTGCGCGGCGTCGTTTCGCACGGCATGCTCCTGGCTGCGGGAGAAGGCGATCGCATCCGTCTGCTCACCCCTGACGGTGAAGTCGCCAACGGTACTATGGTGAAATGAAGGAACCATGACCCAAGAAGAGCTGGACAAGTTCGAACGCGACCTCAAGGTTCTGGCGACCAAGATGGAACAATACTTCTTGGGGGTCGAACGCTTGGCGCCGCTGAAAGACCGCGAACGGCTGCTCTTCCAAATCCGCCGTGCACCGGCCATACAAAACCGCAACACCGCGTTCCGGTTTCGTTTCCAAGCCTTGGTGAACAAATTCCACGTCTACGATCGGTACTGGCAGACCACCATACGCCGGATCGAGGACGGGACCTATCAACGCCATGTTTTCAAAGCTAATCTCAAACAGGGGGGTCGCGCCACCCCGTCGGCCCCTGCGGCGGAACCTGCCTCCCCCTCCCCCACCGCATCACCGTTACCCGCGGCACCCGGAACGCCTCCCGCCGGGACCTACCCCCAGGCCGTCGAACGCCTGTATCGCAACTACCTCGCGGCCCGGCAACAGTGCAATCTACCGGTCGAGGGCGTGGGCATCGACAAGATCAACACCATGGTCCAGGCTCGCTTGCAAAAACTCCGGCAGGAACACGGGGAACGCCGCATCGTCTTCAAGGTCGAGATCAAGGACGGAAAACCCTTGATCAAGGCCGTGGTGAAGGAAGCATAGTCCTGCGCCCGTACCCATTCAGTCTTGGGGGGATTGCTAATAGTTCCTGTAACCTCGTAGGGGTGGCGCCGACGGGGGACCCCCGCCACGGTGG
>MGSU01000166.1 GCA_001799195.1 Deltaproteobacteria bacterium RIFOXYA12_FULL_61_11 | reverse complement strand
CGGCTCGGCTTCGAGTTGGGAGTGACAGCGGCGCGCTGGATCAAGGCCGAGATCGTCCGTCGCACCGGTCTGACCGCTTCGGCCGGGGTCGGACCTTCCAAATTGGTGGCCAAGATCGCTTCGGAGCGACGCAAGCCGGATGGTCTCACCGTGGTCCATCCTTCGAAGGTGCAGGAGTTCCTCGACCCCTTGCCGGTCGCCTGCCTGTGGGGAGTCGGAACGGTCACCGGCCGGCACTTGGGAGAGCTGGGTGTCCGTACGGTGGCCGACCTGCGCCGGTTGTCCCGGCTGCAACTCCAGCGAGAGCTGGGCAAGTTCGGGGGTTTTCTCTTCGACCTGGCCAGAGGTATCGATGATCGTGCGGTGGTGTCCGAGTGGGTACCCAAGAGTCGAGGGTCCGAGCGTACCTTCGAGCGAGACACCACAGAGCTGCCGTTCCTGTATGCCGTGCTTGTCGAAGAGGCCGAGGAGGTAGCGGCCGCGCTGCGCCGCCGGGGCATGGTCGGCCGCACGGTGACGATCAAGCTCAAGTACCACGATTTCACCCTGCAGACCCGCAGCGGCACGACCCTGGTGCCCACCAACCGGGCAGAGAGTTTGTACCAATGCGCTCGGGCGGTTCTGGACCGTACGCTCCTTGCTCCTTTCCCACCGGTCCGCTTGCTCGGCCTGTCGGTCACGAACCTTTCCGACGTGGGAGCACCGGGCCAGCTCTGTTTCGATTTCTGAGGCCAAGGCCAGACCGAAGCGCTCTGCTCGGAGCGTTCAGAAGGTCAGCGAGGCCAGGACTCCGAGCTTGGGAACCAGGCGATGTCGGGTATCCTCCAGGGAACCGGTGCCGTGTTCGATCCTGCGGAGTTCCGTCGAGAGGAACCCTCCTAGCTCGTACCGCGTGCCGAAACGCCACGAGCCGTGCAGTGCCGGTTCGACGGCCAGACTGCGATAGCGCAAGCCTTCTTCCAAGTGGGAGCCCTCCTCGGTCCAGGTGATCTGGTCGCTGCGGCAGCCGAAGCGTCGGACGATGGTGCTGAGGTTGAGCAGATAACTGTCGGAACCGGTCAGATCCACGTTGAGGCGCACCACGTCCAGCGACGGAGTGGTGACGAGTTCTGCTGGTGAGGATCCCTCGGACTCGACATAGCTGTGCTGGGGGGAGTTGAGGAAACCGAAGGTCCTTCCCGCGACCAGGGAGACTCGTACCAGGTAATGGTGGTAGACGAGACCGAAGCGCATCAGGTTCATCTCGAGCCCCAAGAAGTCCTCCTCCTGCCGCACCGCGGTGTTGAGGGGGTCGATCAGGTACCACTCGAGGGAGAGGGGGCCGAAGTCTAGGCCGCTCTCGACGAGGAGCATTTCGTTGAAGCGTTCATCGATGGGGTCGAGGTCTTCCTTGGTCCAGGCATACTTGTCGCCGACCAGGAACAGGTTGGGGTCGAGCATGGCCGAGAGGTGGAAGTAGTCGGCCTTGAAACGGTAGTAGAGCTGGGACTGGATCTCGGTGTGGAGGGAGTAGGGCATCGGACCGTTGCCGGAAACCAGGCGGTGCTGATACCCGAAGGGGCCGCTGGAGTATTCATTGACCAACATGGGGTTGAGGTTGTTGCTGCGCGAGCCCGAGGCCCCGTAGCGGCTCCCCGCGGAGAGCCAGAGACCCAGCGACGTCAGATTCTTGTACACCTGAGGTACGGGATAGAACTTCTGGGAGCGTTCGTAGATGCGCAAGCGTTCATAGCCTTCGAGCCGGCGGTCGAGTTCACGCTTGATGGCCACCGGATCGGGGAAGAATTGTTGGGGGAAGATCTTCCTGCGTTCAAGCTCGACGATGGTCGCTGCTTCCGGTTGCGAGGGGTCGCTCGAGACCTCGGACGAGCCGAGGGGGGGCGGTTCCTGCGCACAGGACGCGAAGACATAGGGATGGACGAACTCCAGGATACGCCGCTTGGTTGCCGGGAAAAGCAGTTCGGTCGGCGCGGCCGAGAACTCGAGGCCGAAGATGTGTTCGCGGTGGACCACGACCTCGGCGCCGTCGAGGCTGAGGAATGAAATATCGTCGCGGGAGTAGTCGATCGGCCAGCCCTTGACCAACGGCAACAGGTTGGTCCCTTGTCTCGTGACGATGTCGACCACCCGGCTGGGGTCGCCGCCCCTGACCCCCTCAAAGGGAACGCTGTCGAGGGGGTATTCGACCATGTAGATCAGCTCGTGCCGGGGTAAGGAGAGGATGCGACCGCTGAGGGTGAGCATGGTGAGGTGGTGCCGACCGACCTCCAACAGCACTCCGACCTGCCGTTGACAGGAGGCCGTGTAGACCGCCTGCACGTTCATGGCCTGGGTGGATGCGGTTGTGAAAAGCAGGCAGACCACGGCCAACGCGGCGGCGAGGCTCGGCCTAGAACAGCAGCTCAAAGTGCCCTCCGTAGCCGAATTCGTGGTTCCAACCCCGGTCCTGGCCGGCCACGTCGTGATAGCGCCAGGGCAGGTGGAGGAAACCGCGCAGAGAAACGTAGTGCCCGAACTGGTGCCGGACGGTCAGTCGCGGTAGGAGGTCGGTGAAGCGGAAATCAACATCAGAGGCGGAACCGCGCTCGCGGTAGCGGCCGTGTACGAGGATACCGTCCAGGGTGAGCTGAATACTGTCGTCGAGGTCCAGATCCAGGCCCAAGCGGAGGACGTCGCAACGGAGCGAGAAGCTGGTCGGGTTCGGGATCGGGGAGGAGGTTCCGGGGGGGGGCGAGGCTTCTGCCTCGAGGGCCGCGTCGGTCATGGATTCACCGGAGCTGTCCAACAATAAGTAATCCCCAAGTTCGGTCCCGGTGCGGTCGAGGTCGCTGTAACCATAGAGCAGGCGCAGCCTGGTCCTGGCCGTGGTGCGCATCAGGCGGAGGACCGGCGAGACCTCGCTGCCGAGCACCTCGCGTTGCAGGGTGGGGGTCTTGAGACCATAGGTCGCGAACAGGGTGCCGAGCGATACCGACCACGAGAGGTAATCGGCCCCCATCATGGCGAGGTAGTTGAATCCCGGTTCGATCGCATAGGCACGGTCCAAAACCACACCGAAGGGGCCTTCGGCGAAGAGCGAGGTGCCCGCGGACAAGGCGGCGACGTTACCGATAAATAAGGCATTGAAAAGGTGCGATTTTACCTCTGAGGAGAGCGCGAAGACCGGGGTCAGCGTGGGCAGCCAGGAGGGGATTTGAGCGCCGATGGTCGTGTGGCTCTGGAAACGGTAGGGGGTACCGGTGGACCATTCGAAGGCCACGGGCAGGACCCCGCTCTGGAAGATCTCTGCCAGATCGTTGCGCAGCAGCAGGACCAATCGGGTGCGTTCGGGGAACAGGAAGGGTCGGGCGTAGAGATAGGTCCGTTCCTCGTAGCTCTTCAGGCGTTCGAAGGCCTCGGCCAACTCGTCGAGGTACCCGTTGATACGGATACGGTCGGAGATTAACCTGGTCGGCGGGCTACTGCCGCGCTGCGGGGGGTGTTCGGAACACTGGTCGAGCCCAAGGCCGAGATCGAGGTCCGGCTCGCTGACGCTCTCGGCCCGCACGACCCTGCCGGGTTCCAGGTCTAGGGGACGGAGGGCCGTGAGGTCGTGCATGTCGAAGACGTGAGAAGCACCCTGGAGGTCGTGGAAAATGACCAGGTCCTCGAGGAACTTGACCGCGAAACCGGTGAAGAGCGGAGTATCGGAACCGCCGACGTGGACCAGCCGTAGATGTTCGAGGACGAGGGGATCGAGGACCACGGCCGCGAGAGGGTTGGTCAGGACCGAGAAGAGAGCCAGACTCCGGAGCTGTTCCCGGGGAATGGAACGGGCTCGTCCTTCGAGGTCGAGCAGGATGACGTTCACCGCATCCACGGCGAGGAAGAAGCCGACCTGGACCTTGCAGTCCTCGGTATACACGGCGTGGAGGTCATAGGCTCGCGGCTCGGAGGGAAGGCCGAACAGGAGGACTACCAAGACGATGAGCGTCCGCCTGCGAACGAGGATGGCCGCCGGCAAGGAGGGCTCAGTCGGTTTCGGGATAGGCCGCGAGCTGTTCGAACAGCCGCAGGAAGGCCTGTTCGTTCTCGGCGACGTATCCGGCCAGGACGCCCACAATGGTGCCGTCCGAGGTCAGGAAGACCGAGTAGGGGACCTCGCCCACGTAGCCGTACTGCGCGGCGTAGATTTCCTGGGGGTCGACGAGGAAGGACCAGGGGTATTTGATCTTCTCCAGGTAGAACTTGGCCTCGTCGGCAGGACCGAGGGCTACGAAGACGAAGGCCAGGTCCTTCTCGAGGTCATCCATCTTGGACTTGAGCATGTCCATGTATTTCTTGCTGTAAGGACAACTCGGACCGACGAAGACGAGGACCGTGGGTTTGCCTCCAGCGAGTTCCGAGATCTTCTTCTGTTGCTCGTTCCAGTCGCGGAGGTTGATATCGGCCAGCTTATCGGTCAACCCCTTCTCTTGGCGAAGGGTTTCCCATTTTTCGCTGATCGGGGTCAGGTAATCGACCGCGGCTTGGCCGTCGGCAGAAGCATCTTTTTTATCTTGGTCCGCGGAGGTGCTCGGCGTGGTCCCCCCGGTCTTGTCTTTCTCTTCGGTGCAACCCAGACCGGTGAAGAGCGCGAGCAGGAGGAAGGACGACACGAGGGCTGTGGGCATGACCGGTATCTCCGCGCTTTCAGGTTCTCGCCGTGATGTTTGCTCAGGCGAACTGTCGAAGGATAGCATGAAGTTCGGGCGATGACCACCCTGGTGTTGGTGATTTCGTTGGATCAACACCGATACCAGCGGTCGAAGATTTTCCAGGCGTCGTGCAGTGAGGACCTGATCAGATCCTCGGCCATGGCGGTCTCTCGTGCGGCCAGGAGCGCGAGCAGCGCCTCTTCGTTCAGGTCGGCGGCCGCCGCGGCGCAGGCTTCGTATCCGAGGATCGCGCGCACCACGCGGTCGAGGGCCTGGTTTTCGTCGTCATAGGAGCGCGGTTGCAGGTCGTGGCCCAGCCAGCGGCGGTATCCTGCTTTGTCGAGGAGACCGCACAGGGCCAAGCCGGAAGCGCTCGGCCGGAAGCCGTAGTCCAGGTCGAACTTGCCTGCTCCGCCAAGGCTCAACCCATCGGCTCCTCCCTGGGAATTGAGGTGCAGGTGCATGACCCGCGCTTCCTCGAGTTGCTCGACCAGGTCGAACACCGGATCGAGCCCCAGCATCTCCGAGTGTCCGAGTTCCATGTTCAGACCTCTGCGGGAGAGGTCGAGGCCGTGCTCGGAGGCGAGTTGGTGCCAGAGGACCAGGGCGCTGGCCACGGTCGGGAGGAGCATAGCCGGGTGACCTTCGTTGGGTTTGGGTTCGAGGGCGAGGAAGAGGTCGCCCCCAAGGGCTCGTTCGTATCGGGAGAGGTCCAGCAGCGAGCGTTTCAGCGTCTGGTACATCTCGCGCAGCGCGATGCTGGGGAGGTCATAGCCGAACGAGCCGTTCCAAATCACCAGGGACGGAGCCAGGGCAGGGTCCGGGTGCCACGCGGATCGTAACGGGCCATAGGCGAGTTCGATCGTTTTACGGCCGAGGTTCCTGCATTGCTCCAACTCCCGTGGGTCGAGCGAGGCCAGTCCGCCATAAGCGAAATGGGAGTGGGCTCCCGGGGTGATCATGGCGAGATGCAACCCCGTAGCGCTCAAGGCCGAGGCCAGTTCGGCCGCATTGGCTTCGTGGATCTCGGTGTCGTAGTGCAGTTCAACGCCGAGTACGACGTGGGAGGGTAGGCGAGGCCTCAGCTTCTCGGCGACCAAGCGGACGAAACCCGCTGAGTCCAGGCGATCACCGGTCCAGGCCGGTCTGATGTCCGCTGGAACGAAACCGCCGCGGCCGGCGTGGAAGGTCCAGCGGCAGATGCTGTGGTAGGAAGGGGACTTTGTCATCGTGAGGCTCCTTGGGATCAAGGGATCCTGTTTACCAGTTCTTGCCAACGCTGACGGAGGTCGTTCACCTCCTCGGCCAGCTCCACGCGGGGTTCGTACCTCTCCTGTTCGCGTAAACCCTGGGTGGCTTCCTTCAGACTCGGGTAGTACCCGGCTCCGAAGGCAGCCGCCCGGGCTGCTCCCTGGGCACCGTCGCTCTCGACGAGGGTGATGGGAAGACCGGTCAGAGTTGTGAGGGTGGAGGCGAAGACCGGACTGCGGAAGAGCCCGGTCCTGCTCGCGGTCAAGGCAGCAGGTTCACAACCCCGCCGACGCATCGCTTCGAGACCGTGGTCGAGGGCCAGGGCGATGCCTTCTTGGGCCGCCCTCGCCAAATGAGGCACTCCGTGGCGGGAGAAACGCAGTCCATGGAACGAGGCGCCGGGGTCGCGGTTGGAGAGGATGCGTTCGGCACCGTTGCCGAAGGGGAGGACCAGCAAGCCGTCGCTGCCGAAGGGGACCCCGGCAGCCAAACGATCCAGGGCTGCGTGTCCGTCGAGGGAGGAACCCAGGAGCCGACGCAGCCAAGCCTGGAGACTGCCGGCTCCCGAGAGGCACAACAGCAGTCCGAGGCGAGGGGCCTCCGGAGCATGGCCGACGTGCAGGAAGACATTGACCTGCTCGCTCGCGGCAGAGGACAGGTGTTCGGTCACGGCGAAGACGACCCCCGAGGTGCCGCAGCCTGCCGCCACCTGCCCTGGTTCCAGTACCCCCAGGGCGAGAGCCTGGTTCGGTTGGTCGCCGGCGCGATAGGTGATCGGCACGCCTACGGGAAGCTCGAGTTCTTGTGCGACAGCAGGGGTGAGCCGGCCTTGGAGGCCGAACGTCGGGACCAGGGAGGGGAGGATCTCCTTGGGAAGTCCGAACAGGGCGAGCGCTTCGGCCGACAGGCAGTTGCCGGGATAGTCCCACAGGATGGCTTCGGAGAGTCCGGAGGACGTCGTGCCTGCTTCGCCGGTCAAGGCCAAGGCGAGCCAATCCCCCGGCAAGAGGGCCTTCCATGCCTGGTCCAGGAGCCGAGGCTCGTGCCGAGCGACCCACGCTATTCTCGTGGCGGTGAAATTGCCGGGGAGATTGCCGTGCCGACGCAGCCAAGTCGGCCGATCGGGGAGTTCCGCAGCGAGTTCTTCGGCCAGGGGGACGGCCCGACCGTCGCACCAGAGAATCGCCCGCCGCAAGGGAGTACCCGCCCGATCGACCAAGACCAGCCCGTGCATCTGATACGCGATGCCGATACCGCCCAGCCGCTGCAAATCGGCGCCGTGTTGTCTGCGCAGCGAGGAGATCGCGGCCTTGACCTGCCTCCACCACTCCTCTGGGGCTTGCTCGGCCCAACCCGGACGGGGACTGATAATCTCCAGGCCGCCGGTCGGCAGGGTGGCTTCTCCCAATACTGTCCGTCGGTCGGCAGCGAAGAGACACACCTTGATCGACGAGCTGCCGAGGTCGATCCCGAGAAAGCGGTCGCGAAGCGGCGAGGCGGGCATAGCTCGGGAGAGTTCCGGGTCAGAAGGTATGGATGAAGAAGCCGGAGCGCAGTTTGGGTTCGAACCAGGTCGATTTCGGCGGCATCAGTTGCCGGGCGTCGGAAACGGCGAGAAACTCGTCCATCTGGGTCGGGTAGAGGCTGATGCCCATCTGGGCTTCGCCGCTCTGCACCCGGCGCTCGATCTTGTCGATGCTGTCGGTCCCGCCGATGAAGTCGATGTTCTTGTCGGTGCGAGGGTTGGTGATCCCCAGGAAAGGTTGGAGGATCTGCTGCTGGAGTTGGTTGACGTCCATTTGATCGAGCACCGAACCGAGCACGGGTTCGAGCTTGCATTGCCACCACTTCCCGCCCAAGTAGAGGTTCACCCGGCCCTTCTCTCGAGGGCGGGGTTGTTCCGTCTCGAAGATATTGAATTTGCTCGATAGTTCCTTAAGGAAGGTCGAGGCATCGCTGGGCAGGCGCACGATCACGCGGTTGTAGGGGAGGATGCGCAACTGGTCGGCCGGGAACATCACCCCCAGCGAGAAATTGTAGTCCTCGCTGCCGTTGTGTCGGGGGTTGGCCGCTCGGAGCGTGGCTCGGGCCCTGCTGGCGGCCGCTGCGCGGTGATGGCCGTCGGCAATGTACAAGTTGGGTATGGAGGAAAAGCCCTCGCGTATTTCTGCAAGGACCTCGGGGTTGGAGATCTTCCAGACCTGATGAGAAACCCCGTCCTCGGAGGTCAAGTCGTAGAGAGGCGGGCGCTTGGTTTCGCGTTCCAGGATGGCATCGATCCCCGCAATGTCGCGATAGGCGAGGAAGAGCGGTCCGGGATGGCAGGACACAGCCAAGAGGTGGTCGGTGCGGTCTTTTTCCTTGTCGGCGCGCGTGTTCTCGTGTTTGACGATGAGCCCCTCGTCGTACAGGTCGACCGGGTAGCAACAGACGAGGCCGCGCTGACTATGATCGGAGATGGATTGGGAATAGACGTAGACGGCCGGAGCGGTATCACGGGTGAAGTGGTCGGCGGCGAGGGAGGCTTGGAAGACCTCGCGGGCCTTGTGGTATACCTGCTCGGAGTGGGGATCGATGCCGATAGGGAAATTGACCTCGGGGCGCGTCATGCGAAGGAAACTCAGCGGGTTGCGTTCGACGATTGCGCGGACCTCGGTTTCGGTGACCACATCATAGGGGACCGCGGTCAGGTCGGATACGCGCGCCGCATCAGGTAGGAGCGCGATGAAGGGGTTGACGAAGTTCATGGGGACCTCCTCGCGATGGTGAACTAGGAACGAATTGAAATGACGAGTTCTTGTAGCCGAGTAGGGGGCGGAATGCAAGCGAATTCGGCTTGCTTCGGTAACCCTTCCGTCTTGGGTGGATTGTATATTGTTCTAGTCACCACGTTGGGGTGGCGCCGACGGGGG
>MGSU01000165.1:605-9532 GCA_001799195.1 Deltaproteobacteria bacterium RIFOXYA12_FULL_61_11 | reverse complement strand
GCACCGGCTGCACCTGCCGCACCTGCCGTCCCAGCGGTCCCGGATTGGCCGTTCTGACCGGGGATGACCGGGGTTCCATCGGGATTCCGGATGATATCGCCGCTCTCGTCATACAAGAAATCGCTCGAGGCGTCGTCCGAGGCGTCACTATCCTTCTTGCTGTCACCTCCGCAGCTCACGACCGAGAAGCTCATGGCGAGCAACAGGATCAGCAACGGCAGGAATACATTCCGTTCGAGGTTTGGGTGATGCATGGTTTCCTCCTGATAAATAAGGCACTTACCCCAATCATCGGCCTCGAGCTCGGCACGTCGCTCCGGCGTGCCGTTCTCCTGCGTAGGGAACCCGGTTCGTCTTCGGTTCTTCTACGCAAGCGCGGACTGTAGCCGGACTTCAATCGCTATGCAACCGGAAAATTGCAGGTCTCCTGAGGCCAGGACCCGAGAGGCCCGCGAACCACGCGAAGGGAAGCCCTTCGACCGAACAAGGTTCAATATTTACAGAATACTGGTACATCTTCGCGAGTACGACTTGCCTTGGAGAGGCCGAGGCGCGTATCGTCCTCCGCAACGCCTTCAGCGCCGAACCTCCGCATGCACGAGCCCCTTGCCCCCTACCTTCCTCCCCACCGCTACCAAGTAACCGAGGCCAGCGCGCGTGCCCTGCGCGAGGGGCACCCCTGGGTTTTCCGGGGCAAGTTGAGCAGCGCCGCCAAGGCCCTGTCCATCCCCTCCCTCGTCAGAGTAGTCGACGGAGAGAATCGTTTCGTCGGCCTAGCCGTCCACGAACCGCTCGGGCCGGTAGGTCTACGGGTCATCTCCGCTCTTACGGACCCGCCGACCTTCGAACAACTCCTCACCGGCCTCACCAAGGCCCTGTCGGCCTCGGGCACTGCTCCCGGCCGGAGGGTGCTCAACGGCGAGGCGGACGGCTTTCCCGGCCTGTGCCTCGACCTGTACGCTTCCTGTGCCGTGTGGCAGCCCTACCTCGCTTTCTGGACTCCCCTCCTGCCGGCCCTGGATGCCCAGCTCAGGGCCACCGCGACCATCACGTCCTCGGTCTTCAAGCCCGGACGGAGCAGCAATCCCACGGCCGGAGACCTGCCGGCAGAACCGGTCGTCTTCGAGGAAGCCGGCACCTTGTTCCACTCCTATCCACTCAGTGGACAAAAGACCGGGTTCTACCTCGACCTCCTCGGGGTCCGGGCCCAGTTGCCCTCGCTGTGCAAGGGGCTGCGGGTGCTCAACGCCTTCGCGGGGAACGGCAGCCTGAGCGTGGTGGCCCGGCGCGGAGGAGCCGAGAGGGTGACCTCGGTGGAGGTATCCCCCCTCGCGGCCGAACGGGCGAGAGTGCTCTACCGGGCGAACGGTCTCATGCTCGCCGAGGAGGACTGGTTGCAAGGAGACGCCTGGGCTTTGCTCCCCCGACTCGTTCCCGGCTACGACCTCGTCATCCTCGACCCCCCACAGCTCTGTTCGAAGCGCGAGGGAATCCCCGCAGCCCTGGCCGCTTGGAAGAAACTGCTCGCCGCTACTGCGAGTTTGCTCTCCCCCGGCGGTCTCGTGCTGGCGATTTCTTGTACCGGGCTAGTCAACCCGCACCTCGGCCCCAGGTTCTTCGCTGACCGGCTCGGCTCAGTCGAGCTCGTGCGGAGCGGAGGATTACCCCCGGACCACCGGACCTCCCCGAACTTCCCGGAGGGGGATTACCTGCGCTGGTGGCTTCTGAAGGTCGGCGCTCGTCGATCTACTCCGCGGGAAGCGGGAGAGCGAGGTCATTGAAGAGCTCGGAACACCGTTCCAGACCGGGTGCCGGAGGGGCGATGCCCCCGGTACACTGCCCGATCTTGACCCACTCCACCGCGCTGAACAGCACCCCGTCCTGGAGGACGGAACAGGCTCCCGTGGCCGGCCAGAAGTCGGCCTCGCCGCACGGCCTCGCCGAACCTGCTTGTCCGGTCTGTCCGCAAGCCCCTGTAGAAGCTATCGCGACCTCCTCGCAGTCGGCCTCGCAGGCATTGGGATACGTTTTCCCATCCACCCCGCAGACCGGAGCATCGACCTCGTAACAACCGCAGAGAAAGTCCCCCCCCGTGCCGCCGAGCGGGTCCTCGTAGTCGAACTCACCCAACCAGTCGTCGATCAACTCGAACAAGGGATCATCCTCCCCGCTCCCCGCGGGGGTCGCGAGCCGATCGACCGCCACCCGCTCTCCTGGTGCCGCAGTTGGATCGATGCAGACCTTCAAGACTCCCTCAACCCCGACCGTCATGCCGGACATCGCCACCGGCGCCCCCTCGTAAGCACTGTGGAGGCAGGGCAGAGCCATGCCCACGGAACGCGCAGGTCCCAGGGGAACCCCCAACAAGGAGAGGGGGACGGGAGCCAGGGAGAGGAAGGCATCCCCGAGGGGACAGAGTACCGCACCTCCCTCGGTCGGGTTCGCGAGGAAGAACCTAGCCGGGCCGAGCCGCTGTTGCCCTGCTTCCACCGCTGCCTGGAAAACCACGTACAAGAAGAGCGCCTGGAGCGGGTCGAGACGGTCTGCTCCCTCGATACGCGGACCCAGGTCGAGGAAGACGTAGTCGAGCAAGAGCTTCACCTCGGGGGAGAACGCCTGGGTCTGGTACGAGGCGCGAAAGGCCTCCAACCAGGCGATCGAGGTCCCGACTTCGAGGGGAGCACCGGCTTCGTCGCGGAGGGCCAAGCCGAGCAGCGGCAACAAGCGCAGGAACTGCTCGAGGGTCAGCTCGGAGGAAGCCTGGACCTCCTCGCGGAGCGTTGCCAGGGACTCCGGGTCGTTCACCGCCAAGGCCGTGTCCGCGGTCGCCGTCAGGCCAACTTCGCCGAGCGCTTGCGTGATGGCCAAGTCGAAGGCCGGTTCTCCGGCGACATACTGAAAAACCGTGCACAGTCGAACCACTTGGTCGAGTTCGGTCGCGGTATCGTTACCACCGATCCCGACCTGTTGCAGGTCGAGGATCAAGCGTTCGACGGACGGGGAAGCGATACCCCCGGGATAACCGAGGGCGCTGGTGTCCCCATACCTCAGCAGACTTTTCAAGGAGGTTGCCTGATACCTGGCCGGGCCGAGGTCCCGGTCGAAGGAGACCGCCACCACGAGAGCATCCTCGGGGAAAGTGTCTCCGTGGATCCCGGGCAGGAAAATGCCCTGCCGATCGTGTTGCAAGACGAGTCCGTCGAGGACCCGGCCGAGGTTGTATCCCTTGGTGAGACCGATCCCGGTGACCTTGCTCTCTTCGGGATAGGCTCCGAACAACGTGGTGCCGAGACTGGAGAACTTGAGAACCCGCTCATCGACCGCCAAGGATCCGGCAGCAGGGTCGACGAGGAGCAGCGAATAGACCATGGTATAGAAGAACAGAGCCTGGACGACATCGAAGCGCTGCTCAGGCTTGCACGTCGTCCCTGCCTCGAGGAAGAGCAGCTCGAGGAGATACCGCGGTTCGGCGGCAAGCCCCGAGTCCGGATAGGCGGTCCGGAAACGTTCGAGCCAGGTTAAAAAGGTCGGGAGTCCGAGGTCCTGGTAGGCTTCATCCTTGAGCAGCAATCCGAAGTACGGCAGGAGTTGGTAGAGTTTTTCCAGGGTAAAGGTCCGTTTCTCGGCTAAACCCCGCTGGAGCAAGGTCAGGGATTCCCCATCAACATAGAGAGGGGAAGCCAGGTCGTCGAAGGTGAAGCCGCCCAACACGAGGATCTCGCGGAGCTTGGGCTCGTAAATCTCGCCGCCCAGTTCCGTGCCCGCCATCAGGTCCAGGACCTCTCCCGCGCTCTGAGCCTCAGCGACCGGGGTCGCCAGTATGGTCTCGCGCTGGGCGTTCTCGACGAACACCTTGTTCTCGCACGCTCCCATGAGGAGTAGGAGCAGACACCATCGGACGAGCACGGTCGTACTCACGCAATCCTCCAGGAAGGAGCAGGGAGGGACGGGCCGATTGCCCCCGCCTCCCGATCATGCCATCACCGGCCACGGGGAGCAAACTCCACACCATGCTCGTCGGGTGTAACCGCTAAGCCACGAAGGCTTCAAGACCTTGTCTTTCAAAGTGTTGCCGAGAAACGGTGGCCATGGCTACCGTCAAGTCCGAGCACATGTCCGGCGATCGGACAGGGACGGCCGACTCATTCCGGATCCCCTTTCTTCGCCCGGCGCAGTTCGTGGACATCGAGCTCGAACCGTTTCAGGTACTCATAGACGGTCTGTCGGGACACTTTCAAAGCCTTGGCCACGGCCGACATGGTGTAGTCGTTGGCTGCGAGAACCCTGAGGAATTGCTCTTTGGAGAGCGTATGACCGGGGAGCCTCACCTCCTCACCACCCGACGATGGTTCCTGGGGAGAAGGACCCCACTTCGGAGTTCCGAGGTATGAAGCATAAGCAGGATCGGCCTCCAACAGAGCCGCCAAGCAGCGATCCCAGGGCACCCGCGCGGCCCGTCCGCCACCGGTTTTTTTCCAGTCGGTAAACACCTGGACGACCAGATTCTCGAGGGCATTGCGCAGCTCTCGGTAGTTCCCCCGCCATGGATTGGCAAAGAGCCAACGCAGGAAACGGTACTGGGCCGTATCCTGAAACCGCGTCTCGGGTTCGAGTTCGTGATAGGGCAAGGGATCCTCGGCCAACCCTCGCGAGCGCAGCAGATCCACCAAGCAATACCACAGGTCTTCGCGGTGCTCGCGCAGGGGCGGCAGCACCACGCGGAGCTGGGCCAGGCGGTAGTACAGATCGTCCCGGAAGGTCCCCTTGCGCCGGGCCTCGTCCAAATCGCGGTTGGTCGCGGCGATCAGCCGGACCTCGGCCTGCCTCGTCTTGCCGCCCAGGGGTTTGACCTCGCGGGTTTCCAGGAAGCGCAGTAGCGAGGCCTGGACCTCGGCGGGCAGCTCCCCGACCTCGTCGAGGAACAGGGTACCTCCGCCTGTTTCCTCGATCGCGCCCTTGCGGTCGAACTCCGCGCCGGTAAAGGCGCCCTTGCGATAACCGAACAGCTCTGCGGCGAGCAAGTTCCGTTCGAAGATGGCACAGTTGAGCGCCTGGAAGGGGAGCTGCCGACGACCGCTCCTGGCGTGCAACACGCCGGCCGCGATCTCCTTGCCCGCCCCGTTCTCCCCGAGCAACAGCACCGTGTGATCGGTAGCCGCATACCTCGACAAGGAAACCCCGAGGCGTTGGAGCAGGGGGGAACACCCCGGCAGCGTCCTCCCTCCGCGAGAACGCACGGCTTCGGGCAAGCCGACGTGTTGGAAATACGCGTTCCGGTTGAGCCACCAGCGAACGCCGGATTGAGGACTGACTTCGCGCCTGAAGGCGGTGACCGAGCGCAACAGCCGCGCTTCGAGCTCGCGGCGCCGCTCCGGGTCGACCAGTTCCTCGAGTTCGGAATCGAACGGCGAAGAGGGGGCGAGGTCTCCCCCAACGGGGAGTTCGAGTAAAGCCGGGCTCTCCACGAGGAACTTCAGCGTGGTTCCGGCGTCGCGGAACAACAGCAGGGTAGCTCCACACAGCAGGACCGCGCCGTCGGCGAGCACCGCTTCACCAACCGGCACGAAATCGACCTCGCTGCCATTTGTGCTGCCGAGGTCGCTCAGCCGGACCAGACCGTCGGGATCGAGAGAGAGCGTGGCGTGCCGCCGCGACATCCTTTCGTCCTGGGCCATCGGCAGGAGTCCGCGACCGAGTTGGATAGCCCGCTCGAACGTATAGACCATACCGAGGTTGACCGGATGCGGGGACCACAGCACGGTCAGGCTGGCCGCGTTCCCGGTCTGCGAACGTGCTGCACCTGCACCACGCGGAGCGACGGTATCCTGCTCATTGGTACTGCCGACCATACCCACTCTCCAAGGTTGTCGAGGACCAAGTATACGTCAGCGGCGCAAGGAGACAAGTAGCGTTCCGTCCTCCGGCCGCCAGGCCAAGGCAACCTCCTCGGGAGGGTCATAGTGCAGCTCCGGAGGGAGGATGAACGCCAGACCTGAGCCCACGAACAAGGCGGTAAGGGCCGTAACCAGGCTCACTGATTGGACTGTGGCCCACGAGTTCATCTCCCCTTCCAGGCTCTCCCAACGCTCCGGATCGGTCGTGCCCCGATAGTCCTCCTGGAGGGCCTGCTTGCGGTTCGAGGCGAAGAGGGCCACCAACGTGGCCCCCAGGCCCACGCCGGTCGTCCCGAGGAGCAGCGATCGGCGCAGCTCGAAGGTCCGAGGCCGCACTCGAGCCAGGATCTCCCTCTCGTCAAAACCCGAGAGAAAGACGACCAGTTCGCTGCCTTCGGCACGAAGCTCGTGCCGCGGTTCGCGCCTCGCAGAAAAGCTGAGCACGATCACTCCCGGCTCCTCCGCACCGACCGTCGCGCCGGCCTCAAGCAGCGGAGCGCCCTCAAGCGCGCTGACCGGATCGAGGAGTAACTCGACAAAACCCTCGGTTTGCCGCTGCCGGACCTCGACCCGCCGGTCGAAGCGGAGCCTCAACCTCATCCCCCCGAGCTCTCCGGTCAGGTCGGCATGGAGCAGGACGGCTCTGCTCACCTCGGTTGCATCAAAGCCCTCGGGAAGTCGCCGCAGGGTTATCCTGAGTCTGCGTTCGTCTGCCGCCGTGACCTGATAGTCCCTGATCCCCTGCACGCGCATGCTCAGTCCGAGTCGACGGTCTGCGCCTTGGTGCAGGGTCAGGGAAGCGAGCCCCGGATCGACCGGCCGGAGCTCGTCGGCTCTGGCCGAGGGAGCGCAATCCTCTATCTCGAGATAGACCTCGATCACCCGCCCGCGCTCATCCGCCTCGAAGCGATGGTGGTAACGAGGCGGTTCGTGGAAGGCGAGTTGCACTTCCAGCCTCCGGGTGTCCGAGAGCAGCCGCACGTCCTTGAGCACGTTGGTTTGAGCCAGGGAGGCCTGACCGGCCAAGAGAAGCGCGAGCAGGAGTAACGACGTGGCCATGGTCAATCCTCGAGCGGCGAGGCGCAGCGGAACCCGATGACATCGCTGGCCTCGGCCGGAACCCGGGCAGACCTCGCCGTTGCCGCCAATTCTTCGGGCCTGGAGTACCAGGATCCGCCGCGCACGACCCTCTCGGTGCTCTGCTCTTCGTTCAAGGGGTTCCTTTCCGCCGAGTGGGCATAGTACCCATCGTTATACCAATCAAGAACCCATTCGGCGAGATTCCCGGCAAGATCGCAGAAGGCGGCCCGGTCGGGTTCCCGGCTGCACGCCGCGGCAGTACCACTCGCGCCGCAGCCTGGTCCTCGCTCTGAGGAGAAGTGGGACCGAGTACAGTCAGGAGGGTCTTCGCCCCAGGGATAGAGCCGAGTCCCACGCCCACGAGCAGCGAACTCCCACTGGGCTTCGCTCGATAGAGAGGCGAAGCGCCAGCGACAGAACTCCACCGCGTGCCGCCAGGACACGCAGTTCACCGGATGGGTCTCTCCGCCAGGTCGGCGGTCGTTGCAGAACTCGCTGTAGGCGACCGGAGGTGCGCACGCACCCGCCTGCACGCAACGACGATATGCACCGACCTCGACCTCGGTCCGGTCCAACCGGAAACCCTCGAGGCAGACCGGGTGCACCGGTTGTTCGTCGTAGCGACCGTCCTGCCTCCCCATGGAGAAGCAGCCCGCGGGAACGACCGGCATATGATCCTTTCGGTAGTTCACCTCCTCGAGGACCCTCCGGCGCAGCGCCGCGAGGTCATCTTCGAGCGTGCCTCGTCGCGCGAACTCCTCGAGCAGGGCAGCGGCTCTTGCCACCTTGCCCGCGTCGAGCAGGGCCTGCAGCTCCTTGCGCCGAGGTTCTGGTTGAAGCGAGGTGATGGGGGGCGAGGCCGGCGAGGTGCTCTCAGCCCCGAGGGGAGAGGGTTGAACCCTGGCTTCGGCTTCCACCACCGTCTGCTCGATCGCGGGCTTCCCCGGGTCTACAGCGAACCGTTCCTCGAACGATGCAGGTGGTCTCCGATCCAAGACCCAGAAAGCAAGACCCAGTGCGAGCAGACCCGCGAGTAAGATGGGCCGACGATAGGTCGAACGGGGGCGCGGCTGCACCTCGATCCGGGGCACGGTCCGGTCTCGGTCCTCGAGCAACACCTCGATCGCCAAGAGGACTTCGCCCAGCGAATAGTAGCGGGCTCCGGGATCTGCCGCGGTCATGCGCGCCAGGATGGCGTTCAGACCTGCCGGGGCCAGCGTGGTCAAGTCCTCCAACCGAGGCGGCTGCCCTGGCGGAGAGAGTTTCCCCCCCGCGATGAGTTGGTGCCAGAGCTTGCCGAGGGCGAAGACATCGGCCCGGTGGTCGACCAGCTCGCCCTCCTGGAACTGCTCCGGGGCCATGTAGGCCGGAGTCCCCATGCCCGAGACTCCGAAGGTGTGCTGATGCCGGGTCCGGGCAATACCGAAATCGACCAGCTTGACCGTCCCGTCGGTCCCGAGGAGGACATTGCCCGGTTTCACGTCGCGATGCCAGACCCCCTGGCGGTGCGCGTGGTAGAGGCCCTCAGCGAGTGGCCGGATCAAGGCAGTGGCCTCCTTCCAGGGCAACCTGCCCCGGCGCTGGAGGAGGGAAGCCAAGTCCTCTCCCTCGACATGCTCGAGGACCATGAAGGCACCCTGTTCGTCGAAGTCGAGATCGTGCACCACCACGATGTTGGGGTGCTTGAGGCCTGCCACGGCGCGAGCCTCGTTCATGAACCGTTCGCGATACCCGGGAGTCGAGGCGAGCTCGTAGTGCATGCGTTTGAGCACGACCTTGCGCCGCAGGACCCTGTCCCAGGCGAGCTGCACCACCCCCATACCGCCGGAGCCCAGGGGCGAGAGTATCTCGTACTTGTCGGCGATAGTACCCGCGGCCGTGGCTTTCCGTCCGTCCCGCGGCGGTTCCCGCCGTACCGTGCGCTCATCGAGGGTCGGGGACTCTTCTCCCACG
>MGSU01000165.1:0-580 GCA_001799195.1 Deltaproteobacteria bacterium RIFOXYA12_FULL_61_11 | reverse complement strand
AGGACCTGCTGGTATCCCCCCGAGCGGACCACCGCAAGCCGGACAACAGTCGGGCGGCCGGCTCATGCCCATGACCGTCGATACCGGATCAGCGGCGAGCTCATCGGCCCCTGTCCAAGATCAACCTCGAGGCCGGCACCGTCCACCGCGCGAGGCTCCCCCGATCATTCCGGGCAGGTCTTGGCCGTGCAGGGTGAGCGCGATGCGCTCGGCGGTCAGCGGCATGGAGGTCATTCGGATGCCGAGGGCCTCAGCCACGGCGTTGGCGACGATAGGGGCCGCGGGGATCATGGTGTGTTCGCCCACCCCCCGCGCGCCGAAGGGGCCGTCCGGCTGGGCGACCTCGACCACGATGGGCACGATCTCGCCGGGCACGTCGAGGGCCGTCGGGATCTTGTAGTCCGTGAAGTTGGGATTCAGCAGCTTGCCGCGCTCGTCGAAGCGCATGTCTTCGTAGAGCACCGTGGCCAACCCTTGCAGCAACCCACCGACGATCTGGCCGCGGACCAGGTCCGGGTTGATGGCCCGACCGGCGTCCACGGCGAGCACGGCCTTGCGCACCTTGATCTTGCCGGTCTCT
>MGSU01000164.1 GCA_001799195.1 Deltaproteobacteria bacterium RIFOXYA12_FULL_61_11 | reverse complement strand
TCGGCAGTGTCCCTCATCGCTCGAGTTTCCTGAGTTTCCTGCGCGAAGAATAGACGCTCTTCATCGCTGTTTTTATCCCCTTTTCCCTTCCTTACGGCCGTTGGTTCTGTATAACCCATAGTATCTGAATGGGATATTGATCCTTGCGGGGGAAAGAAAATGATTGGTTTGCCCTGCGAAGTGTGGTAGATCATCGCGATCCTCAGCTCTAGCCATGGAGGTTCCGGGAATGGTTGGTATCATCGGGTATGGGGCCTATATCCCCCGTTTCAGGATCAAGGTCGAAGAGATCGCGAAAGTCTGGGGCGCTGATGCTCCGAGCTACAAGAAAGGCTTGATGCTCCAAGAGAAATCGGTGCCGGGGCCGGACCAGGACACCATCACCATGTCGGTCGAGGCGGCCAAGTCCGCGTTGGTGAGAGCAGGGATACCCGCCCGCGAACTGGGGGCGATCTACATCGGTTCGGAATCGCATCCCTATGCGGTCAAGCCGAGCGGCACGGTGGTCGCCGAGGCCATCGGAGCAACCCCGGATCTGCATTGCGTGGATTTCGAATTCGCCTGCAAGGCGGGTGCGGAAGCGATGTTTGTGACCTACGGTCTGGTTAAGGCCGGTGAGATCAAGTACGGCCTCGGTATCGGCGCCGATACCTCCCAGGGGTGCCCGGGTGATGCCCTGGAGTACTCGGCAGCGGCAGGGGCCGCCGCCTATATCATGGGAGCCGACAAAGACAAGATCGTGGCCGAAATCCTGTACACCAATTCGTATATGACCGACACTCCGGACTTCTGGCGCCGCGAGTACCAACACTATCCGCGCCATGCCGGGCGTTTCACAGGAGAACCGGCCTATTTCAAACACGTGCTCGGCGCAGCAGAGCGGATCATGAGCATGGCCGGGATGTCGGCCAAGGATTTCACCTACGCAGTCTTCCACCAACCCAACGGGAAGTTCCCGGACCGGGCCGGGAAGATGCTCGGTTTCTCGCGGGAGCAGACCGGACCGGGTTGGCTCTCGCCGACCTTGGGCAACACGTATTCGGGAGCCTCACCGCTCGGTCTGACCGCTTCTCTCGATGTGGCCAAGAAGGGCGATAAGATCCTGATGGTCTCCTACGGTTCGGGCGCCGGTAGCGACGGGTTCATCCTTGAGGTCACCTCGCGCATCGAGGAGGTCCGAGATCTGGCACCGAAGACTCGGACCCAACTCGAGGAGAACAAAACCTATATTGATTACGGCACCTATGTGAAATATCGGGGCAAGATCCGCAAGGAGTGAGGAGGAGATCATGAGAGACGTTGCAGTGATCGGACTTGGGATGCGCAAATGGGGTGAGCTGTGGGAGCAGTCCCTGCGCACCATCTTCACCGAAGCCGCGATCGATGCCCTTGATGATGCCGGGGTCGACCGCATCGACAGCATGTATATCGGTTGCATGTCCGGAGGGCTCTTCGTCGGCCAGGAACATCTCGGTTCCATGCTGGCCGATTACCTTGGCCAGCGTTCCCTCCCAGCGACGCGGGTCGAATCCGCGTGCGCCTCGGGCGGTCTAGCGGTCAAGTCAGCCTATTACGAGATCGCCAGCGGCGCCAGCGACGTGGTGCTCGCCGCCGGTGTGGAGAAGATGACCGACGTGGACGGCAATGCCTCCACCTATGCCCTGGCCACGGCCTCGGACCAGGAGTACGAGGCGTACCATGGGGTTACCTTCCCTGGCCTGTACGCCATGATTGCCCATGCGCACATGAAGAAATACGGGACCACGAAAGAACAGCTTGCCCAGGTCGCGGTCAAGAACCACGCAAATGGGTCGCGCAACCCTCTGGCCCAGTATCCCTACAAGGTCGACGTGAAGACGGTCCTGGAGTCTACCCTGATCGCAGATCCTCTGCACATCCTCGACTGTTCCCCCATCACGGATGGTGCCGCAGCGGTGCTGTTGGCCTCCATGGACGTGGCCAAGAAACTGGCCAAAGGCCGTCCAATCGTGCGCATCGCGGGGGTAGGACACTCGACCGACACCATTGCGCTCCATGCTCGCAAGGACCTGACCTTCCTCGAAGCCACTCAGCACGCGGCTCGGAAGGCCTATGACATGGCCAAGTGCGGACCCGGTGAGCTCGATCTGGTCGAACTCCACGATTGTTTCACCATTGCCGAGATCTGTGTCATCGAAGCCTTGGGTCTGTGCGAACGGGGCCAAGGGGGGAAGGCCATCGACCAGAAGCTCACCACGGCGGACGGCAAGATCCCGGTCAATGTCAGCGGCGGGCTGAAGTCCAAGGGGCATCCGGTCGGTGCAACGGGCGTGGCCCAGATCCTGGAAGTCGCCAAGCACCTTCGCGGCGAGGCCGGTGAACGGCAGGTCAAGGGGGCTCGGCGAGGCTTGACCCAGAACATGGGCGGCACGGGCGGCAGTTCGATCGTTCATATCCTGGAGGTGTGCTGATGTCCACGGCGCGTTACTGGCGTGAGATTCCCCATCGTTACCGCCTCGAGGCGAGCAGGTGTAAGCAATGCGGGTACATCGCGTATCCGCATCGACTGATTTGTCCGGAGTGCCAGTGTCGGGAATTCGTCCCCATCACCTTGAAGAACACGGGGACGATTGAGACGTACACGGTGATACGGGTAGCCCCGAGCCAATTCGTCGACCAGGTGCCCTATGCCGTGGCCATCGTCAAACTCGACGATGGTGTGGCTCTGACCTGCCAGGTTGCCGACACGGATCCCAGCAAGCTCGCCATCGGAAAACGGGTCACACTCGAATTCCGCCGCATCCAGGCCGACGGTGAGGCAGGGGTCCTGGCCTATGGCTTGAAAGCCGTCCTCCAGCCCTGAGCATCGCAACCTTCTCGGGTTCCCCCGCATCCAGCACCGCTGCGCCCTGGTAACGATGGGCAACAGGCTCATGTCGATCGTAAGGATGTTCATTGAAAGTGAGGTTGGAACGGCGGATAAGGGTCGAGAGAAGGTGCTTCGGTCAAGTCCTGAGAGGCGGCGGGACTTTTTGAGTAGCACCTTCTTGCGCACATAGCAAGGAATTCCGTCAAGACCAACCTCTTCTTTCGAGGAGCGTCGCATGACCGGTCCGTATGCCCACTTCGCCGAGCTCCTTGGGAGCGCCCGGAATATCCTGGTGCTGACGCACGACAACCCCGATCCCGATACCTTTGCCGCTGGAATGGCCATTCTGCGCCTTGCCGCGGTGATCGTCCCGAGGGCGAGGGTGACCCTCGGCTACGATGGCATCATCGGGCGGGTTGAGAACCAGGCCATGGTCACCTTGCTCCGCGTGCCCTTGGTACCCTACCGCGAGCTGCGGCGCAGACGTTTCGACCTGACCATCCTGGTCGACACCCAGTTCGGTAGTGGCAACAATCCCTTGCGAGAACGGCCGAGCAAGCTGATGGTCTTCGATCATCATCCTCCTCGACGGTTCCGCGAGTACGATTTCTCGCACCTGGACGAGGCTGCCGCGGCCACGGCTCTCTTGCTCGTGCCCTACCTCGACCACTTCGGCATTCCCCTCGATCGCTCGTTGGCCACGGCTCTGGTCTATGCCCTCCGCACCGAAACCCTGGATCTCCAGCGGGACTGCAACCGCATGACCGAAGAGGTCTATGTGCGCTGTTTCCGGCTTGCCAGCAAGAAGATGCTCGGACGCATCGAGCATGCTCGGCACCCGCCTGTGTATTTCCAGACACTCAGGTACGCGCTCGGCCATACCAGCCGGTTTTCCACGGTGCTCGTCACCCGCTGCGACGAGGCGCCCAACCCCGAGTTCATCCCCGAGGTCTGTGAGCTGCTGCTGCGCTGCGAGGGGGTGAGATGGGTCCTGGCAGTGGGTCGGTACCAGGGAACACTGTACCTGAGCATCCGTACCACCAGTACTCGCAGGAGTGCCGGCAGAGTGATGAAAGCCCTCGTCCATGGTGTGGGCAGTGGGGGAGGGCATGTTCAGACCGCCGGGGGTAAAATTGTGCTCGATCCCGCGATTCCCGAGCACTATTCGACGATTCGGGACCAGCTTTGTCAGCGTTTCTTGGGCCTCCTCGGCAAGAGCGGGGAGCGCGGAGTGGCCTTTGTGGATGAGGCCGAGAGCAAACCGGCGTAGAGAGCTTCATAGCGGTCCGTCACCCCGGAGAGGGCGAAGTGCTGTTCGGCCAGGGCCCGGCCGGAGGCACCCACTTCCCGGGCGAACCCAGGGTTTTCCAGCAAAGACACCATTGCGTCGCGCCACCTCCCCGGATCGCCCGGTGGACAGAGCCGGAGAGGAGGGGGAGAGGCCCCGAGTCCTTGGAGGTAGCGGTGCGAGGGCAGGTCCGAGGCCACCACCGGCACCCCGGCGGCCAGGGCTTCGAGTACCGCATTCGAGAGTCCCTCGAGAAGGGATGGTTGGAGCAGGTAGTCGGCCACGGAGAGGTAATCGAGGGCCTCAGCGCGAGCTCCGAGCACTTCGACCGAGCCCGCGAGGTCGGGTTGGGCTGCTCGCGCGGCGAGAGCAGGTTGCAGAGGACCGTCACCGAGGAGCACGAGCGTGCCTCGTCTTTCCCGGGGCAACAAGGCGAAGGCCTCGAGTGCGGTGCAATGCCCTTTGATGGGGATCAGGCGGCCGAGACAGAGCCAGAGGGGGGCAGCGGTAAAGCCGAGTGCCCGGCGCCGTGCGGCGCGGCGGCCAGGATCGAGGATGGCCGGCAGTACGACTCCGTTCGGTATCGTCGCGATTCTTGTAGGTTCGATTCCGTGAAGGGCGAGGTCGGTATGCTGATGGGGGGCAACGGCGACGAAGCGCGTTGCTCCCCGGGCGAGGAGCGGTACCATGTAACGGCCCAAGGGGTAGTCCCGGGCCAGGGCGGTCAGGTCGAAGAGCTCGCCGCCGGCCGAGCACTTGACCACCACGGGTACGGTAGTGCCCCGTGCGGCCAGTACGGCACAGAAGGCCGGATAGATAGCCTGTACCACCTGAACGACGTCGACGCGGGGCAACCTCGAGCGCACTCCCAGGGTGAAATCCACAAGTGACGCAGGGTAGCGCAGCTTGGGCAGATCAAGGGCGGCCGGGACCCGGGTGATAAGGAAGCCGTGGCGGTGTTCGTGGAAAGACAGACCGGGTTTCCAGAGGGTCAAGACCTCGAGGTCATGCCCACGCGAGGCCAGTTCTCTGCAGAGCAACTCGGCCTGGCGTTCGGCGCCGCCGATCAGAGGTGGGAACTGGTCGATGACCAGGAGCAGGCGGAGAGGGCGGCGGTTCGTACGAGCCGTCACCATCGCGCCGTGACGGCTAGCCCGAGAGCCGTGTCGGTCGGCAACGGGGCCACCGAGAGGCTGGTCTCGAGGAAGAGGCGGTTGTAGTCCTCGGCCACCAACATGGCGTCGATGACGTTCCAGATCCAGGTGCCGAGGCCTAGTCCGAGCCCTGTGACGAGCACCGCGCGTTCCACGCCCGACATGGCAGAGTAGAGTTTGGCCGGATCGCCGTCTGGCTCGCGCGGTTGTTGGGAAATGACATGCTCCGCGCCCGCGGTGTCCTGGATGGTGAAGGTTTCCTGGAGGTCGTCGCGTTGGCGATGCGTCACGACCTGGGCCACGATGATGGGTGCCGCGGTTCCGAGCAAGAAGGCCACGCCGCGCAGGACCCGGCGGGAATAGATCTGCCCGAGACCGGGCATGGTCGCCGAGAGAATGGCCGCGAGCAGCGGATCTTTGAGAGGCAGCATCGACAGGTCGACCGGGGAGACGACCAGCGCGGGGAGAGGGGTTCCGGGCGGTATCTCGACCGGGGCAACGGACGTAGCGGCCGGTGGAGGAGTGGCAAGGTCCTCGCTGAGATCGGCCCGGACCTGCCCGAGGGACATCAGTACGAGCAAGAAGAAGAAACCCGTGGTCGAGCAGCGCATGGAACCTCCTGGTCAGATCGAGAGAAAGAGACCGAACATGGTCGAGAAATAGGGCCGAAACAGGTCGTCGGTTGCGGCGGCGTCGGTACGGTTGCCGAATTCGAATTCGGAACCGAAATAGAGCCGATGCCGGAGGTAGAGGCGAGTACCGACCGTCAGGGCCGGCATCAGGTGCAGGGAATTACCGCGGCCGAGGCCGGTATTGGTATAGGCGGAGAGGACCTGGTCGTAATCCAGGGTCGGGCTGGAGTGGTAGAGCACGGTCAGGCCGAGGCCCGCGTGCAGACTGAGGGGGCGGGTGCGGCCGAGCAGTTCGAGAGGATAGGTCTTGCGGACCAGACCCTGGAGTTGATAGCCTACCCCGTTGATGACCGCCACGGTCGTGCCGAACGAGGGCAGCGGCAGCAGGAGCGCGTTGACCAGACTGAACCGGTTGAATTCGTTCTGGAAACCGAGTTTGAGCAGGTTGAAGCTCGCAGCGTGCTCGTACAGGTGGTAGTAGGCGTACTGAACCTGCAGGTAATTGCGGTAGGAAACCCCCTCCAGGGAGCGTTTGAGCAGGTAGTGGCTGTAGGGATAGACCCGGGCGTTGAGGAAGTCCGCCAGTACGACCTCTCCCTCGGCCAAGGTCACGTCGGTCTCGATGACCTGTTGGAGGCCGACCTTCCTGACCAGGTAGTCGCCGGGTTCAAGGTTGATCCTGCGGGGGCGACCCGGTACTTTGTCGACCTCAAGGACGATATACCCCGCGTTCTTGTCGTACACCAGGTGCGGCCCACTGGCCAGGGCGGGTAGCACCAGCACCGCCGAGATCTTGCGCAGGTCGGTGAGGATGACATCGCCGCTGCCCTTGTAGTGATAGCTGAAGCGCGGGTGTTGGGCCACGGGAGCGGAACGCGAGGTGCGCAGCAAGGTGCGGTCGTACACGTATTGATAGGCCTCGCGCACCGAGACCAGCCCGTCTCCGGTGAGGTCGCCTTCACCGCGCAGCGCGCCCATGAGGAAATAGGAGAAATAGGACGATTGCAGTTCGTCGGATTCCATCGACGGTTCGAGATAGGTACTGGAAGAGATGACGACATCGCCCTCGTGCTCGAAATCGTGTTCGATAACCACGCGGTTCTCTCGGGCCAGGGTGCCTCCCTTGATCAGCACGCCGCTGAAACAGGAATCGAGGATCAACACGCGGATGTCCGCTCCGAGCTTGTCGAGCGTGGCCTTGAGTTCGACGAAGGGGAGTATGCTGTCTCCCAGCAGGAGGTCGCGTTGCGTAGAGTACCGGGTTGCATCTAGCCGCCGCCCCGATTTCTCCTCCCGATACAAGAGTTTCCGTAAAGGACCCCCAAGCGCGAGCGAGAAAGGATCAGCCCTCACCTCGAGGTTCCCCCCTCTCCGAACGGCGGCAAGACCCAGCAGGAGGTCCGACGCCCCACGCCTCGCCGAATGCACCGGGGACGGCTCTGCACGAGCTCGATCAAGAAGCCTCTCGGTTGCGTCAGCGCGGCGAATACCGCAAGGCGGCGAGCATCCTCGGCACCCTGTATAAGAAAACAAAAAATAAAGGTTATCAAAAAGATATCACCACAATCAAACGTTCCTCCCGCAAGCATTTCGCTACCGGGCGTTCGTTGTTGAAGCGAGCAGGGAGCTTGGAAAAGGAAGGGCGTCAGCTCGAGAAGGTGCGCCGCCGCAGCGGGACCAGCGCGGCCGCGCTGAAGCAATGTACCCGAGCCTCGAAGAAGTTGAGGATGCGGGTGGAGAAACTCGAGGTAGAGACCAACTCCCTCCCCCCGGTCTTCGGAGAGCTACTCGCCCCCGTGCTCGAACACCTGGGCGACTGTGTATCCTGCCTCAGCACTGCCAAAGAGAGTTGCATGGCCGTCGCCGCCAACCAGAAGAAAGCGCGTCTCGAACTGAAGTCGCAGAACTATCCCTGACCTTCAACCTCGGACGGTGAAGCGCGGACGAGTGAGGCGGCTTTCCTTGCAGCGTGGACAGCGGCCCGGGGTGGTCAAGCGGCGCCGATCCTCGAAGGTGAAACCACAGTTCCGACAACCAGCGGGACGTATCTGCAAACGGCCCCGAAGACTGCGACGCAGATGTTCCAGGTGATCGAACACCTCCCGCTCCGGGATGCCGAGCAACTTTGACAGTTCCAGGGTCTCGTACTCCCCCCGGCCGAGCAGTTCGGCGAGGTCCTTCCTCAGGGTCGTGCGGCGTTCTCCTGGTTCCGGGCTCTCCACCGCCATATCCACCTCACTGAAAACTATAGGGGTCTACGTCCACGCTGAGCCGAAGGCCTCGGTGATGAGCCTCCCCTTCGAGTTGAGCGAGCAGACACCTCGAGAGCCATTGCAGGTCACCGGCCCGCTCGCTCACCAACAAGAGCTGGTGCCGATACCAACCCTTGAGCCGCTCCAGCGGAGCCACGCTGGGTCCGAGTACCCGAATGCGAGCTTCCAGGCCGGACTCCCGAAGTCGCTGCCGGGCGAACAGACCGAGCTCCACGGCGAAGGCCTGGGTCGCGAGCTGTTCCTTGCCGGCCAATCGCAATGCATGGAGCCTAAAGAGCGGGGGAAAACCACATGCTTCCCGCACCGCGACTTCCCGGGTGTAGAAGGTCTCGACATCATGCTCGAAGGCACAGGAGAGGGCGAAGTGCTCGGGGGTGAAGCTCTGCACTATCACACGTCCCTCTCGCTCCCGCCGCCCTGCTCGCCCCGCGACCTGCGTGACCAGTTGGAAGACCCGTTCCGCGGCCCGGAAATC
>MGSU01000163.1:640-8951 GCA_001799195.1 Deltaproteobacteria bacterium RIFOXYA12_FULL_61_11 | reverse complement strand
GCATCCTGCGCGTCGCTTGGAGGTCCGCATCCATGCGGTCGCCCCCACCATGCTCATCCTTGCGCGTGGCGGGGGACCCCCGTCGGTGCCACCCCTGCGATCGAGTGATCACTTACGTGCAATTCACCCAAAACTGAACTTTACTGAAGGCATACATCCGCTTCTACGTTTTTCTGGACACGCCTCAACCGCGGAAGGTCGCCGCAACCTCGGCCAGGCGTTCGAAGGCCCGCTGCAGGATATGCTCCTCGGGCAGGAAGACGACGCGGAAATGGTGGCTGCCGGGGCGTTGGCCAAAGCCGCTGCCCGGCACGACGACCACACCCGAGGTCATGATCAGCCGGTGGACGAAGGCCTCATCGTCGATCCCGAGTTCTATCGTGGGGAAGGCATAGAAGGCGGCTTGCGGCAACACGCAGTGGATGCCGTCGATGGAGTTGAGCATCTGCACGGTCAGGTTGCGCCGCCAGTACAGCTTGTTCCTGACCTTCTCGAGGTGACTCTGGTCGCCCTCCAGGGCCGGTCGTATGGCTGCCTGCATGGGGTGGCTGGCGCACAGCCTGGCGCGGGTGAACTTGAGCACGGCCTCAGCGTACTCCGCTGCCGCAACCCGATCCCCGCTGATGATACCCCAGCCGATGCGCCACCCAGGGGCCAGATAGCTCTTGCTCAGGCCATTGAAGGTGACCACGACCACGTCGTCACACAGGGTGGCGATGGAGACGTGCTTGCGCTCTTTCCCGTAGACCAGGAGGTCGTAGATCTCGTCAGCGAAGACGACCAGGCGGTAGCGCCGCGCAAGTTCGAGGATCTCCAACAAGACCTCACGGGTATAGACCGCGCCGGTGGGATTGTTCGGGTTGATCAGGACCAGTCCACGGGTGCGGTGGTCGATCTTGGCCTCGAGGTCGGCGAGATCGGGTTGCCAATCGCGCTCCTCGTCGAGGAAATAGGGTCGGGCCTCGGCGCTGAGTTTGGGCAGGACCGCGGTGTAGAGCGGGTAGCCGGGGCAGGGCACCAACACGTTGTCCCCCGGGTCGACCAGGGCGGCCAGGGCCAACTCGATGGCCTCGCTGCCTCCCGAGGTGACGAAGACCTCTTGCACCTCGCGGAACCCCCGCCGCTCGGCCAGACCGCGGATCGCCTCCAGGGCTTCGGCAGTGCCCGACGAGGGAGAATAGCCATTGCGCTGGTTCCGCATGGCCCGTTCCACGGCCTCGATCAGATGGGGGGGGGTCTCGAAATCGTACTCGAGCGGATCTCCGATGTTGAGATAGAGCAATTCTTTCCCGCGTTCCTTGGCCTGGTTGGCCAGGAGTACGATATCGCGGACCGCGTACTTGATCTCACGACTGCGCGCCGAGGGCTCGACCCGAACTGGGGGCATGACCAGTACCTCATTGCTCGTCACCGACGTCCGGCTCTTCCGCCCGGAAACCGCCCCTGTACGGGCCGCTCCCCGCCTCTGGTAGCAGAACCCCTGGGGCTTGTCAAAGCCAACCTACCCCCGGATCCTCAGATGCAACATAGGTTTGTTCATTGTTTTGAATTCCATTTTCCAGTTTCGCCCAGGTCCCTTTCCCCCCCCCACCCCTCCTCAGGCGCCAAGATTGTCCCGGAACAGGGCTTGTCAGCTCGCGACTATTCTGGTATGAACCGTTGTCGGGTTCGGAGGTATCCGAACTCTCACGGCGAGGAGGGGATTCATGAACTCAGTACGTTCGGCGTTCCTGCTGCTCTGCGCGACTATCCTGCCGATCAGTGCCTTGGCCGCCCCCTATGACGTCATGGTCGAGAAGCTCGCGGCCATCGCCAAGGCGAAGCCGGCTCTGGCGTCCATGGTCAGCCTTGGCGAGAATGACCAGGGTACCCAGCTCCTCGGTCTGAGGCTCACCGATGCGTCCTCGGACCTCCTTGACCTCGAACGGCCGGCCTACCTCTATATCGGCACCCATCACGGTAACGAACAACTCACCGCCGACGTGGCCTTCCCCTTCATCGACAAGGTCCTCTCCATCCTTGGCGACCCGGCCAACTCCCTCCATGGCATTTACGCCCGGGCCGTGCTCTATGTCTTCCCGGTGCTCAACGTCACCGGGTACAACCGGGGCAGCCGGGCCGAGACCGCCAAGAACGGTCGGACCTACGATCCCAACCGCGACTATCCCGACGCCTGCACCAACAACGCCGCCTTCAACCTAACCTCGACCACGGCCCTGGCCCGTTTCATCCACGAGCACGAGATCGTCGGCGCGGTGACCGGTCACGGCTATATCGGCACCTTCACCTATCCCTGGGGCATCCACACCAAGAACACCCAGACCGCGGACCACGCCTTCTACGACAAGGTCGCGAAGGCGGCAGTGGCCTTCAACAGCTACCGCACCGGTACGCACACCGATGTGATCTACCCCGCGGTGGGCTCCTTCGAAGACTGGGCCTACCACAAGTACGGAGTCTGGACCATGCTGCTCGAGATGTCGCGGCAGGCCAACCTGGACAAGGACGCCAAGGCCCTGGTCGCCTACTACGCCCTGCTGCCCGACCTGCGCTCGCAGAAGCACGTCCACGACCCGGCTCAGTGCCGCGGCAACCTCAGCGCCGAAGAACTGGCCGCGACCCGTCCGTGACAAACGCCCACACCTCTTCCGCTGTTTCCTGACCGGCTGATGCCCCGTCAACCCGACCTGGAGCCTCTTCTCGCGACGTGAACCTGACCCTCTGCATCAGCACCCTCGGCACCGGCGGAGCCGAACGCGTAGCCGTGCTCTTGTGCAACCGCTGGGCAGCCCTGGGGCATCGCGTGACCCTCGTCACCCTGGATCACGGCGAAACCCTGGCCTACCCGCTTTGCCCCCAGGTACGCCGGGTCGCCCTGCACGGGGGATTTCCCCCAGGAAAACAAGGCCTGCGAAAGCTGCTCCATCGCCCCCTCGGTCTCTGGCACCTGCGTCGCCTCCTGGTCAGGACCTCGCCCGACGTGGTGATCTCGTTCATGGACCTCACCAACCTGATCGTCCTCCTGGTAACCCTCGGCTCTTCCCTGCCCGTGGTGGTGGCCGAGCGCAACGATCCTGCGAGGAGAATCCTGCCCCGCCCTCTGGCGGCTGCAAGACGCCTGCTCTACCCGCGCGCCGCCGCCGTGGTGGTGCAGACCCGGCGCGTGCGAGGTTGGTTCGAGCGTTTCCTGCAGAGCCGGCTCCTAACCGTGATCGAGAACCCCTTGCCCCACCGCGATGATCGCGGCTCTTCCGACGCCGGCGAGCCCGGCCTCGACCTCCAACACCCGGCCGTGGTCGCCATGGGCCGTTTGACGCCGCAAAAAGGCTTCGACCTGCTGCTCGAGGCCTTTGCCGAGGTCCGAGCCGAACCGCGGCCCCACCTGTACCTGCTCGGCTCCGGCCCGCTCCGTGAAGCCTTGGAACACCAAGCGGAACGCCTCGGCCTGGTCGGGAGGGTTCATTTCCTCGGTACCGTACGGAACCCCGGTGCTATCCTGCGGAAGGCCGACCTGTTCGTGCTCTCATCGCGGTACGAGGGTTTTCCCAACGCCCTGTGCGAGGCCATGGCCTGCGGTCTGCCCGTGGTGAGCGCGGACTGCCCCTGCGGACCGGCCGAGCTGATCGAACCCGAGAAGAACGGTCTCCTCGTCCCCCCGGGGTCTTCCGCGGCCCTTTGCTTGGCCATGGAACGGCTCCTCGGCGATCCCGGCCTGGCCCGACGCTTGGGCCGAGAGGCGGAACGTATCGTCGAACGGCTCTCGCTGGAACGCATCGCCGAGGAATGGCTGACCTTGTTCACCGCAATAGCCGCCGCCGGTCGTACGGCTCAGCAGGCGTAAAACTCGCGGTACCAGGCAACGAAGCGGCGAATGCCCTCGGCCACTGGCGTCGCGGGGCGATAGTCGAAATCGCGGAGCAAGGCCGTGGTGTCGGCAAAGGTAGCCGGCACATCCCCGGCCTGCAGAGGCAGGAAATTGCGTTCGGCGGTGCGACCGAGCTCCCTCTCCAGGGCCTCGATATAGTCCAGCAAGCGCACCGGGGCGCCGTTGCCGATGTTGTACAGGGCGTAAGGAGCCGGAGAGGCCGCCGGGTCGGGTCGCTCGGGATCCCAGTCCTTCGACGGCGAGGGCGGTCGGCGAAGGACTCGGTGTAACCCTTCGACGATGTCATCGATGTAGGTGAAGTCCCGCTCCATGTCCCCGTGGTTGAAAACGTCGATCGGCCGCCCCGCGAGGATGGCCTGGGTGAAGAGGAAGAGGGCCATATCCGGCCTTCCCCAGGGTCCGTAGACGGTGAAGAAGCGCAACCCCGTGGTCGGCAGACCGTAGAGGTAGGCGTAGGCGTGGGCCATGAGCTCGTTGGCCTTCTTCGAGGCCGCGTACAGGCTGACCGGGTGATCGACGCTGTCGCTGGTCGAGAAGGGCATGTGCTGGTTGAGCCCGTACACGCTGGAGCTGCTGGCATAGACCAGGTGGCCAACCCCGTTGTGGCGGCAGCCCTCGAGGATGTTCAGGAAGCCGTGGTAGTTGCTGTCGAGGTAGGCATAGGGGTTCTTGAGGGAGTAGCGCACCCCGGCCTGGGCCGCCAAGTGGCAGACCGCATCGAACTTCTCGACCGCAAACAAATCGTGCAGGGCTTGCCGTTCCTCCAGTTGCAGCTTGACGAAGCGGTAGGCCGGGTGCAGTTCGCTCTGCACGAGGGTGCCGGGAACAAGACGCTCGGTCGCGAGACCGTGCCGTCCGAGCCGCGCATACTTGATCGCCGGATCGTAGTAATGGTTGATGCAATCGAGCCCGACCACGTCGTAGCCCTCGGCCAGACAGCGACCGACCAGGTGGTACCCGATGAATCCGGCCGCGCCGGTGACCAGAACCTTCATGCTGCCTCCGTGAGGATGGAGAGGTCGCTGCTGCCGCGACCGGAAGCGACCATACCCGCCCGGACGTAGATTGGCAACTGCTTCCTTTGCAACGTAATCCTTCTGTCTTGGGTGGATTACTGGTTGTTTTTGTCACCACGACGGGGTGGCACCGACGGGGGTCCCCCGCCACGCGCAAGGATGAGCATGGTGGGGGTGGGAGGTGACAGGACCCCTCGAATCCCTCAAACCACCCAAGACTGAAGGGTCCTCTGCAACCTCTTTCCCTCTTGCCAATCCCACGAGAAACCGCCAGCATTCCGGCCAAGCCCATGCCGGGAGCACGCCTTTTCATGTCCTCTCTCCAACCCACGCCGCCGACAGCCATCCTCGTCTTCCCCGATTTCCGCGCTTACCTCGACCGGGCGAACACCATCCTCGCCCTCGCCGGAATACTCCCTCGGGTGCACCTGATTACCAAACAGCCCCTGCCCGACGAACTCGGTCCGCTGCCCTCTGCTCTCTCCCTCCACGTACCTCCCTCTTCAGCCCGCGGCCTGCGCTTCCTGGCCTTCGCCCTACAGGAGAGTCATCGGCTCCTCCGCGCTCTCCCGAGGTCGGAACCGGTCGTGCTGCATGACTTCTTCGTGCCCTGGATCGGACCTTTCCTGCGTCGGCTCACCCCCAGACCCGAGCTGCTCGTCATCACCTCGCTCTACGCCAACAACGTGGAACTGTGGCGAACCCGGGCTTGGCGGGACGACGACCACCACCGCTGCACGCTCGAAGACCTCGAGTACCTCGCTCTGCTCGGCCGGCGCTTGGCCTTGGAATACCTCGCCCACCGAACCTCGAACCTCATCACCGGCAATTCGACCGGCCTCCTCGAAGACTTTCGTACCTTCTTCGGAACTTCTCCCGACCATCTACGCTTTTGGCCCTCCGAGGTCGACGCCGCCATCTTCCGCCCCTCGGCCGAGATTCGCCCGATCCACGAGCCCTTGATCCTCTGCGTCGGCAGGATCCTCGTCCGACGCAAAGGTCTGGACACGCTCTTGGAAGCCTTCTCCTCTCTCAGTTCGCGTCACCCGTCCGCCCGTTTACGCCTCTGCGGTGGCGCCGACCAACGCGAACAGACCAGGCTCGAACACCTGCTCCACGATCATCCCGCCGCCGACCGCATCGAAGTGACCCACGCGAAGAACCGGCTCGAACTCCTCGCCCAGTATCGGGAGGCCAAGGTCTTCGTCTCCTTCTCCCGCAACGAGGGCTCTCCCAGGACTCTCAAAGAAGCCCTGGCCTGCGGCCTCCCTGCCGTGGTCAGCGACATCGCCGGACACCGGGCGGTGGATCCCGATGGGCGGGTGCTGCGCTTCGTGGCGCTCAACGACAGCAGGGGTCTCGCCGAGGCGCTCGCCGACCTGCTGGACCGACCCGACCACGGAAAAAGGCTGGGGGAGGCGGGGAGGGCCCTGATGCTGGCTGAGTATACTCCCGCGAGGATCGCTGAACGGCTGGTGGAACTCTACAAGGAAGGCTTGGAGAGGAAACGTCGGGCCGGGCTCACTTCTTGAGATACGCTTTTTTGAGCACCACCGGGGTCTCCGGCACGTTCTCGTGCCCGTTCTTCGAGGTGGTCTTCACGACCTTGATCTTGTCGATCACGTCCATGCCAGCAATGACCTTGCCGAAAACCGCGTAACCGTAGCCCTGGGGATCGGGAGCGCGGTGATCGAGGAACGCGTTGTCCTCGACGTTGATGAAGAACTGGGCCGTAGCCGAATCCACCACATTGGTCCTGGCCATGGCGATGGTCCCGCGCAGGTTCTTGAGGCCGTTGTGCGCCTCGTTCTTGATCGTCTCGCGGGTCGGCTTCTGTTTCATGTCCGCAGTGAAACCGCCGCCCTGGATCATGAACTTGTTGATGACGCGGTGGAAGATGGTGCCGTCGAAGAAGCCGTCCTTCACGTACTGGAGGAAATTCTTCACCGAGATCGGCGCCTTGGCCTGGTCCAGGAGTACCTCGAGGTTTCCCATCGAGGTCTCGAACACCACCACCGGATCAGCCGTTTGCTCCTGAGGTTTCGCCTGCTTGTCCACCGTCATCTCCTTCTTGGGGTCCTTGGTCTCGGCGGCCAGGGCCAGCCCCACCGCCAGCATCACACACACACTCACGAACATCCTCATGACGTACCTCCTTCCCATACTCCTGTTCCACTCTTCTCAACGCCGCGGACGAAGGCGACCTTGCTGCCCGCGCCGCTGCGTCATTCGCTATTCAGGGGAGCTCTCCCTCGACCGACCGAGCCGTTCCCCATGTTCGGCGGCAAGGCGGGCGGCTCCGAGCACTCCAGCGTCATCCCCAAGACTGCACGGGGCAATGGTCACGCCGCGCTGCTCCTCGCTGTAAACCCTGCGTTCGATTTCTTCGCGCATCGTGTCCTCGAAGAAGGGCCAGGCCGCGCTGACTCCCCCTCCGACCAGGACGAGGGAGGGATTGGTGATCTGCACGAGGTTGGCGATACCGATCCCAAGGTACGTCCCCACGGTGTCGAAGATCTTCTGGGCCATCGCATCACCCTGCTCGGCGGCCTGCCACAGGTCCAGGGCATCGAAGTCGGGGCCGAGGTCCTGGGTACTGGTGTAGGGACCTACCGGGTAACCTGCCTCGAGGAACTCGGCCACCATGCGCACAATTCCGCTGTTGGAACAATACATTTCCAGGCAGCCGCGATTGCCGCAGGCACAGGGTAAACCCTGGACCTCGACGGTCATGTGCCCGAACTCCCCGGCCAGACCGGCCGCACCGGTGTACAAACGCCCGTCGAGCAGCAGCGCGCCTCCGATGCCGCTCCCCATGGTGAAGAGGCACGCGTCGCGGGAACCTCGCCCGCGGCCTTGCCAGACCTCCCCGACCAGGATGCAGTTGGCGTCATTGGCCACGACCACCGGAGCCGCGAGGTGCTCGCGCAGTTCTGCTGCAAGATCGAAGTGCCGCCATTCCGGGAAGTGGGGGGAACGGTGGACCACGCCGGAGAGCGGATCGACCACCCCCGGCAGACCGAAGCCCAGGCCGGAGAGGTCGTCGAGCCCGAGGCCTGCTCCTCGGCACAGCTCGGCCACGGCGTCGAGGATCCGCTGGGAGAAGGGCGTAGAGCCCTTCCTCGAGGGGGTCTTGCAGGTCGCGAGCAGCCGTCCGGTCTCTTCGACCAGCCCCAGGCGGAGGTTGGTGCCTCCGCAATCGGCCCCGATGAACCATCCCATCGTCATTCCCCCGAGCTCCTGCCAACTCGCCGTCGGAGAGCGTTCTCCTCCTAGTCCTGCCTGCGGGCGAAGGCAACAAGTTTTTCTCTCGGCGTTTTTTCCTTGACCTCCCACGAAAAATCGCTCATTCAGGGGTGCAAACGGAGCGAATGATCAGCGCAACCGCTATTTTTTTTGGAGGTAGATA
>MGSU01000163.1:0-376 GCA_001799195.1 Deltaproteobacteria bacterium RIFOXYA12_FULL_61_11 | reverse complement strand
GAATGGAAAGAAGCAGAAGAATACACAAGGACCGGATTGGACGAAGCACCAACGGAAGTTATGGGTATTGAAATTTCTACTGTAAAACTTCCCATTTTCCCCGGAAAAAACATTACTGTCATTGCCGAAGTTGTCGCCATAAATTACTTGCTCAGGACTTATGGATACAATGCGGCAAGAGTATTTTCCGATAACTTACAGACTGAAATTACAAAAAACATAGGCCCTAAGATGGCGTTTCAGGACCAGAGGCACATCTCGTTTTTCCAAAGCGATAATGAGTGAAAATTAATTACTAATTACCAATTATTAATTACTAATGTTTTGAATAACTATGATAGAAAATCAAAATCTTAACCTGTAACTATTTCCATTA
>MGSU01000162.1 GCA_001799195.1 Deltaproteobacteria bacterium RIFOXYA12_FULL_61_11 | reverse complement strand
AATTTGCGCTGCCTGGTGCGTTGGCGCATCTTCGGACCCTTACGGTTGTCACCCTTGCCCATAACTTAGACCTCGTTGGTATCATCGAGCCCCGTGGGGGGAACGGCGCAGCAATAGCGCGTTCTCGGGGGAGATGTCAATGGCGATGATTGTGCGGAGGTATGCCTTCAGTCTTGGGTGGGGTAAGGGGTCCTGCCGCCGTTCTTGCTCGTGCTCGGCCTTTTATTGACCGAATATGACCGCTCCGGTCTCCGGCATTTCCCAGACGATCTTCCCCTTGCAGGAGAGGGCGTAACGGTCCGGTTCGAAGGTTCCACCGAGATTGATCTTCTCGCAACCGATCGCTTCGCCGAGTTCGAAGATGGTGACACAATGAAGGACAACGGAAGTTCCGTACGAAGGGAGTTGTACGACCTCTTTCGTGATCACGGTGCTGCAAATGTGGTACAGCCCATCTCGGATGTAGTCCTCGGGAGCATACCGATCGAGCCAGGTGAAGCATTCCTTGGTGATAGCGCGCTCGTTTTGGTTACACGCCCTCGGCCTCCCGTCGAACGCTTCAGCCCAGGCAGGGCTCTGGAAGACAAGGAAAGCGACCAGTGTCAGGAAACCGAGAGCCAGGGTGTCGGGATACTTCTTCATCGTTCGCACCTCTTCAAAATTATAAACGCATCGATGGACCCGGGACCTTGGGTCCCAATGCGTGGTCTGTGTTGCACGATAATGCAAACACGATACCAAGATGAAATAAACTATATAAATATTATTTCATTAAAAATAAATATGTTATGATAACAAATGCCAACTGATATCTGTGTAAATGACCAACTATTGAGGTTGTGGGTAGGACGAGTCCCGATCCTGGGTCGAGTTGCTCCCACCTCCCGGGCTGCGCTGCAGCATCCTAGACGCTTCCATGGTACTTGTCCCAAACTCCCGTGGTCTTGACAACCTCCTTCGGTGGTAGGACGACTCTTCCGGGGGCCGCGTGAAGCATCGGGGGGGTATCGATGGACCTGGACGACCTGGAGTTCGACCGCTACCTCGAGGGAGCGAAGCACTGTGATCCTAGTAAGGTGCGCGAGGTCCTGGCCAAGGCTCGCGAGGCACGCGGTTTGAGCCGGGAGGAGGTCTCGGCGCTTTTTTCGATCAGCGACCCCGAGTTGCTGGCCGAGCTGTTCCGGTCGGCCCGAGAGGTGAAGGAGGGGATCTACGGCCGGCGGCTGGTCCTCTTCGCCCCGCTGTATATTTCCAACCTGTGTGCCAACGAGTGCTCCTATTGCGCTTTCCGCGCGCGCAACGCCGGAGTCGCCCGTCGCACGTTGACCAGGGAAGAGATCGCGACCGAGGTCAAGGCCATCGTCGAGCAGGGCCACAAGCGGATCTTGCTCGTTGCCGGCGAAGCCCATGGCCTGGCCGGTTTCGACTCTGTGCTCGAGGCCATCGACACGATCTATGCCACGAAGAGCGGCCCCGGAGAGATTCGTCGGGTCAACGTGAACATCGCGCCGCTCTCGGTCGAGGAGTTCAAGCGGCTGAAGGAACGGCGAATCGGCACCTACCAGCTCTTCCAGGAAACCTATCATCGGCCGACCTACGAGCGGGTTCATATTGCAGGCCGTAAGGCGGATTACGCTTGGCGGGTCGGATGTATGGACCGCGCCCTCGAGGCTGGGATCCAGGACGTCGGCATCGGGGTCCTCTTTGGTCTCTTCGATTGGCGCTACGAGATCCTGGCTTTGTTGCGGCACATCGAGGAGCTGGAACACCGTTTTGGCATCGGACCACACACCATCAGCGTACCAAGACTCGAACCGGCGAGCGGTTCTGAGCTCTCGCGGCAGCCTCCGGCCGCGGTGAGCGACCTCGATTTTCGCAAGCTTGTTGCCATCCTTCGCCTGGCGGTGCCTTATACCGGGATCATCCTGTCGACGAGGGAGACGGAACGCATCCGGCAAGAGACCTTTGCCCTCGGAGTATCCCAGATCTCGGCCGGCAGCAGGACCAACCCGGGCGGCTACACCTCGGGGGAACGCGCGGCAGAGGCTCAGTTCAGCCTCGGAGACCATCGCTCGCTCGACGAGGTGGTTCGCGATATCGTCAAGCTCGGCTTCATCCCCTCCTTTTGTACCGGTTGTTACCGGCTCGGCAGGACGGGGCACGATTTCATGGATCTGGCCAAGCCAGGGGATATTCGCGCTCATTGCGATCCCAATGCCTTCAGCACGTTCCAGGAATACCTGCTGGATTATGCCTCGGAAGACACCAGGCTGGAGGGCGAGCGGGCCATCGCTTCCTCATTGGCCGGTCTCGACGAGGTGGGGAGGAAGCGTGCCCAACGTTTGGTCGAAGCCGTGCGCGGCGGGGCAAGGGACGTCTTCGTGTGAATCAGCCGACAGTGCAGGGAGAGAAGATGAGAAAGACCCCCAGATCCATGCGCCTGCACATCGGCATTCTCGGTCGCCGCAACGTCGGGAAGTCGAGCATCCTGAATGCACTCACCCGACAGTACGTCTCCATCGTCTCGGCCGTCCCCGGGACCACGACCGATCCGGTGGAGAAGCCGATGGAATTCCTGCCCTTGGGACCGGTGCTGTTCCTCGACACCGCTGGTCTCGACGACGAAGGAGCCCTCGGCGTTCAGCGGGTAGAACGCACACGGGCTCTCTTGCAACGGATAGAGCTCGCCGTGCTGGTGGTCGCCGGAACCTGGGGCGAGTTCGAGGAACGTCTCCTCGAGGAGTTGCACCGGCGCGGCACGGCCGTGGTCGTGGTCTTCAACAAGATCGATCTCGAAGCACCTTCTGGCGAGGTACTCGAGGTCCTGAAGGGTCAGGGCCTCCCGGTGGTCCTCACCCGTGCCGATACCGGCGAGGGTATTCCGGCCTTGCGCGAGGCCTTGTTGCAGGCAGCTCCGCCGGCCTTCTTTGAAGATCGGCCAATCCTCGGAGATCTGGTGCCTCCCGGCTCCCTGGTCGTCCTGGTCGTGCCCATCGATCAAGAGGCGCCCAAGGGCCGTTTGATCATGCCCCAGGTCCAGTCGATCCGCGAACTGCTCGACCACGGGGTACGGTGCTTGGTGACTCGGGAGACGTCCTTGCGAGCAGCTCTTCACGGCCTGGTGAGTCCTCCGGACCTGGTGGTCACGGATTCCCAAGCCTTCCTCGACGTGGCCGCGGCCACTCCCGAAGCGGTCCCGCTGACGAGCTTCTCCATCCTGTTCTCGCGCTACCGCGGCGACTTGCTCACTCAGGTCGAAGGCACCCTCGCCATCGAGACCTTACATCCGGGAGACCGCGTGCTGATCGCCGAAGCCTGCAGTCACCACCCCGTGGCGGACGACATCGGGCGGGTCAAGATCCCGCGCTGGCTCGGGAACTACGTCGGCGGCGAGTTGGATTTCGTCACCGTCCAGGGGCATGATTTTCCGGAGGATCTCCCCAGCTTCTCGTTGGCGATCTTGTGTGGATCCTGCACCCTCAACCGCAAAGAGGTTCTCGGTCGTATCGCCCGCTGCTCCGCCGCCGGTGTCCCGGTGACCAACTACGGGCTGACCATAGCCTATAGTCTGGGCATGTTCGAACGGGCGCTGGCCCCCTTCCCCGAGGCCCTCGAGCTCCTCCGTTCGTCGAGCATCCTCCCCAGGGAGCGGAGTGCCCGTGACTGAGCAGGTCGTCCCCGTGGACGAGCGGGGCTGGCAGGAACTCGACGACGCTCAACTGGAGCGATGGCTGCGGGAGACCGATCCTCGGCTCCTTCAGAAGCTGTGGGAAGCTGCTGACCGGACGAGACGCGCGTACGTCGGGGACGAGGTGCATTGCCGGGGCTTGGTCGAGTTGTCCAGCCATTGCCGCCGCGGTTGCCTCTATTGCGGCCTGGCCGTGAGCAACCGAGGGCTCGAGCGCTACCGGATGAGCGATGAGGATGTGCTTGCCTGTGCCGAGCGGATGCGCCGAGCGGGATGCGGCAGCATCGTGCTCCAGGGCGGCGAAGATCCCTGCCTCGATACCGACCGGGTGTCCACGCTGGTTCGCCGGATCAAGACCACGACGGAACTTGCCGTAACGCTGAGCCTGGGAGAACGCGAACCCGAGGAGCTCTGGAGCTGGCGGCAAGCAGGTGCCGATCGGTACCTCCTGCGCTTCGAGACCTCGGAGGCCGACCTGTACGCGATGCTGCACCCACCGTTCGCCCCCGGAGCCTTGTCGAGACTGGCATTGCTCGAGGTGTTGCGCCGAACGGGGTACGAGGTCGGCAGCGGGGTCATGGTCGGTTTGCCCGGGCAGAGCTATCGCAGTCTGGTCCGCGATCTGCGCCTGTTCCGTGAACTCGATCTGGACATGATCGGCCTGGGACCCTTCATCCCCCATCCGGCCACCCCCCTCGGCGGTCTGATCCCAAGGGCTGGGGACGTTCCGGGGGATGCTACGATGACGTGCAAGCTGTACGCGCTCGCTCGGCTGCTCTGCCCCTTCTCCAACCTGCCCAGCACTACTGCTCTCGGCACCCTGGATCCGGCAGAGGGCCGCGAACTCGGCCTGCGCCGAGGAGCCAATGTCCTGATGCCGAATTTCACCCCGCCTGCTTTCCGGGAACGGTACCGGATCTATCCCGGCAAGACCGATGGCTCAACGATTCCCCTGACCCGGGAGGGTCTGGAAACCTGGCTTGGGGAGCGTGGGCGGAAACTCGGCACAGGCCCCGGTTCCAGGCGGAGAAGGGGCTGATCCCCGGACGGGCCTCTCGGGGGTGCGTGGATTTCGGCTTGCCCGAGCCTTCGCCATGGGCTAGGAGCAACGAGAACCTTGGAGGACCCACCCAACACATGATCATCTCGAGAGGGGCGAGACGGTGCTGATGGAGAGACCCAGAGTGCGTACCTTGTTGTTCGCGTTGCTCGTCAGCGGGACGGTGCTCCTTACTCTGGAAGGTGTTGCCCGGTTGGTCGCATGGGTCAGCCCTCCTGCCGAGAGGGGAGCCGCGGTCGGTCTCCACCGATCCCACCCCGAGCATCGACTCGTCATCCTCGTCGGGGAATCGACCATCTTCGGCGTGCCGGTACCGCGCTTCGGTTTCGTGGCTCAGTTCCGCTACCTCCTCGATACCTATGCGCCGGCTGCTCGGCTGGAAGTTCACAGCATCGGGGTGCCCGGCGTCCCGAGTGAGCGCGTGCGAGCGTTGGCAGTGTCAGCTCTCGAGCATGCTCCCGACCTCTTGGTGGTCCAGTGCGGGCACAACGAATTCCGAGCAGTCCTGCCGCGTTCCCTCTTCCAGAGGCGGGCCTATGATTTTGCCTTGATCGGGGAGATGGCCCTTCTCTGGAGAAATCTCTCCACCTTCCTGGACCTCGGGACCAAGGACGCCGTTTCCGCGGTGCGGGAGCCCCTGCCTCACCGTCAGGACGCGCTGCGCCGGCATCTGACAGTGTACGAGGAGAACCTACGGGCGATCGTAACCCGAGCAGAAGCTCGCGGCGTGCCCCTGGTGCTGTTGACCTCGACCTCGAACCTCGCGGATTGGGCTCCGGCCGACTTGACCTTCGATGCTCCCGGACCTCCTTCGGCCGAAGAACTCAGCGTGGTCCGGGCGAAACGAGCTCTGAGGGAACACCGGTACGAGGTGGTGGCCGAGTTGGTCGGAGAAGGCCTCAGGACCTGGCCCGAGGATGCGTGGATGCATTTTCTCGCCGGAAAACTGCATCTCGCCCGAGGAGAGTACCCAGCAGCCAAGGCGGCCTTGGAGCAAGCCCGGGACCTGGATCCCATTCCCTTGCGAGCACTGTCTCCCTTCAACTCCGTGTTGCGCACTCTGGCGACCGAGAACGAGAAGGTCCTCCTGCTCGACCTCGAGGAGCTCTTCCGACGTGAAGCGATGTTGCCAGAAGTTCCGGGATACGAGCTCTTCTGTGATTTCTGCCACCCTAGTCCCTTGGGTAATACCTTGATCGCACGCGAGTTGGTCTTGTCCCTGAGCCGAGAGGGGCGCCTCCTCGAACCCGGCCTCGAACTCCCCCCTGCCGAGGTACTCCTCAACGAATACCTGCGGACCCGGATGACGCCGACGGAACTCGCCGAGTTTCGAGAAAAATACCTGCTCGACAGCGCGAGGGCGGCCATGGTTGCGCCCGTACGATACTTGGAGGGCGCTGCCCACTTCCTCGAACAACTGCGCAGGTTGGCTCCGCGTTCCTGGAAAGGTGTGCTCAATGCCGGCGCACTGGCCCTGCTCGAGGGCAAGAAAGAAGAGGGGTTGAGGCTGGTAGCAGCAGCGATCGAACTGCGGGGGAAACCCCTCGATCGCGACATGTTCCGGGTTGCTCCATGCCTTGAGGAAGGCTTTCGCAGGGTCGGCTTGGAGGTCGCGGAAGGTCAGCCGAGGTTGTCCACCACAGCCTCGGTAATTCCTTGAACGGGGCAGAGATGGACGATGGTCGCTCCCCAGGAACCTTCTCCGGGACCGGCGAGTCGATAGTTCGCGACCAGGGCACAGCGATCGAGTGCCGCATGGACCGTGGCTCGCAAGGCGCCGGTACCTTTGCCGTGGACTATCCGCACGCGCAGAATCCGCTGGGCGAGGCATTCGGCCAGGTAATCCTGTACCAACTCGGACACCTCGCTCGGACGGAAGGTGTGCAGGTCCAGTTCCCCGTCTATCGGCACTACCACCGGTTCTTCTTCCATGGGAATTCCTCAGGGAGGTTCTCGAAATCTTCGTCGAAGCCCGCGTCGCTGCCCGCTCCGAGTAGAACTCCGGACCGCTCGAGTCGTGAGAAACTAACCTAGACCATCGAACGCGTTGACTTCAATCCTGGCCGAGGGTAGAACGGAATGGACCGAAATGCCAAGGTCCATCGCTCGTAGTGGAGGTCACCGTGCGAATCGCGACCGTTGTTCTCGCCCTCGCCTTGGGCACCGTGTGGGGTCAAGAATTGACCGATTATCCACAGAAACGCGACGTCGAGATCGACAAGGATTATGCCGAGGATCTCTACCTCGGGATCAAGGCCTTCAACATCGATGATTACCTCGAGGCCCGGAAGCATTTCGAACACGCCTTGGAACGCAGGCCGAAGGATCACAACATCCATCACTATCTCGGTATCACCAAGAAATACCTCAACGATTACCTCGGCGCACTGGCTTCCTACAACAAAGCCCTCGAGCTGTCCCCGACCTTCATCAACGCCTTGACCAACCGCGGGATCCTCTTCGGCATGATGAACAAATACAAAGATGCCCTGGCCGATTTCGACCGCGCTGCGAAGCTCGACCCCGCCTTTCCGGGGGTGCTCGCCGGGCGTGGAGTCACCGAGTACCGTTTCGGCAACCATGACAAAGCCATCGAGCATTTCACCCGCTTGCTGCAACTGGATCCGAAGAATGCCGCGGCCTATAACAATCGCGGGTTATGTCACCTGGCGCGCAAGGACAACAAGACCGCGTATACCGATTTCGACCAAGCGGTACAGCTTGAACCCGGTTACGGCACTGCCTACGGCAATCGGGGCTACGTGCGCTTCCTGGATAAAGAGTACGACCTGGCCATGGCCGATTTCACCCGGGCTATCTCCCTCAACCCGCGCGACAGTCTTGCGTATTACAACCGCGGCAACGTGTTCGAGGTCCAGGCTCAGTACGCCCTGGCGGTCAACGACTACACCAGTGCCATCCTCCTCAGTCCGAAGAACGCCGATTATTATTTCGGTCGCGGGGTTGCCTACGAGGGGCTCAAACTCTACGTCCAGGTCCTCGAGGACTACAGCGCGGCCATCGAATTGAACCCCGCTCACGTTTCCAGCTATTACAACCGCGGCATCATCGATCTCGAACTCAAGGAGTTTGGCGAGGCGCTGAAGGATTTCTCGTGCATCCTGGCCATCGACCCAAAACACGCCGATGCCCTGTTCGGCAAGGGCTTGTCGTACAAAGGGCTGAAAATGCCCGATAAGGCCATGGAGAACGTCGCCCGCAGTCTCGAACTCGATCCCAAAGACGTCATCACCTGGCTGACTCTCGGTGAGTTGCAGCTTCTCGCAGGCAGTTACGAGAAAGCCCGCGGCACCTTCAAGGGAGCCCTCGAGAAAGCAGTCCTCCCCAAGGATAAATTGGTTGCCGTGGCCTTCTTGCATCTGCTCGACCTGATCCAACGCACTCCGGAGCAGCCCTACAAGAAGGAATTGGAAAAACTGCGCGCTACGGTCAAGGACAGCGGTTGGGCCTTCGACGACCTGGAAGCCTGGACCGCGGGCAAGGACATCCCTTCCGATGTAGCCACCGCGGTGAAGGCGGTCCTCGTCCAGCTCAAACCCCGGAGCTGACGGGATCCCGGTACGACGGTTTCTCTTCGTGCGTTCCGCTGAACGCCCGTGCCAGAACGGTCTCCAGATATGTTGGTTCCGGAGAAAGGCCGGTCCACAGCCGGAATTGCGCCGCGGCCTGGTGCAACAGCATCCGTTCTCCGGTGACGACCCGGCACCCCTTGGCCAGGGCAGCGCGAACCAGGGTGGTGTGGAGCGGCGAGGTCACGAGGTCCATGAGCACCTGCCGGGGCCGTAGCAATGCTGGTGGGACAGGGGTGAGTTCGAGAGCGGGAGGCATGCCCGCGGACGTCGCGTTGACCACCACGTCGTGCTCGGGGACGGCGGCAGCGAGTTCCGAAGTCGAGATCCACGCCACCCCGAAGGCCAGGGCCATACCGGCAGCATCGGCTTCGTTCCTACCCCAGAGCGAGACACGTGCTCCAGCGTGCAGTAGTCCGACCACGACGGCGCGGGCCGCTCCGCCGGTACCCAGGACCAGGGCCTCGGTAGCCTCCAGACGGATCATCTCCTCGAGTGCGCTCACGGCGCCGAGCACGTCGGTATTGTAACCTACCAGTCGCTCCTCGGAAACGACCACGGTGTTGACCGCTCCGACCGCTGCGGCGAGCGGGTCGAGTTGGTCGAGCAGGGGCAAGAAGTCGACTTTGTGCGGCATGGTCACC
>MGSU01000161.1:6705-39140 GCA_001799195.1 Deltaproteobacteria bacterium RIFOXYA12_FULL_61_11 | reverse complement strand
AACTATAACGGTCCTAAGGTAGCGAAATTCCTTGTCGGGTAAGTTCCGACCTGCACGAATGGCGTAACGACTGCGGCGGTGTCTCAACCAGGGACTCAGTGAAGTTAAAGTGGCGGTGAAGATGCCGTCTACCCGCGGCAAGACGGAAAGACCCCGTGCACCTTTACTACAACTTGACATTGGATTTCGGGATGGTTTGTGTAGGATAGGTGGGAGACTTTGAAGCCGGGGCGCTAGCAACGGTGGAGTCATCCTTGAAATACCACCCTGATTATTCTGAAATTCTAACCTAGGCCCGTCATCCGGGTCGGGGACCGTGTCTGGTGGGTAGTTTGACTGGGGCGGTCGCCTCCGAAAGAGTAACGGAGGCGTGCAAAGGTTCCCTCAGGCTGTTTGGAAATCAGCCGTAGAGCGTAAAGGTAGAAGGGAGCTTGACTGCGAGACGGACACGTCGAGCAGGTGGGAAACCAGGCCTTAGTGATCCGGCGGCTCCGCATGGAAGGGCCGTCGCTCAACGGATAAAAGGTACGCCGGGGATAACAGGCTTATCTCCCCCAAGAGTTCACATCGACGGGGAGGTTTGGCACCTCGATGTCGGCCCATCGCATCCTGGGGCTGAAGCAGGTCCCAAGGGTTCGGCTGTTCGCCGATTAAAGCGGTACGCGAGCTGGGTTTAGAACGTCGTGAGACAGTTCGGTCCCTATCTGTCGCGGGCGTAGGATATTTGAGGAGGGGCTGTCCCTAGTACGAGAGGACCGGGATGGACAGACCTCTGGTGGTCCAGTTGTCACGCCAGTGGCACAGCTGGGTAGCTAAGTCTGGAATGGATAATCGCTGAAAGCATCTAAGCGAGAAACCAGCCTCAAGATAAGATATCCCTGTGACTTTGTCACCTAAAGGCCACTCCGAGACTAGGAGGTTGATAGGCTGGGTGTGTAAGCGCAGTAATGCGTTGAGCTAACCAGTACTAACCGGCCGTGAGGCTTGACCCCTTTTTCATCGTTCAGTTCATGTTTGGTCACATCGAAAGATGTGGCGACACGAATTGGATGGTGACGATAGAGAGGAGGAAACACCTGTAACCATCTCGAACACAGAAGTTAAGCTCCTTCTCGCCGATGGTACTGCATGTGTAGACGTGTGGGAGAGTAGGTATCGCCATCCATACCATTGAAACCCCATCGGGCGTAAGCTCGATGGGGTTTTCTTTTTTCATGTATCCGACACCGTACGGGGTCCATCGTCAATTCCTCACTTCCCCGCTTGCCAACCGAAATGGCTCGAGTAGTATGAGCTCGTCCCGATAGAGGAGTAAGGACATGCACCTCGCCGTGACCGTTGAAGATGCCAGGGCGATGCTCGGACTCAATGCCCGAGCTTTTGCCAAGATCCTCGAGGAACTCGGTGAGACGACCCATGAAACCCCGAGCGGTAAACGGACTCTCACCACGGTGGAGCCTTCGACCATGCGGGCGGTTCGAGGTGTTCGAGGCGAAAATCTGGGTCTTTTCAACGGGAAGAAGATTGTTGCTTTCCAGGGCTGCAAAGGTGGCATAGGTAAAACGACGCTTGCCTACAACGTCGCGGTGCGGGCCGCGCAATACGGCAATAGGGTCTTATGTATCGACACCGATCAGCAGGCCCACCTCACCATGTGCCTACTCGGGAAAGAAGCGGGAAAGCACTGTTGGCTCGATATTTTCGAGGAGCGGGTTCCTCTGGCCGAGACCATCGTGCCGGTTGGAGAGCACCTCGATCTCGTGCCGAGCAACCTTCGCATGGCCATTGCCGAAAAGCGCCTGGGCAACACCATTCACCCCAAGCGCATCGTCGCCCAGTATCTTACCGCGATCAGGGACAACTATGATATCGTGCTCTTCGATTGTGCCCCTGCTCTGTCTTCGATCAATCACGCCGTTGCTTTCGCCTCGGATATCGTCATCATCCCCCAGACCACCTCGCGGCTCAGCCTGGACGGCTTGGAATTATCGCTCGATTTCCTGCGGGAACTGCGCGAGGATTTTGGCATGGCTCCAGAGGTCCGTATCGTGTGCAACATGTTCTCCCAACAAGAAACCCCTTCGTTGCGCACCCTGTATAGTTTGATGGAGCAGCACCAGGGAGCCTTGTTCCAAACCGCAGTTCGGCGTTGTGTAAAATATCCCGAAGCGGTTGATTACGAACGTCCTCTTTTCCTGCTTGGGTACAGGCCCTCGATAGCCGTCGAAGACCTCGATGCCCTGACGAGAGAACTGCTAGGTCTAGGAGGTTTGCGGCATGGTAAAAATCGATGAAGTCGTAAAAAAACGCAAGCGCACCGAGAAGGTGTCGGCGGGAGCAGGCAGACGCGATCGCTCAACCGAGACCAAGGAGAAACCCTATTTCCGACCCGGACATGAAGCAGAAGTGTCAGTCTCCGCTGCTCCACCGGCGAAGTCTGTCCCACAACAGAAGACTCCTGCAAAGGCCGAGCAGCCGAAGACGGCCAAAATCCACCTTGGTACCAAGAAACTCGAGCCGGCCAAGACCCCTGTCAAGAAAGGAACCCGTTCCGGAGCCGCGCAACAAGTGAGGGCAACGCCCCGAACAGAAGCTCAGGACCAAGGATCTACTGTCGTGGCGAGGAACAGGGCTCTTGAAGAGCGTTGTCTGCGCCTGGACGAAAGGCTCGGGCATTTGATCGAAGTTTTGGAACGTCATGCAGGACATTGAGGTGGATCATGAGGCTGAGTTCTCGCCTGCAGAAAGTACAACCCTCGGCGACCATTGCATTGTCTGATCGGGTGAAGGATCTTGTTGCCGGCGGTGAGCAGATCCTCAGGCTCGAGGTCGGCCAGTCATGCTTGGGTTCTCCTGCCGAGGCCGTCACAGCGGCATGTGACTCGCTCCGGGCAGGTGAAACCTTTTACGGACACAGTCGCGGGTTGCGCGAGTTGCGAGCCGCGATCTGCGAGTTACATGCCAGGAGGCATGGGGTTGCCCTCCACCCCGATCGACACATCCTCGTCACACCGGGCTGTAAGCAGGCGATCCTCTACTTGTTCCTGGCCATGCTCGACGATGGAGACGAGGTCTTGGTCCCAACCCCGGCCTGGCCGAGTTATGGGGAGATTGCTCGTATTGCCGGCGGCGAACCCGTCTTCGTCCCGTGCGGCAGGAGTTGTCGCCTCGACGTGCGCGAACTTGCCGAGGCGGTCACCCCGAGGACCCGTGCGATCATCGTCGGTTCACCGGGGAATCCGAGCGGAGTTGTCTTCGATCTGAAGACCATGCAAGAGATCCTCGCCTTGTGCCGTCGGCATGACCTGTACCTCGTCAGCGACGAGATCTACGATCGCGTGATCTTTGCGGGGTATTCGCACACCTCCGTGTTGGCGGTCGATCCTGGCCTGGAACACTCCATTCTCCTCAACGGCTTTTCGAAGGCGTATGCCATGCCGGGTTGGCGTTTGGGGTATCTCCTCGCCAGGCCCGAGATGGTCACCGCAACCCTGACTTTGCAACAAAACTCGGCCACGCATCCCACCACCTTCGCACAGCGCGGGGCGGTTGGAGCCATTTACCACGGTGAGGACTTCATTGCCTCGGCCCTCGAGACCTACCAGTGCAATCGAGACCTCGTGTGTTCCACGCTCGATCGTTTGCCCCAGTTCTCCTATGTCGAACCCGAAGGAGGCATGTACGTCTTCCTCGATGTGAGCAAGACCGGACTCGAGGACGAGGCTTTCTGTCTCGATGTACTGGAGCATTGTCGCGCTTCGCTTACCCCCGGTTCGGCCTTCGGCCCTGGGGGAGAGCGGTTTGCCCGGTTGTGCATAGCGGTCAGTCGGGTCGAACTCGAAACGTTCCTGTCCAGATTGGCCGCACGGTATCCATGAATGTGCGACCCAGCCATCGTGGGCATTCCCTCGGTCCTGTCCAGGGGATGCGTTGCAGTTCCGAGCTGGGAAGCCTGACCCGATGATCTGTCCGGTCTGTCGTGGGGAGACTCTGGTCACTCTGGAGTTCCGAGGCAGTGAACTCGAATTCTGTCCCACATGCCGTGGGGTATGGCTCGGTTTCGATCAACGTACCGCCTTCGGGTCGAGTCTCGACGCGGTAGGTTCGGCTCCGCCAGACCCGACTTCCGGGGAGCGTCCGAGGTCCTGTCCGCAATGTGGGAAACGCATGGAGAAGCTACGGTCCGAGGTGACAACTGCCATTCGACTCGACCGTTGCGCGAAGCACGGGATATGGTTCGACAACGGAGAACTGCGCGCGATCCTCGAGAGCACCGGGCACGATGCCCGCTCATGGGTCGAGTTCCTGCGGCAGGTCCTGTCTCTCAGACCCGAGGGTGAGGAGGTAGTGCCATGATCGGTGGATGTGTCGTCCTGGGGTTGGTCCTGTTCGGTATCCTCACCGGCATTGTGATGTTCAACGCTCTGGTGCGGCTGCGCAGCGAGACCGACAATGCCTGGTCCCAGATCGACGTGCAGTTGCGTCGCCGCTATGACTTGGTGCCCAATCTCGTCGAGGTCGTCAAAGGGTATGCCACGCATGAACGGGAAACGTTCGACCGGGTGACCCAGGCCCGTAGCGCCGCCATGCAGGCGAGAGGTGTTCGCCAAAAGGCAGCGTCGGAACAGGCGTTTTCTACAGCCCTGGGACAACTCTACCTGGTGGTCGAGAACTATCCCGAGCTGAAGGCCGACGAGGGCTTCTCCGCCTTGCGCGAAGAGGTGACCAGCACCGAGAATCGCCTCGCTTTCGCGCGGCAGGGCTATAACGATTGCGTACTGGAGTTCAACGTCAAGGTCCAGTCCTTCCCTTCCAACCTGATCGCGAGCATGTTCGGGTTCATCAATCGGGACTTCTTCCAACTCGAGAACGAGGCGGTGACAGAGGTTCCGCGCATTTCGATGCGCTGACCGACATGGTCGGAAGGGTCGAACGCGGCGGAGGCAGAACCAAGGTCCGGGGTTTATGGTCCTTGATCAGGGAGAACAGACGCCGGTCCATCCTGCTCCTTTTTACCCTGTGGGTCGGCTTGGGCCTTCTCGGAGCTCTCACGGGCATGGCCTGGTTCGGCAGGCCCGGCGTGTGGCTCGGAGCGGGTGCGGCGTCGTTGCTATGGCTGGTATTGATCTTCCTGGCCCGACGGCAGGGAGCCTCAATGATCTTGCGTATGAGCGGTGCTCGCCCGGTCGAGGCCGAACATCAGCCGCAACTGCTTAATGTTGTTGCTGAAATGGCTCTAGCGGCGGCCTTGAGCGAACCTCCTCAGACCTATATCCTCGAAGACGATGCGCCCAATGCCTTTGCGATCGATGCAGGTTCTGAGAAGACCTGCCTCGTGGTCACCTCGGGACTCCTCGAAATCCTCGATCGCGATGAATTGCAAGGCGTGGTAGCGCATGAGGTCGGACACATCCTCAATGACGACGTGCGCTTGATGACGCTAGCCGGGACCTTGCTCGGCGGGATCGTACTCGTCGCCGACGTGTTTTTGCAAAGCGTGTTGCACGGCCGGAGAATAGGCCGGCGTATTAGCTCTCCGTTGGTGTCCCGGGGTTGGTGGACGCTTTTACCCGTGCCGCTTGCCCTGATCTGTTCCTTGCTCACCCCGATAGTTGCGAGATTCATCTATGTACTCCTGCGCAAGGAACGCGAATATCTCGCCGATGCTACGGCGGTGCGCTTGACCCGCTATCCGGCCGGCCTCGCCTCTGCGCTCGAGAAGATCGCCGCTTCGACCGTGCCTGCGGTGTTGGCCAACTCGGTGGTCGCGCCGATGTTCATCGTCCAACCCGTGGGTATGAGCTCGCTGGGGAACCTCGGAGGCGACACCCATCCTCCGGTCAGGGACCGTATTGTCATACTTCGGAGTCTCGATCGCAGTGTGGGTCTACGCAGTTACCGTAAGGCCTTCCAGAAGGTGGTTCGCAAGGCCGCGACCTTCTTCGCTGCAGACGATCTTGCCCAAGCTGAAGACTATGCGCCGCGAGAGCCTTCGACCGAGAACGCCTTCCCCGGGTATGCCAGTGGTGGTGGACGTCGTGGTCTTCGGGATCTCTTGCGTGCGGTCAATGCCCACGCTTTTCTGCCTTGTGTCTGCGGCCTTACGGTGAAAGTACCGCCCGTAGCGCGGCATGCGATTCTCGCATGCCCCCGTTGCGGGCGCGAATTGGCTGTACCCCAGGCCTTACGGGTCGAAGAGGCCGAGACGGGGGTGCCCGAGCAGGCCGCACCCCGGCAGGTCTACCACCGGATCGGCGCAGGCTGGGAGAGCGTGGTCTGCACGTGCGGCAACCTCATGCAACTCTCCCCCGCCTTCCGGGGCAGGCTCGTGCAGTGCAAAAAATGCGGTGCCGCGACCTCGGTGTTGCCGGCGACCCCCGATCCGAACGAAGCGGTGCCTCCCGAGAGGGCATGATTGGCCTGCCGTCGTCCCCCGTGCTACCATGCTGCATGCAACACAGGCCTTCCTCCAGGGAGTCGAGCATGAACCCACTGTCCTTTAGCTCTAGGGTGCTACTCGGTGGCGGCATCCTCGTGACCTTGCTCGTGACGTCGCTCTCGTGCGGGTGCAGCGATCCTGCTCTCGTGCAGAAGCAGGAACAAGAGACCCTCCCGTTCGGGGATCCAGGCCTCCCGTCGGACCAAGGCCTACCCATGAGCCAGCCTCTGCCGCAGCCCCTGCCCGGGCAGGACACCGGGGGCGCACCCCTCGCTCCTACCGACCCTGCAGCTCCCACGAGCGCTGCCCTTCCGGGCGCTTCTGCATCGGGCGAGGGTTCTCCTCTCGACCCCGGCGGAGGTCCGACCGGCAGTCCCCTCCCCTGGAAAGAAACCGCGGCCGCGCTCGCGCTGGCACCGGCCTTCGAGGTCGTGTACCGGCTGACGCTCGAACCAGACCTCGGCCTGGTGCTCCCCTCGGACGGCACCGTGGTATACCGGGAGAAGGCCGACAAGGCCCTCACCTCCTTCGGGACCACCCTCGGAGTGGTCAGTCAGCATGATCTGGGCAGCGACGAGCGGTACTGTGTCCTGGCGCAGACGCTCAACTACGTGCATTGTATGAAGGCGGAGGATCTCTCGGCCAACTTGAAGATGTACCAGGCGCTCGGTCTCTTCGCTCCACCTTACAACCTGCGGACCTGGATGGAGAGGATCCGGGCCGGCCTGCTCTTCGTCCCCGCCGGACAGCAACAGGTGGAGGGAGTTCAAGTCACCTGCCACGAGGCTGCACCTGACCAACTCCCGGAGGAAATCCAAACGCTCAGGGTGTGCCTCGACGACGGCCACCAGGTTCCCTTCTTGCTCGAACTCCGGCATGCCTCTTGGACCATGACCCTTACCGCGATTTCCCACGATACCGTGGTCGAGGATGACGAGTTACGCTCGTTGGATCAATACGATCCTCAAGAACTCAATGTCTTGCTGGGTAGGTGAAGCGGGTGAGGTCAACCTTGGCTCAGTGTGCTCTCCCGGACTAAGCGCAGAATGGCTTGCAAGAAGAAGCGCTGTTTGGCCGCGATCATCACGGGGGCGTTTTCGTCGAGGCGGCTGTAGTCCTCGTGTACCGGGCGATCGGTGACGAGTTGACCGGCGTAGAGCCGAGCGCCCTTGTCCGCTGCTAGGGCACGACCGAGATAACAGTGTTCGACGTCGACCACGTCATGGTGCCGGTTGTTCTGATACCAATCCTGATCCTCCTCCAACAGGGTCCGCACTCCTACACCGTTGGCGCTCGGGAAATCCTTTGCGGCAAGGTTGTTCAGTTCGTGATTCTCGCCGTCGCGTCGGCAGCGGGCAGGAGCAAAGACGTTGCCGATACTTGCCGCTTCGCTCAAACCTCCTCCGCTGCCGAAGCTGATGAAGGAGGTGAATCCTCGAGCGAGCAATTCGTCGACCACGAGTTCGGTCTGTTCTCCGTAGAGGTTGCGAAAAGCGACCAAGGTCAGAACCCGGGTTCCGTCGAGCGGTACACGGTACCGTACGTACGAGAAATGGGCGCTACCCTCCAGGGGCGGTTCCTCGAGTTTGTAGGTCGTTCGGAAATTGTCGCTGTAGCTCCTGATGTCCTCCACGGTGAGGTTGCGGTACTGGGCGAGCCCCCGCTCGCGATAATACTGCAGCAACTCAGCGACGATAAAGCGCAAGGAGCCGCGGTACCCGAGGACGACCGTATCGTCGGGGCCTGCGGTGAGATCGGAGAGGGCTTCGCGGCAGAGACCTTGCGCGAGCCCCTCGTACCCCCTGACCTGCCAGACGGTCAGACGTTCGAGTGGAACCAGGTTCTTGGCCAGGAGTTGCGCCATCTGGGCCACGGTGTGGACGAGGCGATCCCGGCCGAAGATGTTGGTGATCCAAAGCTGCTTCCGTCCATCCAACTGCCCGAGGACAAAGGAGGTGCTGATGACCGGCCGGTCCTCGGCAACGATGTTCTCGATCTGTCCCCCGCGTCTCGCGATTTCCTGCAACCCGTCTTGCTCGAGCGCGGCCAGAACCGTCACTTCGGCTTCGTGCTCGAGAACCAGGTCGAGCACGGCCAAGGGGAGTTTCTGGGGAAGATAGGAGTCGAGGTCGAGGGTCAGGGGGGAGGAGAGTATGGATCGGGCCACGTATTCGCCGAGGGGGTGTTGGACGAAGGTCGGAGAGGTATGGGCGCCGGGGACCAAAGGGTTGCGAGGGCGGAAAGCGACCGCTGAGCCGCTCTCACGCGGTGGGCGAGGGCGGGCACCGTACAAACCGTTTCGACGGACATAGTGTTCAATATAATCGGGGACCAGACCATCGCTCTCGTCTTGCTCGGCGAAGGCTTTACGGACCGCGGTGGAGCTGATGGATTCGAGGTCCAGCGAGAGATCCACGATGCGGCCCGCTCGACGAAGACGGGAGATCTCGTTGGTGTCGACGCCGAGGTAGCCGCTCCGTTCGACCACGACGACCACGCGATTCTCCTGTTCAGTCGGTACTTTCCCAAGTTCGACCATCTTGTTGAAACTGTCCGTTCCGCAGAGTTGGTACAACCGTGCAGTTGGACCCTCGAGCTCGCGCAGGGCGTCGAGGATCGCACTGACCGGGTCCTCCGGTGGCTGTTTGAGCAAGCGCTCGAACAGGGCTCGCGGGGGAAGTACGATGCCGGGATGCCGCAGCGTGATCATTTCGACCAGTTCGTAGCGCCGTTCAAAGGGGGTTGCCCCGGGTTTGTTGCGAGGCGAGAGGTTGGGAACCACGTAGAGCTGATCGAGGGCGAGGCGCTGTAACGCTCCGGTCATCAGGGCGATATGGCCTCGGTGCGGTGGATCGAAGGTGCCGAAAAAGACCCCGTACCGAATCTCTGGGGCGAGCGTGTCGGAGTGTGCGGGATTGAGGAGAAAGAGGGCAAGAACTAGGAAAATGAAACGCGTGAACCCCATGAAACACTTCCGGAACCATGGCAACGGAGGCGATCTATAGCATGCAATGCGTCAATTGGCAAGCATTGGTTGGGGAGTCCCAGGGGGTGAGCAGCGGAAGAGGCTGCGGCGCAGAAGGAGGACACGGGGAGGTCACCTCTTGACGAAATAACCGATGCAGACCGGTTGGGTTGGGATCGCCATGTCCTCGAGGGCCGACTGTTGTACCCTGAATTGAGCACGGATCGTGGGGATTGTACCTTCGCCCTCGAACTGCTTGAGATAGATCGGGGCGCTGAGCTTGCGCACGCAATAGGTTTCTTCGGGTCCCGCGCACAGGGTACCAGTGGGGAGGTCCTCGGAAACGAACACCGGAGCGCCCTCGCCCGCGGGTTCGACCTGGGAAAGGGGCAAGGTTCCATCGGCCATCGCCAGGGTCATCACCGGACGATCATTGTCCAAGCTGTAGCGCATTTCGACTGCGGCAGTGGTCACGAACACCGCGAAAAAGGTCCTGCAGAAGCCTTCGAGTTCTTCGCTCATTCCCTTGGACACCCTGAGTCCGTCATATTGGTAGTCGCCGATGAAACCCTCGAAGGTTGCGGGTGGGTATTCGTTGAGACTCTTCGCGGTCACGTTGGTCGTCGAAAGGGTCAGTGCGAGGAGAAAGAGAAAATACCGTTGCATGGCTCACCTCAAGAGATACGGTTCTGTAGACGGGTACTGCATGTGTAGTGCCAAGAGCATTCGAATATAATAATATGTATTAATTAAAAGAAATGATGATGCTTGGTGTCAGAGGTGAACGTGGGGGGCGGTGTGGCTCCACAAGGGGTCACATCGCGCCGAGGCTGAAGGCAGCCATGATCGAGAACATCAAGCTGGTGAGACTCGTTGTGATGTAGAGGTAGTCTTGCCAGAATTTTACCATTTTTTCAGGTAGGTAAATGGTGTCGCCGGGGACGAGCACGTAGTCCTCGGTCCAGGGGACCGTTCTGCCGTCTCCCTTGACGATGGTGAGTTCCTCGAGATCCGCGCGGACCGACGGTCCGCCCGCGTCATTGATGTAGGAGAAGACCGAATATCCCTTGATGAACGGTAAACTGCGCGGAGCCTTGACCTCGCCGGAGACCCGAATTTTCGTCTCCAGCGTGGGAAGGAGAAGATGATCCTCGGGCTGGAGGGGCATATCCGCGCTGAGGTCTTTCTTCACCAGGAGGTCGTAAAGGCGAAGGGGGATGGTTTCCAATGCGTCGCCTTCGCGGCGCTGGATCGCCGCACCTTGTAGATCCGCGCTGGGTAACACCCCACCGACGTCACGCAGGAGGTCGAGCAACCGCATATGTTCAAGGTAGGGCAACACGACGAGGCTGTCCCCGGTTTTGTCGATACTGGAGGGGTCGGCAACCATGCCGTGGGCACCACTGACGAACACCTTGCGCGAGAGGTCGTCGACCGCCTCGAGGATGAGCTCGTCCCCTTCGACCAGTGGAACCTCCGGACCGGTCATGATCTCCTCGAAGGTCTGCTGGAGCGTCAGACGCTCGCTCTTCTCCGGATCGTAGCGACGCAGGCTGAGGCGACCCTTTCGGCCGCTCTCCGGGACGGGGGCACCGATGCGCAGGAGAAAAGTCCGAGCGTCTTCGCCGTCTTTGAATTCGAACCGGCCGGCACGTCCCCAGGGGCCTTGGACGGTTACGCGATTGCGCAACACCGGAACCACGATGACCTGGCCCTCGAGGAGATAAGGATTCTGTTCGAGCTCGCCGAGGCGTTCGAAGGCAAACAGGTCGTAATTCCGGATTTCTCCCTTCTCGTGTACTTCGACGAAGGTATGGCTGCCGTTGACGGAAATGCCCCCGGCCCGCGCGATCAGATCGGCAAGGCGATCGACCGCGGTAGCGGGATAGGCGCCGGGGTTGAGGACCTCCCCAGTGACGTAGAGGGTGAAGACCCGCGGCCGGAGCAGGTTGAGTCGGAACTTGATGCCGAGGTATTGGCGCTGCAGGGAGGGTTGTATCAACCGGTTGACCTCGTCGAGGGTACGTCCGGCAACCTCGAACAGGCCAATACCCTTGAGATACAGCGTGCCTTCAGGCAAGACCTGGAGCAGTAGTTCGAGATTGGTCTTACCCCAGATGTCGAGCTCCAGAAGGTCTTGGGGTCCGAGCCGATACACCGCGGGGTCGATCTTCCGGTCGAGTGGATGGTAGGCTTGTTCGGTGAGGTTCTGCCGCACCCCACTCATGCCGGGGAGAGTCTGCCCCGAGTTGGCGCCCGGTTGACCAGGGAGGTTCCCCATCCCTGAGGACCCCTGACGGAAGTAATTGTTCCTCTGGTAGGGGAGGATCGGGAGGTTGTTGGGCGTCGTGGGCTGTTTCTGGTCTCGGTCGTCGAAGAGGCTGTCCGCCGGGTACGTCGGAGCGGTTTGCCACTGCGCCGAGACTTTAGGTATATCCAGGACGAAGACGAGGAAGGAGATGGTTGCGACCAACCTGGTCGCGGCAAGGACAATTCCGCTTCTGGACATGGTGACCACGCTGTAGGGATGGCTCTGCCGACCTCTCGCTGCGAGGAATTCGGCACCATAGCCGCGTAGGGACGCTCTGTCAAGCATCGGCAATTAGTACAATGGGATGGGGCTTGACAATGGCTTGCATCAACCGCAGAATACCGTCCTGCGGGCATCCATGACGGGTGCTCCGGTCACCCAGGGGGGGTAGATGCAGATCTTTCTCGATACCGCCAACCTTCAGGAAATCAAAGAAGCCGTGGCCTTGGGGCTCATCGATGGGGTCACCACCAATCCCAGTCTGATCGCCCGGGAGGGCCGCCGTTTCCTCGAGGTCCTGGCCGAGATCTGTGCCCTCGTCGACGGTCCGATCAGCGCCGAGGTCGTTGCGACGACGGCCGTTGGCATGCTCGAGGAGTCAAAACCCCTGACCGCGGTCAGTCCCAATGTGGTCATCAAGGTACCTATGACCGCGGAGGGGTTGAAAGCGGTCCGCCTCTTCAGCGAACAGGGAGTAAAGACCAACGTCACCCTGATCTTCTCGGCCCTCCAAGCCATGCTCGCTGCCAAAGCGGGTGCGGCCTACGTCAGTCCCTTCATCGGTCGGTTGGACGATATTTCCCAGGTAGGTATGGAATTAGTCGAGGACATCCTCGACATCTGGGACCATTACGATTTCTCGACCGAGGTCCTCGTGGCCAGCGTGCGAAATCCGGTGCACGTCCTCGATGCGGCCCGCTTAGGCGCTCACGTGGTGACCTTGCCGCATGCCGTACTCCTGCAACTGCTGAAACATCCCCTCACCGAGCTCGGTATCGAGAAATTCCTCAAGGACTGGAACCGCGTTCCCGTGTGAGCGGCAACCCCGTTCGCTGCCCCGACGGCGTTTGCCTCCTGCACACCGCTGGAGGTCGGCTTCCCTGCCGCCACCGGAGAATCCTATTGCATTCATCGGGCTCGGCGGCTACAGTGCCGCCGCTCTCGTTGCCTTCGACGCGAGGGAATGGTCCCGTCCGGTTGCTGCGTGAAGGATGCCCGATGAAGACCCTGCTCCTGTTCCTGACCCTCTTCCTGTTGCCCCTCGCCGAGGCCGTGGATCTCTCGTACCATGGGTATTACCGGACCCGAGGGGATTATTTCAAACACCTCGATCTGCATTCCGGCCAGAGCCGGATGTACTGGGACCAACGCTTCCGGCTCGACACCGACCTCCGCGTCGACGACTACATCCACCTCTTCGCCCAGGTCGACGTCCTCGACAACGCGGTCTACGGAGGCAATCCAGCATCCTTGGAGACCGCGACCAACCCGGCCTCCTTCACGACCGATCAGGATCCCTATGGCAACGATGTGGTCGTGCCCAGTCAGGATCCCAAGAGCGAGGGGAATTTCTTCTCCCAGGGACAACGCCCGGCCTATCTCCGGGTCAAGCGGGTCTGGGCCGAGGTGTTCGCCAATCTCGGGTACCTCAAGATCGGGCGGCAACCCTCTCATTTCGGTCTGGGCCTCTACGAGAACCGGGGGGATGGTCTTGATGACGATTTCGGGGATTCCGTCGACAGGATCTCCTTCGCGAGCCGGCTCGACAATGTTTCCGCGGAGCTCGGTTATGACAAAGAAGTGGAGATAGACCCGCTCTTCGACGTGCCGGCAACGCGCTACGGTATCGACAACAACGGCGAGGACGTCACCCGGTACTTCGCCCGGGTCGGGTACGTCACGGATCGGTACGACCTACAAGCCTTGCTCTCGCGCCGTAAGCGGCACGGAACGTCTCCGGATCTCGTGGTCTGGAGTTACGACCTCTATGGCAAGTACCGGCTCGGTTGGCTCCTCGCCGAGACCGAGTTCCTCTCGTTCCAAGGGGATGGCGGGGACGATCACCTCGATGTCAGCACGTACGCCTCGGTCCTCCGTCTGACGGCCGGGCAGGGCAAGTACCGCGGGTTGCTCGAGGGCGGGCTGGCCAGCGGCACCGAGGAAACCACCCTGCACAAGGACCGGCTCCACGGTGTACCCTTCGATCGGGATTACAACCTCTCGATGCTGCTCTTCGAGGAAGTCCTCCCCGGTGGTTCGGGCAAGGACCTCGCCGGGGGCCAAGCCGTCGGTTCGGCGCCGAGTTCGGGAGGTGCGGTCAGCAATGCGATCTATGCTCGTACCAGCCAGCAATTCCTCCCCTTGCCTTCCATTACCCTGGCGGCCAATCTTCTTCTGGCCTGGGCTCACCGGGAGCCCCTGCTCGGCCTCGATCAAGCCACGGCGGTGTACGCGACCGAACGTTTCTATGGATTCGAGTGGGGTTTGAGCTTCCGGCATGAACTCGGCAAACCTCTCCTCTATGGATTAGATTTCGCCCACTTCGTGCCGCTCGACGTGTTCGATCAGCAACAGGACCTGCTCGATCCGGGCCACGATGCCCGCAGCGCCTATACCCTCCAGGCCTTCTTCGGCGTGCGCTTCTGAGCTCTTTCGGTGTGGATGGCGAATTACCTGCCGTTCACGGCCGCAGGGCGGTGTTCTCGTAATTGAACCAGACATCGAAGATGGTCCGCGAGGTGCGGGGCGCGCCCGCCGCCGGGGACTCCAGGAGCAGGGTGCTGCGCTGGAGGGTCTTGTTGAAGAAGGCGTCTTCCTCGAAGAAGTTGTCGTCGTAGAGGAGGTCGATGGCCACCACGCCCCGGTCGGCCAGAGGGGTCAGCTCATCGCTCTGCGAGCGGCCGTCGAGGTTGATGTCCTCCCACAACCGCAGCCGTTGGTAGACCTCGTCCTCCTGGTCGAGGAAGAGGTTGCGGTTGCTATCATACTGGGCTAAGGCCTCGAAACCGTTGGCGGCGCGAACGCCGTTGGCGGCGACCAAGGTGAAGTTGCCGAACAACTCACCGCCGTTGTCGATCAGCCCGTTATTATCGAGGTCCAGAACCAGGAACGGGGTGTCTTTACTGACCACCCAACCGCTGCGTTCGATCACGTCGTCCGTGCCGGTCGGGGCGAGGTTGAAGGCGACCAGGGGGCTGGAGAGCTCTATACCCTGCCCTCCGAGGTCCAGGACGAGCGGAGAATAGCCGGCATCGCAGTCCTCGATGGTGCCGCCGAGTTCGGCACCCGTGGCGGGTGGGGGTTCTTCGGTGACGGGAGCGTTCTCGGCGGTGGGCGTATCGGCTTGCTGCACCTCTCCGGTCCTGCCGACGAGTTCGGGGTCGCGGAGGATCTCTCCCAAGGTGCGCCGATCGACCACGATCTGGTTGGAGAGGAATGCGTGCAGGGAAGGAACGGCCAGGGGGTTGCTCTGTACCCGCATCGAACGCTGGCGTGACTGGGCCAGGGCTGCCTGTTGCCAGGCAGTATTGTAACGATGGTTCTTGCCGTTGTCGTAGCGTTCGTTCTTGACGAAGACCCGGACCTGGGCCGGGCTGTCGATGCTACCGAGGTTGTAACTGAAAGGCGGTTGGTTCCCCTCGTCCTGAGGCTCGGGGAGGAGAACTGCTTGGCGGGTGGACCACGTGGAATACGCTTGGGGAGCGATGGCCCCCTGCACGTTACCGCGGCCGTTGCCTCCGGCGCTGCGGTGGGTGAGATTCAACTCGGGCGGGTCCCCATCGTAATCGCAGCGGCCATTGCCGTTGGCGTCATCACAGGCCTGGAAATACAACGCTTTGACTGTGCCCGAGGCCTTGGAGAGCTCGCAGGGCAGTTTCAGGGTAACTCCCTCGGCGGCGAGGGTGAAGTCTTGGAAACCGAAGGGCGTGCTGCCGAGAATGGTGCCCTCGGCGTCGAGGATTACGGCGATAGGATGTTTCGCGGTGGTCAAGAAGGTTCCGTCGACGCCCTCGCGCCGGGCCTGCGAGCAGGCCCGCTCGACCCCGACTTCCAGGGTTGGAGCCGGCCCGGGAGCTTGTTCGGCGGCGTTCCAGGTCGAGTCGGTCGGTACCGCGGTGAAGGCTTTGAAAACATACGCAGGGCTATCCGGTGCTGGATCGCACACGTCGCCGAGCCCGTCGCCATCGCGATCTGCCTGGTCGGTATTGAACGTACGCGGGCAGTTGTCCTGGAGGTCGACGGCTCCATCATGGTCCTGGTCCTCGCCCGCGAGATTCTGGCCGAGAGGTGCGACCATGGCGGAACCCCCGAAGACCTGTTGGCCGAGCTGTGCTCGGGCATCGACGCCGGCAAACTCGCTTTCGAGGTCGATCATGATCGGTTCGCCGACACAGCCGACACAGATTGTCAGGACCAAGGACACGAAACCGACAACTTTTTTCATGGGATCCCCCTGGAAACAGCCTATTGCGGCAGCATGCAACCTCGAGCCGGAATCGTTAGCAAGAAGGATACTCGCCATGGTGCGCGGAGAACAGCATCTTCTCCTCCCCTCGAGGTCATGCTTTGTCAGTGACCAGGCCCTCTGGCTCCTGTGACGAACCGCATTGCCAACCGGTGGTACTTCCTCTATAGTCCTCGGGTTCTCTCGTCATGTCTTGAGGAGACGGTCGGGCTCCATGGTGGATCAATCGGTCGAACTGCTACGTCGAGTCCCGCTGTTCCAAGGATTGGACGAGGATGCCTTTGACCGGCTCTGTGCCCTGCTGCAGGTCCGCGAATTCCCCCGAGGAGCCCACGTTTTTCGCGAGCACGACGACGGTGACAGCCTGTTCGTCATCCTCAAGGGCAGTGTCGAGGTCTATAAGGAGCTGGCCGGGGAGCATTTCCATATTTGCGATCTGGGTCCGGGCGATTTCTTCGGGGAGCTCGCCATCCTCGAGAACAAACCGCGCAATGCCAGTGTCCGAGCCAGGACGAAACTGCAGTGCCGGGTCCTCGAGCAGGCCGATTTCTATCGTTTGAGCCGCGAGGACACGCGCATAGCGCTCAAGATCCTGGGAGTCCTCAGCCGACGCTTGCGGGACAGCGATCAAAAATTTTGCGTAGAACTGGGAAATAAGAACAACGAATTACGGCTCGCACTGGAAGAGGTGGAGCGGCTCGGGGCTATCAAGAGCAACTTCATCACCCTGGTCAGCCACGAGCTGTTCACCCCGATCACCATCATCCTCAATGCTGCCCAGATGCTCCAAGAGCACGAGGTCGTCAGCGGCAACTCCTTGATCCAGGAATTTTCCCGGATGATCTTTTCGCAAACCCAGCGTTTGCACCAACAAATACGCCAGATCATTGAAATCGGCGCGGCCAAGAGCTTCGACCTTCACCAACTCCCGCGCGAGCGGTTGGATATCTGTACCTTCTTCCTGGGGTTGCACGAGCAATTCAAACCGCTGGCCGAAACCCGGAGGCAGGTACTACGCTGTTCTCTCGATATTGAAGCCGACAGTACCTTCCTGGTCGACCCCGTCCATCTGCGCAGCGCCATCGAAGCCCTGATTTTCAACGCCATTCGCTTCACCCCTGACGGCGGCACCATCGCGGTGGAGGTTTCCACCACTGCCGAGAGTCTCGTCTGCCGTGTCAGGGACAATGGCATTGGCATCCGCCCGGAGGATAGACCGCATATCTTCGAGCCGTTCTGGGAATCCCAGTCCATCGAACACCACAGCTCGGGTATGGTCGAGTTCATGTCCTCGGGTATGGGCCTCGGCCTAACCTTGGCCAAGCGTATGGTTGAACTCCACGGTGGTACGATCGCGGTGGAGAGCAAGGTCGGTAAGGGGTCGGTCTTCACCATCCTCTTGCCCAAGAACGGACTGGGGATGGCGTGACCGCTCCGATCCTGGTCGTGTGCGCGCTGCTCCACTCCCGCGGGCTGCTGCTTGTTGCACGTCGAGGTAGTGGGGGGCCTGCTGCGCATCGCTGGGAGTTCCCTGGCGGCAAGGTCGAGCCCGGAGAGACACCGGAACAGGCGGTTGTTCGCGAGTTGCGCGAAGAACTCGGCGTGGAGGTCGAACCTCTGCGGGTGGGAACGGTCCACAAGACCGACCTCGAGGGCCGCGCCTTCCTCTTCCTGCCCGTGCTCTGCGCCTTGCGCTCAGGAACCCCGAGGGTCAGCGAGCACGAGGCCCTCTGCTGGTGTTCCCCCGAGGAGTTGCCCACGTTAGACCTGGCCGGACCTGATCGGGTTCTCCTCGGTCAACTCGAAGAGATCCTTGCCTCAACCGGGTGATCCCTCTGTCCCCGCCACCTTTTGAGTTGTGCTTTCCTCGGCCTCGCACTATGGTGGAAGGCTCTGGTGGTCCCTCGTTCTCAGGCCTCCTGGGCTCTTGCGCCCGAGGCAAGCCGAAACGAGTACGGCCGACGGGAAGATGGACCGTATGAACCACCCCCACGAGGAACGCACGGTGAGTAGTCGAGGACCCGCTGCCCCCCCCAGAGGAGTGGTCGGCATTGATACCGGTGGGACCTTCACCGATGTGGTTGCCTGGGCCGAGGGAACCTGCTTCCACTGCAAGCTGCCCTCCGATCCACGGGATCCCGGAGCCGTTGTGCTGGCAGGACTCGAGGCTGCGGCCGGGGCTCTCGACCTTCCCGTGGACGACCTCGAGTTACTGCACGGCACGACGCTGGGGACCAATCTCCTCCTCGAGGGCAAGGGGTGTCGAGCCGCTCTGGTGACCACGGCAGGTTTCGGCGACCTCCTGGCCATCGCGAGGCAAAACCGCTCGCACCTCCATGACCTCGCGCCGCTCTCGGCTCCGGTGCCGATAGTGGAGCGACTCCGCTTCGAGGTTCCTGAAAGGACGCTCTCTAACGGCGAGATCCTGATCTCTCCTTCTCGAGGCGACCTGGCCAATCTGCGCAGAGTGCTTGACGCCGAAGGCATCGAAGCCGTGGCCGTCTGTTTCCTCCATTCCTATCGCAATCCGGCCAACGAAGAGGCGGTGGCCGCGGTCCTGCGTGATGGAGCCTATTTCGTATGCACCTCCTCCGAGGTGCTGCCCGTGTACCGCGAATACGAACGGTTCACCGCTACGGCCCTCAACGCCCGCATTGCCCCGGCTCTGCAACACCATCTCGGGAAACTCCGCTGGCGCAAGGAAGGGGCTATGACCTGGGTCATGCAATCCACCGGGGGACTTACCAGTGTCCAACGGGCGGGGCGTTATCCTCTCTGCACGGTCCTCTCCGGTCCAGCGGCCGGAGTCACCGCGGCTCGCGGCCTCGCTCGTAGCCTCGGCCTGACGCAGGCCCTCTCCCTGGACCTGGGAGGCACTTCGACCGATCTCGCCCTCGTCGAAGAGACGCTCGTGCTCAGTGGGGACCTTCGCGTGGGCGACCTCCCCCTGGGTAGTACCGCGGTCGACTTGACCACCCTCGCCCTGGGCGGTGGTTCCATCGTCAACCTCGATCCGGGAGGTCTTCCGAGGGTCGGACCGGAGAGCGCCGGAGCAGATCCCGGTCCCGCTTGTTCGGGACGAGGAGAGCTCCTTACCCTGACCGACCTCGACGTGTTGACCGGCAGACTGCCGGCCTCGACCTACCTCGGGGGGAAGACGACGCTCGATTGTGATCGCGCCGCTCGGTTGCTCGAGGTCCTTGCCGGACGTGCAGGACTTTCCCCTCTCGCTATGGCGAACGGCTACCAGGAGCTCGTCGAGACCTCGATCCGCAATGCCCTGGTCCGGACGAGCGCGGCGCGAGGTCTCGATCCTGCCGGACTCCCCCTAATCGCCTTCGGAGGCGCAGGGGGACTTCACGCGGTTCCGGTAGCCGAAGCCCTGGGAGCCACAACCGTGGTTTTCCCTGCACTGGGTGGGCTGTTCTCCGCGCTGGGGCTCCTCCAGGCAGAAGTTACCGCGGAGTTGGCTCATACCGTGTTGCTCAACCCCGCGCGAATCGGGCAAGAGCAAATTGGTCGGCTCTTGTCCCTCCTCGAGGAGAGGTTGCGCGGAGAACTTGTCGCCGACGAGACCCTCCACGGCGCCGAAGCCGGGTGTCGGTACGAACGATTCCTTGATATGCAGTACGCGGGACAAGGACATACCTTGACTGTCCCCCACAGCCGCACCTACTTGCAGCACTTCCACCTCGAACACCGCAAACGACATGGCTTCAGCCTACCTGACCGTCAGGTCGAGATCGTCAACCTGCGGGTCCGAGCCATCGCGCCACCGCGTTCGACCGGGCTCCCGTTCGCCGCGAGGCCTGTTCCCCTGGCAACCCCTCCCGCACAGACGAGGGTCTTCTCCAATGGCCAATGGATCGAACACCTCTGCAGAGACCGGGCTACGCTCGACCGCGGTGAAAGCCTCGCCGGACCGGCCTTGGTGGTCGATGCCACGACCTCGATCCTCATACCGCAGGGGTGGCGGGGCCGGTCTGACGAGAGCGGCCATCTGCTCGTGGAGGCCCGATGAAGTCCCTCGACCCCATGCGCACCGAGATCGTGCGTTCTCTGGTCGCTTCCGTGGCCGAGGAGATGGGCCAGATCCTCAGGCGGGCTTCGCTCTCGCCCAACATCCGAGAACGGCTTGATTTCAGTACTGCGGTATTCGATCGTCAGGGCGAGCTGGTCGCCCATGCCGAACACATCCCGGTCCACCTCGGCTCCATGGTCGCCTCGATCCGGCTACTCTTGCCCCGGCTGCAGCGCGCCCGGGAAACCCTGATCTTCAACGATCCCTATGCAGGGGGCAGCCACCTACCCGATCTCACGCTCGTCACCCCCGTGGTCGAGGAAGGGCAACGGACCCCGTTGTTCTTTGTCGCGAACCGGGCTCATCATGCGGATATCGGCGCCAAGCACCAGAGCCCACTCCCCTTGGCCGAATGCCTGGAGGACGAGGGAGTGGTCATCGCGCCCACGGACTTCACCCGGGACGGTCAGCTCAATCGCAAGGTGCTCGAACATATTCTCAACAACGTCAAAACGTTCGATGAACGAGAGGTCGATCTCACGGCCCAGTTGGCGGCCAATCGCCGCGGAGCGGAACGTATGACCGAGCTGGTTGCCCGCCTGGGTCGGGACCACCTCTGCGGCCACCTTGGGGAGCTCTTGCAACGCGATGAAGAGGCCATGCGCAGTTTCCTCGCCACCTTCCCCGAGGGGGACTTCACCTTTGCCGATCACCTCGACGACGACGGTTTCGGCAGCGGCCCCGTGCGGCTCTCGGTCACCCTTTGCGCTTCCGGAGGAACGCTGCGCTGTGATTTCTCGGCTTCCGCGGATCAGGTCCGTGGCCCCTTGAACACCGTGCCTGCGGTCGTTACCTCCGCGGTCCTCTATGTGCTCTGCTGCTTAGCCGGACCTCGCCGTCGGCAGGCGAGTTCGGGACTGCTCAGACCGATCGAGATCCTCACCCGGCCGGGGAGTGTGCTCAACCCCAAGCCACCGGCAGCCGTGGGAGCCGGCAACATGGAGACCTCGCAACGGGTGGTCGATATCCTCCTGGGAGCATTGCACCAGGTGCTGCCCGGCCGTATTCCGGCAGCTTCCCAGGGGACCATGAACAATCTCGCCTTCGCGGGCCATGATGCTCGGCACAAACGATATTTCACCTACTACGAGACCCTGGCCGGAGGCACCGGAGCGCTTCCCGACCGACCGGGCAGCGCGGCGGTCCACAGCCACATGACCAATACCCTCAACACCCCGATCGAGGTGCTCGAGAACGACTATCCCCTGCGCGTGCTCCGCTATCAGCGCCGCAGAGGGAGCGGGGGGCAGGGCCTCCAGAGGGGCGGTGACGGCTTGATACGCGAATTCGAGGTGTTGCAGGAACTGACCGCAACGCTCTTGACCGACAGACGTACCACGCATCCCTATGGGCTGGAAGGCGGCCTGGAAGGACAGTGCGGGGTAAACGAACAGCTCAGCGACGGTTATCGGACCCGACTCCCGGGCAAGGTAACCCTGACCCTGTACCCGGGGGAGCGCTTGGTCCTAGCGACTCCCGGTGGAGGAGGCTATGGAGAGGCGTCAAGCAAAAGTGATGATCGTGGACGACGAGTCGATCATCCGGCATCTGATCAGCGAGGAGCTGCGCACCAGTCTCGAGCCGGAACCCCTGCTGATCGAGGCGGCGAACGGCGAGGAAGCCCTAGCCGCCCTCGATGAGGATTTCCACCTCGTCCTGACCGATCTGCGCATGCCCAAGTTGGGTGGCTTGGAGTTGATCGCGAGGGTCAAGGAGCGCAGTCCGCTCACCGAGATCATCGTCGTCACGGGATATGCCACGCTGGAGAATGCCATCGAGGCGTTGCGCCAGGGGGCCTATGACTACTTGCTCAAACCCTTCGAGCAGCTCGACCTGGTCTCCTTCGCGGTGCGCAATGCCGTGCAGAAGTCCATGCTCGAACGCGAGCGTCTTGAACTCACCGCCCGTTTGCGCGAGCTCAATCTCGGCTTGGAGCAGAAGGTTCGGCGCAGGACCAGGGAACTGCGTGCGACCAACCAGCGGTTGTTCGAGCTGAATCGACGCATCGAAGAATTCCTGGCCCTGTTCGCGCACGACCTCAAGACCCAGGTCACCACGACCGAAGGCTTACTCTCGATCCTGGCCGAGGATCACGCTCCCTCCCTCGACGAGAACGGTCGCGAGTGCGTCAGCCTCTGCCTCTCCCAGGTTCAGGCGATGCGCCAGGTCATCATCCAGTCGCTGCAGTATTCCCAGGTCAACCTGATGACCGACCAGTACACCTCCGTGTCGATCAACGAATTGCTCGACGCGGCCATAGGTTTCTGCCAGCGCGAGATGGAAGAACGCCGGATCAAGATCATCCTCGATAACCAGGTGGACGTGCTGACCTGCGACAGGGACAAGCTCTACCATGCTTTCATCACCCTCCTGGACCAAATGATTGCCCTGGCCGACGGAGGGAAACGCTCGTACCTCAAGATCACGGTGCGTCAGCAACGCGGCCGGGTCGTGTTCGTCCTCGAGGACAACGGCGTAGGGATGCGCAAGGACGATCTCGCCCATATTTTCCACAAACTCCGTCGCGAGAGCCCGGATCGTCCGGGCTTCTCCATGCCCGTGGTGCGCAAGATCGTCGAGAGCCACGGCGGGACCATCGAGATCCAATCGGTGCCGGGCAAAGAGCTTCGCTACGTCCTCGAGTTGCCGGTCAAACCCTTCTCCCCCATCGAAGTCTGAACACGTCTCAACCGACGAACGATCCCGGAGGTTCGTATGTACGTGATGGCGATCGACCAAGGTACCACGGGTTCCACCGTCTTTGTCTTCGACCAGCGGCTCGGGGTGCTCGGTAGGGCTTATGCCGAACTACCCAATTATTTCCCTCGCCCGGGATGGGTGGAACACGACGGAGAGGAAATCTTTCGGTTCACCCATGACTTGATGTTCCAGGCACTTGCACAAGCCCACCTCGGTTTTGGGGACCTGACCGCGATAGGGCTGACCAACCAACGCGAGACGACCCTCTGTTGGTCCGAGGACGGTCGCCCCCTGCACCGGGCCATCGTCTGGCAAGACGGGCGCACCGCGGACCGTTGCCGGGAACTCAGCGGCGTGGTGCCGGATCTCAAGCAACGCACTGGCCTGTTACTCAATCCCTACTTCTCGGCCACGAAGATGGCCTGGTTGATCGAACACCTCGGCCTGCCGGCGACCGGCTATCGTCTCGGCACCGTGGATTCCTTCCTGGTCTACCGGTTGAGCGGTGGCAGGGCCCATCTCACCGATTACACCAACGCTTCCCGCACCCTCCTCTTCAACCTCAAAACCCTGGACTGGGACCAGGAACTCCTGGATCTGTTCGGTATAGCCCGGGCCGTGTTGCCGACGCTCTGTCCTTCGAGCGGGAGGTTGGCGATGACGGATCCCGCCTTGACCGGAGGATACGCGGTGCCCATCTGCGGGCTCGTCGGAGATCAGCAGGCAGCCCTATTCGGCCAGGGGTGTGTGGAACCGGGGGAGATGAAGACGACCTACGGCACCGGCGCGTTCATCCTCCAGTACTTGGGCGCGAAGGCCGTGGTGAGCGAAGAACCGATATTGACCACGGTCGCGGTCGATGCCGCCGGCGGGCCCGCGTACGCCCTCGAGGGAGCGGTCTTCTCAGCCGGGTCGGTGGTCCAATGGTTGCGGGACGGCCTCAGGGTGCTCGGCAACTCCAGCGAATGCGAAGCCCTTGCTACCAGCGTCGAGGACAACGCCGGGGTCTATTTTGTTCCTGCCTTCAATGGGTTGGGAGCTCCATACTGGAATCCTGAGGCCAGAGCGGCTATCCTCGGCCTGACCCGGGGCGCGGATCGGCGACACCTCGTGCGGGCCGCCCTCGAGGGTATCGCTTATCAGTGCAAAGACTTGATAGATCTTTTCTCGGGCATCTCCGGCTTGCCTCTCCGGCCCATGGCCGTGGATGGAGGCGCTGCGGTCAACGACTTCCTGATGCAATTCCAAGCCGATCTCTTAGGTCTTCCGGTTCGGCGCCCTCTCCTGGTCGATACCACGGCCCTGGGTGCGGCCCTGTTGGCCGGTTTGGGCAGTGGCCTGTGGAGTTCGTTCCAAGAGCTCAAACCCCTGTTGCGAACCGAGAGAGAGTTCCGACCGGCCATGACCTCTGAGCGCCGCGAGGCCTTGCTCCGAGGCTGGCGTTGGGCCGTGGCAGCGGTCGACCGTCGGCAATAGCCTTCTCGAGGACGGGGTGAAGAGTCCGGAAGAGGCCGAGCGGGAACGAATACGCTCTCTGTGGAGCGGGCTACCCGTGGGGCGTCATTCGCCGAGGACCTTGACCAGGACCCGTTTGGGCCGGCGGCCATCGAACTCGCCATAGAAGATCTGTTCCCAGGGGCCGAGGTCGAGCTTGCTGGCCGTGATCGCAACCACGACCTCCCGACCCATCACTTGCCGTTTCAAATGCGCATCGCCGTTGTCCTCGCCGGTGCGATTGTGCCGGTAGCGGGAGGTCGGGGCGTGAGGTGCGAGCTGTTCGAGCCAGTCCTCGTAATCTGCGAGCAGACCGCTCTCGTTATCATTAATATAGACGCTGGCCGTGATGTGCATGGCGTTGACCAGACAGAGGCCTTCCTTGACCCCGCTCGCGGCCACGATCTTCTCGATCTCCGGGGTGAGGTTGCGGAACTCACTCCTGGTCTGGGTTTTGATGGTCAGGTATTCGGTGCAACTGCGCATGCGTGCCTCGAGATGGTGCAACTGCTCCATCGATACCTCACCCTGCGCGTGCAGGCAATTGGAATTGTTACCCCTCTCCTGGTGGTGCTGGGCGCACGGATGCGTCAGTACCAGCGCCTGCAGGAGGCAAGGGCGTCGGTGCGAGGGGTGGTAGTAAGATAGGTCGAAGCTCGGAGGACGGGGTGAGGGGTTGTCGAGCGGGTGGTCCGGCGCTATGATCGGACGCTGTGAGGGTAGGGCTGGAGGTTCTGTGCCGGTACAACGCCGCGAGGTCATCGTGCTCGGAGCGGGGTTGACCGGGCTTTCGGCCGGACTGGAACTGGCCGGTGCCGGTAAGGAAGTCCTGGTCCTCGAGGAAGGTCCTCGGGTCGGCGGTTTGGCCGCCAGTTTCGAGCATCGCGGCTTCCACCTCGATCTCGGCCCCCATCGCTACCATTCCCAGAGCCTGCCCCTGCTGGAGCAGGCCGCGGACTTGCTCGGCGAGGACCTCCTGCGCTGTCATATGCAGACGTCGCTCTCCTATGCAGGCCACGAGTACCTCTACCCGCTCTCGCTGCGCGATGTCCTGAGCAAGGTAGACAAGGTCGAAGCAGCGCGTATGGTCGCGGATTTCTTGCGGACGCGCCTCCGGCCGGGTTCCCCGCCGCGCAGTTTTGCCGATTGGGTCGTTTCGCGCTACGGTCGGCGCCTCTACGATTCCTTCTTTTGTGGGTATACGGCCAAGGTCTGGGGTGTGGACCCATCCCTGCTCGATGCGAGTTGGGCCGAACAGCGCATAGCCTCGAAGGGACTCGTCGATACGATTGCCAAGATGCTCGCACCCTGGTGGGCGCGGAGGCACGGTCAGTCCATCCATTCTCCGTACGAACCCGAGTTCTTGTATTCGGCCCGGGGCATGGGTTTGCTTGCCGAGCGCCTCGCGGAGCGCATGCAAGCCCGGGGAGGAGAACTGGAACTCGGTTCGAGGGTCAGCGCCCTCCGGCCACGCCGCGGGGGTATCCTGGTGCGTTGCGGCCAACGCGACTACCTAGCTCGCCGGGTGATCAGCACACTACCCCTTACCACCCTCGCCGCGTTGCTCGGGTTTCGGCACATGCCCGCGTTGCGGTACCGGGGCATCCTCTTCCTCTATGCACTTGCCGACACCACCGCGGTTCTCAAAAAACATTGGATCTATTACCAGGACAGGGAGGTCCTCTTCAACCGGGTCACGGATTTCCACCATTTCACCCCGGCGCTCGCACCGCGAGGAAGGTCGGCGTTGTGCTTCGAGCTCACGGCCGACCCGGGAGAGCCGGCTTGGGATATGTCGGCCGAACAGCTCGCGGCTCGGGTCCTTCCCCAGTTCGAACGTATCAGGCCCGGCTTCTCCGCTACGGTAGATGAGGTCCTGTTGCGGAAGGTGGGCCATGGGTATCCGGTCCTGCATCTGGGGTATCGGGAAGAATTGGAACGGACCATGCGCAGGTTCTCGGAGGTCGAGGGACTCCATCTAGCCGGACGGAACGGGACGTTCTCGTACATCAACATGGATCATTGCCTGGAGCAGGGGAGGGTCCTTGCACGGCGCTTGGCCGCATCCGGCTGAGTCTCTCGCCCGCTGGATTCTGGGAAACGTCTGCAAGGCTTGCCTTCCTGGCCGCGCTGTGGTACCGGCGAGAAGCACTCAGTGCGATTCTCCGGAGACCAGGAAACCCCATGGTACATACCCGCTCGATCCTACTCGCGGCCCTCCTCGTTCTCTGGGTAGCTGCACCCTGCGAGGCCGAACTCCTAGAGCTCGCACGCTGTACCCGGGACACGACCCACGCCACCGGTCACCAAACCACGGCGATTTCGGCCTTCTTCGACACCGTCACACTTCGCGGCGAGCTGCGTTTCACGATGAACCCCAAACACAAGGACTACGCTGGGACACCTATTGTGCAGGTTCCCGAGGCAGAAGTTCTGCTGTACAGGAAGACGGAATACCACGTAGCCCACATTCTCTCCTACGCCTTCGAGCATCGCGGTGCGATACAACGCTATTCAGTCTTCCTCTATCCTGTCAGCTATGACCAGGGAGGGCCGTTCTTCGCCGGTCCGATGAACTGCCGTCCAACCGAGGTCGCGCGGCGCATCGACCTGACTACCGGTAAGGTCGCGGAGAAACCGCTCGCGATGTACACCGGGGAGAAACAGTTCTTTACCGAGCAACTCCTCCTGGGAGCGGTCCGTGGGAACTATCACGGCACCATCTCGCTGCGCAACGCCGCCATGGAAAGGACCTCCGAGCGGTCTTGTGGTCTTGCAATCAGGCGGGACAGCGAAAACGGGGAGGCCACCGCGACCTTCACCTACCCCGGCAGCTCGTTGATGGTCGACTTCTCTGCCATGGTGCCCGAGGTTGTCGACGGTGCCGGCATCCTGTACCGCAGTGAGTTCATACGGTTGGGCTTCTCTCATCTATACTCGCTTGCAAGGCGGCGGCTGGTGCTCGACACCGCGATGCTCTGGTCCGGTAAGAAAGGTGAAGGATGTGGCTGCCGTGCCTTGCTTACGTCTCCTGACGAAGAAACCGAACTCCCTGACTGAACCTGCAGGTCTATCTCGCGCTCAACCTCAGGCACTGTCGGGAGAGGACTCGGCCGGTGGACGTATCAGGGTTCTGAACCCTCTGACCGAACCTAGATCCGTGCGCGTTTTTGTAGACTGTTGGGCTCTGGTTCGAGGTAGAGCATGACTGTTCTACCTCCCGCATGCGATGCCCCGGACTTGGTACTCGTCAATTACGTTCCCTTCAGCTATCCGTACTCTTTTCCCTTCAACCTTGCCTATTTACACGCCTATCTCAGCCAGCAGGGCTACACGGTCAGGGTACTCCACCCTGGTTTTCATCAATGGACGATACTGCAAACCGTCAATGCTCTACGCGAGTTGCAGCCACTTGTGATCGGTTTCAGCGCTTTGTTCGTCCATTTGCCCCTCGCCGCGGAGTATATCAGCGCACTGAAAAAGGAACAGGGTCTCTCATCGCTCATTGTGATCGGGGGCCAGGGGGTAACACCCTGTATCGAATTGGCCTTGCAGGTCACTGGAGCAGACCTTGCCGTCAGGGGTGAAGGCGAACTGATCCTCGAGAAGATCCTCGAGGCGAAGAGACAGGGGGCCTCCTTCCACACTATTCCCGGTATTGCCTTTCCAAGAGCTGGCAACATTGTTCAGACTGGACCTGGACCTCGCATCGAGGACCTCGCGAAGTTCCCTCCGATCGACTATGATGTTTTTCAGCTCCAACAACTCCATGCTCTCCAGCTATCCAGCGCTGACCATTACCATCACGGCGGGCGTAGAACGTTGTGGGTACTCGGTTCGAGAGGTTGTCCCCATCGCTGTACCTTCTGTTACCACTCGAGTCCGTTCAGGACGCGGCCCATCGAGGAGGTGGTCGAAGAAACGTTCTCCCTCGTGCAGCGCTATTATCCTACGTTCATCGTCTATACCGACAGCTTGTTCTTGGTCGACAGATCCAGGACTCTCGCCTTCCTCCGCTTGCTGAAGCAAAGAGAGCATCGCACTTCTTACAGCCTCAGCGCGCGCTTCGATTGCATTGCCGACGATGAGATATTGGAGGCGTTGAGGGATACCCATTGTAGGGTGCTTCGCCTCGGGATGGAATCCGGGAGCCAACGCATTCTCGACGCCATGCAGAAAGACATCACCGTAGCAATGATTGACCGGGGTCTGGAAAAGGTACAACATTATGGAATAATTCCAAGTGTTACCATGCAGATTGGTCAGCCCCAGGAGACCTTCGACGACATCAGACAAACCATCGAGTTGGCCGAGCGACACGCAGAAGGGAATGGCCTCTTCCGCTTTTTCCTCACCACACCCTATCCCGGCACCACTCTGTATGCGTATGCCAAGAAGCGAGGACTCATCCGCAGTGACCGTGAGTTCTATGAAATCATGGTAAACACAGGCGATGGGGACGAGGGCATTCTCAACCTCACGAGCATACCCTTCGAGAAGTTGAGGATTGTTGTACGGTTAGCGAATGAATATTTTGATGAGAAGCGGCGGTGTAATGCCGGCACTCTGTCCAATGCCCTTGTCTCGCTCGATACCTTCCTGGCACGGCAGGCATGGCCACTGCTGAATCCTGAGACGAATTCAGGGATGCTGCCGGTGAGGACGACAATCTCGAGAGGTTTGTCGTTCCTAGCTCGGTATACCTGGAGAAAATCGGGCAGCATGCACAACAGGACTACGAAAACCCTCAGGGAGGCCTTGTTTCGAGAACTCGAGGAATAATAATATCCTCGTTGGACTTCAATCCAACGCTTGTTGCTGAGTCAACCCGATGGTACCCTTGCCGGTATACAAGAGGATGCACTCTTGAAGGAAGAATCCAGAATCCAAGTTGGACTTCAATCCTCCGAATCGCCTTTTCGAACACCCCTCGAATGCCTATGGTCTGTGAAATGTAATAAGTTGTATTTGCAAGTATATAAATAAACCCACTTCTGGCTCGCATTGTGCTGAGGTGCTCCGACCATGAGCATGATCACCAACACCCGGGTACCTCGTGACCTGCAACTCCATGACGGTGATCTGGTCCACGCCTATTGGCAGTGTACCGACCACGCCCGCCAGTACCTACTGGGCAACCCGGCGTTCAAAGAACTGTACCTGAACCTGTTGGCAGAGAATAAAAAGAGCTATGGTATCAGTCTGATAGATCACTGCCTGATGGATAACCATTTCCATCTCCTCCTCCGCATTCGCACGGTGAGTGAGTTCTCAAGGTTTTTTCAGAGCGTGCATACGTCTTTCGCCAAGCAGATCAACCGTGAGATGGGACGTACCGGATCGGTCGTGGAACTGCGGGTTAAGGCTCAGGTGGTCGAGGAGCAAGAGCATGCCGTCCTGAACCTACAGGCCTATCTCGCGCTCAATCGCTGGCACTGCCCGGAGAGGACCCGGCCGGAGGCCTATCCCTTCAGCGGTTATCGGCACTATGCGGGGATCGAGAAGGACGAGCGCCTCGATACCTCGGAAGCGTGGCTGGGGCTGGGCGAGACCGACGCCGAGCGCGCCGCAGCCTATTGCAAGTTGGTCGAAGCCAAGCGCTTGGAAGGCAAGGTTCAAGACGAGGAAATCCTGGCAGGACCACGGTATTTCTTCGGATCCGCACAGTACTGTCTCTCGCGTACCGAGCAGCTCTTGTCGCAGGTCCTAGCCTATAACCGGGAGCTTTACGCTGCCCGGAAACTTGCTGCTTCCGACGCGTCGCAAAAAGACTGAGCCAGTATCTCGGCCGTCTTTTCAGCGCCGCGCGAGGACGGGAGAGGTGCGCCCGCGAGGCGAGAGTGTGTGGATAACCACGATCATCCCCCAATAGCATGTAACGTGGTCATGCAGGTTTGACGTGCATGATGGCATAGGTGGAAGGGTATTGGCAGTACAAAGTCCGTACAAAGTCCAACTTCATAAAATGTTATCGACTTTCATGAATCATTGAACACAATAACCCACGTTGGATTTCAAGCTAACGCTTGTTGCTGAGTCAACCCGATGGTACCCTTGCCGGTATACAAGTCCGATTCCGTCGACCTCAGTGTTCCGAGTGGTGATGCCCCGGACTTTCAACCTGGTGAAGCGACCAACTGTGAACCTGGGTTGGCCCCGCACAACGAGAATCCGGCACAAGGAATAGGTCGGTTGCCGGACCCGATCTCGGATCCAAGTCCAACTTGGTTTTTTCATGCAGAAGTAAGCAAACAACCTGACATCACCGCAGACTGGTTGCTCAACTTCGTGGGTCGTCAGGTTCACACCCTAGGTAGGAATGGCGAACCAAAGCAAAACAAAGTTTTGGTTTTTGGTTGTATGTACCTCAATGCTTGTTCCATTCATTGGGGTACTCCGGCCAGGTGAGGTCGAGGTGAAAATGGTTTGCATGCTGTTCGTTGTATTCGGGGGTGAGCACCTGGTTGAAGACTTTGTGCTGGTGGAGTTGCTCGGCAATATTTCGCAGCATCCGGCCCACGTCGGTATTTTGGAAATAGTACTGATAGATTGTGTAAGTCGTCCCGTCGGTTCCGTGGAATTTCGCGACATCGATCGCATTGCCCATGCCGTGACGGCTTGGTTTTCCATCTGCACTCACCTTGCAATTGTAGACCCCGAGGTGGGTCAGGTTATCCAACCCCAGGTCGTGCATCACATCGATCATGCGCATCAAGGCGACCGCCATGCGACACGAGATCTTCAAGGGAGTCGCCTGGCCGGCGCTGTTGAAGAAGGTGAAGCCGTTCAGGATCGCAGGAAAAAGCACGGGGTATTCGATGGCACATGCGGGGTTTGAGGCAGTATGCTCTGTCGATTCGATAGGGAGGTCTAACGTCGCCAGGTGAGCGAGACAACCACTCGCCTCGGCGACCCATGCTACCAACGGCTCCTGATCGTGGGCGACGTCGTCGGGGAGACAGACGTCGATGCTGCGACTGGTGTATTGGAAGAGCAGTCGGCGCGTGCAGCGATACCCGGGCCGGCACCCGCTCTCGTCAGCGGAGGGGTCGCAACTGGCAATGCAAGAACTCCCTTCCCGTGACGAGACCTTGTCGATGGCGATGCAACCGGAACTCGTATGCGTGGGTGCAGCGGGTGATGGACATTGCGACTCACAAGCGAGGCTGCAGGTCCCGCCGGGAAATCCGTCCACCTCAGTCAGGCAAAAACCACCTTGGTATCGACAGTCCTCGTCGCTGTGACACGACCCGCCGATCCAACCGTCGTTCACCCCATCCGACAACGATGAGGCTGTACCCGACCCGGGATCGTTTCCGTCGTTGGTGGCAAGGGTGGCATCCTCGGGGTTAGAGTCCAAACCAGGACGCTCTTCTGACGTTTCTGCGTTGTCCTGGTGGTTCGAACCTGTAGTGGCCTGGCTGGTCGTAGAATCTTCCGCGGCAGCATCAGTGACCTCGATGTCGTGCAACGTACAGGAAAGACAGACGAGAACCACAAAACAGCACAGGCTTTCAGTCGGGTGTAGATGCATCGTCGGGAGCCCCCTGATACCGAGAAGCTTGTCCTACAATTTTCCCGAGCTGACGATACCATAGAAACCTAGAGAGAATCTGTGCCGAAGCCTCCAAGACTTAACCCAAGTTAAAAGACTTAACCCAAAGTTGGACTTCAATCCTCCGAATCGCCTTTTCGAACACCCATCGAATGCCTATGGTTTGTGAAAAGTAATAAGTTGTATTTGCAAGTATATAAATAAACCCACTTCTGGCTCGCATTGTGCTGAGGTGCTCCGACCATGAGTATAATCACCAACACCCGGGTACCTCGTGACCTGCAACTCCATGACGGTGATCTGGTTCACGCCTAGTAGGAAGAAAGTCCAACTTGGTTTTTTTGGGTTAGCATGGATGACGCGATTGTGACCGATTGGTAAGGGAGAGGCACCTCCTCGCCCTTACATGGCTCGCCGTTCATCCC
>MGSU01000161.1:1693-6685 GCA_001799195.1 Deltaproteobacteria bacterium RIFOXYA12_FULL_61_11 | reverse complement strand
CCTGTAGCGTTCTGCGAGCTGTCGTCTTTCGGCCTCGGGCAAGGCAGCGAGGTAAGCCTTGAACCCAGGGCACCATCCCGCATGCCATCGCCACAGCCTGCCGAGCAGTGACCGGGGCCGGACGTCATATTGGGCTCTCAATTTGCACGTTGCACATCCAGAGTTGGACATGGGTTCACTCCCAGAAGTCAGACGTGAGTTCGATCGGGTTCCTTTCGGGATCGGCCACCATGACGACCTCTTTGCACGGATCTCGCCGATTGCCAAGTTCTCACGGTTCCTGCAAAGTCAACATGAGTTAACCCACGAAGTGACTTCGAGAAGAGGAGAATGCATGCAGGCAATGACCGAGACTGCCGAGCTTTTTGCCGCGAGGATGCGCGTGGGCGCGACGATTACCGTCCTGACCGGGGCCGGTATATCCGCGGAGAGCGGCATCCCCACGTTCCGTGGCAAGGAAGGTTACTGGACGGTGGGATCGAGGGTGTACCAACCGGAAGAGATGGCCACGGCCGCGATGTTCTTGCGGCGACCCGAGGAGGTCTGGGCCTGGTATCTCTACCGTAGAACCGTTTGTCGTCGTGCCAAGCCGAACCCGGGACACTTCGCCCTTGTAGAACTGGAACACCTGCTCGGTCCACGTTTCACCCTGGTCACCCAGAACGTCGATGGGCTGCACCTGCGAGCTGGCAGCAGCCAGGAGCGCACGTACCAGATCCACGGCAACCTCGATTTCTTCCGCTGCGCCCGGGAGTGCCACACCGGTATCCATCCCCTGCCGGAAGCCCTGCCCGAACACCAGCGCGGCGAGGCCTTGAGCGAGGCCGAGCGAATGGCTCTCTGCTGCCCCCGGTGCGGGGGGCCAGCAAGACCGCACGTCTTGTGGTTCGATGAAAGCTACGACGAACCGCGGTACCGTTTCGAGAGTACCCTCGCCGCGGCCGACGCCACCGACCTCCTGCTGGTGGTCGGCACCTCGGGCGCCACGACTCTTCCGAACCGAGTGGTGGCCAATGTGCTCGGTCGAGGCGGGGAGGTTATCGTCGTCGATCTCGAGGAAACGGTCTTCAGCCGTGCCGCGCAACGCAGCGGGAGATGCTGGTTCCTGAACCGACCGAGCAGCGAGACCTTGCCGACCCTGATCGCCGGGATTCGCACGGGCCGGTGATCAAGGTTCAGTGCAGCCGGTGGAATCTCTTGCGCCGGCCTTCGTAGAGGCCCGAACCGAGTTTCTTGCGCCGGGCGGCCTCGTACTCGCTCCAGTTCCCGGCGTGGAAGGCGACCGTGCCCTCGCCCTCGAAGACCAGGAGGTGGGTACACACCCGGTCGAGGAAGAAGCGGTCGTGGCTGATCACCAAGACGCAGCCGGCGAACTCCAGGATGGCTTCTTCGAGCATGCGCAAGGTGTTGACGTCCAGGTCGTTGGTCGGCTCGTCGAGGAGGATGACATTGCCTCCGACCCGCAGGGTCCTGGCTAGGTGGAAGCGGTTGCGCTCGCCTCCGGAGAGTTCCCCTACCTTCTTCTGTTGGGTGGGCCCGCGGAAACCGAACCAGGACAGGTATTGCCGTACCGGGACTCTGCGGCGGCCGAAGACCAGCTCGTCGGCGCCGTCGGCCACTGCGTCCACCAGAGGCTGTTCGTCGGCGAGGCCCGAGCGGTCCTGGTCGACGTAGGCCAAGCTGACCGAGTCGCCGAGGACGACCGTACCGGTGTCAGGTTGTTCTTGGCCGGTGATCAAGCGGAAGAGAGTGGTCTTGCCCGCGCCGTTGGGTCCGACTAGGCCGACCACGGCACCGCGGGGCAGGGCGAAAGACAGGTTCTCGAAAAGCGCGGAACCCTCGTACCCCTTGGTTACGCCTTCGAAGGCGATGACCGAGGTGCCCAGGGCCGGCCCCGGGGCGATCTGGATCGAGGCCGCGTCGCCCTCTTGGCGGGAGGCCTCGTGGGCGATCATGCTCTCGTACTCGCGCAGGCGCTGCTGGGATAATTCGTGTCGCCGGTCCCCACTCATGCGGATGAAGGCTAACTCGCGTTCCATGGCCTTCCGGCGGTCGCTGGTCTTGCCCTCCCGGTCCACGAGCTGCTTGAGTTTCTGCTCGATCCAGACCGCGTAGCTGCCCTGCCAGGGAATCCCATGACCGTGGTCCAGTTCGAGGATCCAGGCCGTGATGGTGTCGAGGAAGTAGCGGTCGTGCGTGACCACCAGCACGGTCCCTGGATAGGCCCTGAGCTGGTCTTCCAGCCAGTCCACGGTCGGCGCGTCGAGATGGTTGGTGGGTTCGTCGAGGAGTAGGATATCGGGTCTCGCCAACAAGGCCCGGGCCAGGGCAACTCGGCGCTTTTCCCCGCCCGAGAGGCTGCCGACCAATCGTTCGTCCTCGGGTAGGCAGAGGGCATCGGCCGCCTCTTCGAGCCGTTGATCCAGAGCCCAGGCGTCGCGGCTGTCCAGTTCGTCTTGCAGTACCGCCATCCGATCCATGACTTTCTGCATTTCGTCGTCGTCGAGGGGTTCACCCATCCGGGTGGAGACTTCTTCGAACTCGGTCAACAGGGCCTGAGTCGCGGCAAAGGCACTCTCGAGGGTTTGCCGGACCGTGAGGTCGGGATCCAGCTCCGGTTCTTGCATCACGATGGCCGAGCTGTACCCCGGTTCCAACCGGGCTTGACCGTCGAAATCCTGATCGAGACCCGCCATGATCTTGAGAAGCGTGGACTTGCCGGCACCGTTCTCGCCGACGATGCCGATCTTGGCCCCGTGGTAGAAGGACAACGAGATATCCTTGAGGACGTGCTGCTGTTGGTAGAACCGATTGAGTTTATAGGTAGTGAAGACATAGGTCTCGGCCATGGCGACTCCCGGGGTGCACTGAACCGGCGCGAGCATGTCATTCGGAGAGGGCAGGTGTCAACGCGGCAGGTGAGGTTTCGGAGACCTCGTTCGGGATCGGGGGGGACTCGAGGAGCGAACCAGGAGCGGCGCGCTCGCGTCAAGTCGTGGTTTCGGTGGCCGGATCGGGAGAGGTCTGCTCGATGGGCTCGACCGGGGGCTGCACCGGCACGATCGGGGCGGGTTCTCTACGACGGCGCGTTTTGCGTAAGCGATGTCCCTGCTCGTCCATGGTGCCGCGCCGGAAGTGTTGGAGGTGGTTCGAGCAGAAGCCGGACTCATGGGTGGTGCGTTTTCGGCAACCCAGGACCTTGCAGATGGTCCTGGATTTCTTGAGTGCCGAGGTTTTCTTGACCCTCTTCCCTTCTTCGTCGATGGAACCGCGTTTGAACATTTGGTAATGATTGGTACAGAAGCCCATGGCCGAGGCTTTGGGCTTTGTGCAGCCCCGCATCCGGCAGGGTTCGGCCTTGGCCTTGGGCGGTCGTACCGGAACAAGTCTCTCTCCCTCGGCCGAGATGCGTCCGCGCATGAACTGTTGATAATGGTTGGAGCAGAAACCTTTGCTCGAGGCCGTGTGGGAACAACCCGGGAAGATGCAGGGTTTTTTCTCGACCGGAACCTTGAGGCTCATGCCCTGGTCATCGATCCGGCCTCGGCGGAAGGATTGATAGTGTTTATGACAGAACTCTTTGCATTTGATCTTGGCAGTGCAGCCTGGGACCTTGCAGTGTTGCAGCCGAGGTGAAGGAGCTTGCTTGGGAAGGGCGCGGGAGGTTGCCTGTTCGGACGCGGGACGAGTTCTGGGGGTGGGGACTCTTGGAGTCCGAGACGGTTTTTCCTGCATGGAGGTAGTGGAAGCAGCAGTCACCTTGCTCCCGTCCGACTGGCTCTCTTGGAGTTGCTGGACTTTCTCGACCACAGCCTGGAGCAGTAATTCGAAAATTTCGTCGAGTAACTTCTTCCCCATAACGAAGACCTCCCTATGCTATTCGAGACTCCTCACCAATGCCGGAGTACACCGGAAACGATAACGAAGGTGACAATAATGACAAATGGCAACAATGTCGAGGAGAAAAAGGTTACGTGTGTAACCATTCAGTTTTTGGAGGGCTGATTGTTCCAGTAACCTCGTAGGGGTGGCGCCGAGGGGGGATCCCCGTCCCCTAGACTGAACTAATTCCTCTGTGTAGCTTTGCTCAATCTTCTTTGGGATCGAGTTTTCCTAGGTAACGCTCGAGCGAAACTTCATCTTTGTCTTCAGAGGAATACGAGGCATCTTCGCCGAGCAGTGAGACGTATTTGTGCTGGAAGAAGGCTTGTAGCCCTTCTTCGACCTTGGCCAGAGTAGTCTTGATCCTTCCCATGGTCTCTTCGTTGTCGCGAGAGAGTCCTTGGATGATCTGCAGCGCTTCCATCGCCCCTTCTTGGATCGAGCCACGGATGAGGAGTTCGAATTCGCGCAGGGCTTCTTCATCGCTCAGTTCGGGATGTCTCGAACGGTACATATCGAAGAAACCGGTCGAGAAAGAGACGATCGTTGCGGCCGATTCCTCGGGAGACGGGATGGCGTCCTTGCCCTTGATCTTCCCGTAGAGTTCGACTTCCTTCTGGTATTGAAGGGTCAAACCCGATTGCTGGCCTTCCTGCCCGGCGATTTCGAGTTGCAAGCGTTCTTTGATCGAAATGAAGACCTTGTCCTTGAGTACTCTGGCACTCAAACGGTGGTCGTCTTCTTCTTGGGAAAAGCGATCGGTCGGCAAGAAGGCGAGTTTCTCTTCTCCCTCCTGTTGGGCGAGGAACGGCAGGTATTCCCGTTGCCTGCTGCTGTTGTAGGCAAGACTGCCAGCGAGATTCTGGACGGTCGTGTTGAGTTTCATCGTGGTCACCCTATGCTCATGGTTCCCGACGCAGTAGCGTCACTATCTCTATCGGCAAGGCAGGGGGCGAACTGAACACTTTTTTTCCGATGCTGAGGCTGCTGAGACCCGATCGGAGGATACCTCCGGGCAATTGACTTCATCGTAGGGTTCTGGAATAACCCAGCACCGCGGCCGAGGGCTGTCCCGGGTCCACTCGAGGGTGGGAACCGGCACTTGAGGAG
>MGSU01000161.1:0-1634 GCA_001799195.1 Deltaproteobacteria bacterium RIFOXYA12_FULL_61_11 | reverse complement strand
GGCCATCGACATGATCCAAGAGGCGGCTTCGGGACATCCCGGCTTGCCCCTGGGTGCGGCCCAGCTCGTCTTCTCCCTGTACGTGCGGCACCTCCGCTTCGATCCCACCCAGCCGCGTTGGTTGGCCAGGGACCGTTTCATCCTCTCGGCCGGGCACGGCTCCTCCATGCTCTATGCCCTGCTGCACCTCTTCGGTTATGCCCTTTCCTTAGAAGATCTCCGCCGCTTCCGCCAACTCGGCAGCAGGACGCCGGGCCATCCCGAGTTCGACCAGGACCTCGGCCTCGAGACCACGACCGGACCGCTCGGTCAGGGTTTGGGCAATGCGATAGGACAGGCCCTCGCCGGGAAAATGCTGGCGGAGAGGACCGGACGACCGGACCTCTTCGGCCACCGGGTCGTGGCCCTGTGCGGAGACGGAGACCTCATGGAGGGAGTAGCGCATGAGGCTGCTTCTCTGGCCGGGCACCTCGGCCTGGACAACCTCGTCTTGCTTTACGACGATAACGGTATCACCATCGACGGGTCGACCTCGCTCGCCTTCACCGAAGATGTGCCGGCGCGCTTCCGCGCGCTCGGTTGGCGCACGATGGAATTGTCGGGGCACGACCAAGCCTCCATCGACAGCGGCCTGGCCGAGGCCTTCACGCCGTGCGGCCGGCCGACCCTTGTCGCGGTGAAGACGACCATCGGGTTCGGCAGCCCGAACAAGGCAGGCAAGGCTGAGGTCCATGGTTCACCGCTAGGTGCGGCCGAGGTGACCCTGACCAAGCAGGCCCTCGGCTGGAGGCCTACCGAGCCCTTCACCGTCCCGCAAGAGGTCCGGGCGTTCTGCGCGAAGGTGGTCGAGACCAAGAAAGCCGAGGCGGCTGCCTGGAACGAACGGTACCTGGCCTGGCGGGGAACCGAACCTGCGAAGGCCGAGCTGCTCGACCGCTTGCTTGCGAGGGCGGTGCCAAAGGGGCTGTTCGACCGGTTGCGGCTTGTTGCGTCCCCGGCTAAAGAAGCCACCCGAAAGACCTCGTCGATCATCCTCAACGAGTTGGCCGCCGAGCTGCCGAGTCTGGTCGGCGGCAGTGCCGATCTCTCCCCCTCGACCCTCACCGTGATCAAGGGCAGTGCGGCCGTGCAAAAGGGGGAGTTTGGAGGCCGCAATATCCACTTCGGCATCCGTGAGCACGGCATGGCCGCGATCTGCAACGGCTTGGCCCAGTACGGCGGTTTCGTGCCCTTCTGCTCCACCTTCCTGGTCTTCGCAGACTACCTCCGGCCGTCGTTGCGGCTGGCCGCCATGATGAAGTTGCGCGAGGTGTTCGTATTCACCCATGACAGTTTCATGCTGGGCGAGGACGGCCCCACGCACCAACCGGTAGAGCAAACAGGTTCCCTGCGCCTCATCCCCGGCCTCGATGTGTTCCGGCCCTATGACCGGGCCGAGTGCCTGGCGGCCTGGGAACATGCCCTGACCGCGGCCGAGGGGCCGGTCTGTCTGCTCCTGTCCCGTCAAACCCTCGAGTACCGTTGGCAAGCGCTCTCCCAAGAGGAGATTGCCCGGGGAGCTTATGTACTCCGAAAGGAACGGACCCGCCGTCCTGACATCATTCTCCTGGCCACGGGCGCCGAGGTCGGTCTTG
>MGSU01000160.1:2477-9029 GCA_001799195.1 Deltaproteobacteria bacterium RIFOXYA12_FULL_61_11 | reverse complement strand
GTAGACGTTCATCTACAATATCACACCGCCAGGAAAGGTCAAGCACCTATCCCCTCTTTGCTGACGCACACCCCTGCAACATCTTCGGGTTGCCGGATCAGTCGCGGTATGGTATGGAGTTCGGTCGCCCTCTGGGGGACGCTTGGAAAGACCGTGGAGGGGTTCATGCACCGAGCGATGCTTTCGGTGTTTCTATTGTTTGGGATGAGCGTTGCAGTCGCCGACTACGGAGACGGCGGGGTTTTCGGCACCTGGACGACCGACCCGTACGGCTTCCCGGCCTTCGACTACACCCTTGACCAGCTAGCCCCGACTTCTCCCGAGTACCCGACGGTCTGCGGCGGCAACGGTAAGCTGCACTGGCACCAGCTCGGCAACGACCGGATCAACGCCCTGGCCACCAATGACGGCCACATCGTCCTGTTCGGGCAAGATCGCGGGCCCTTCCTGGCCAACCGCTTCGACGAGCAAGGTCGCAATTTTTCCGGTGGATATTCCTTCCTGCGCGAGAACGGTAAAACCTGGTCCACGGCCTACCGGTCCAGGCCCAAGGGGGCCACGACCACGAGGATCTTCGGCCTGGGCTATGTCCGCTCGGTGATCGAGCACGCAGACCTGCGGGTGAGCAGGACGACCTATGCTCCGGCCGGGGATCTGCCTGCCCTGCTCAGCGAGGTGGTGCTCGAGAACCTCGGACCGGGGGAACGGTCGATCGAGCACTTCGAATACTGGGACATCAATGCCCACCAACTGCGCACCCAGTGGTTGCGCAGCGGAGATCTCGCCGCGTGGAGGGGCGATCTCAAGCGCGACGAACTCAACCGCCTCTTTCTCGAACGGGTCAGCGTCGATACCGCCAAGCGCGTGCTCCTGGCCGAGAAGCTCGTGCGCCCGGGCCTCAGAATCCCGCCACGGGACGAGCCGGCTTCGATCGATTACTATCCGCCGACCCAATTTTTGGCAGTGCTCGAGGGACCGCTGGACGGCGCGAGCTTCCAGCAGCGCGAGGTGTTCCCACAGGGGCTCGAGGAGCCCCGTTTGCCCGTAACCTTCCCCCTCCCCGCGCCGCAGGCTGTCTCCGCCTATGGCCAGCCCCATCTTTTCCTCGCCCGCAGCGTGCTATCCTTGCCACCGGGAGGTCGGGTGCGCTTGCGCTTCGCCTACGGGTATGCGTACCGGGCCGGGGAACTCGACCGGGTCCTCGCCCTCGGCCGAGGAGCAGAACCTTTTACTGCAACCCTTGCTTGGTGGCGGCGCTCCCTGACCACGTTCAGCGCCGAAGGCGAAGAGAGCCTTTCCCGCGAGGCGATGTGGCGCTCGTACTTGCTACGTTCGGCGGTTGGCTATCGCGATTATTGGGGAGTTCGGGTGGTGCCGCAGGGATCGGCCTACCTCTATCTCCACGGAGCGGACGGCGCACCCCGCGACCAGGCTCTGTTCACCTTGCCCCTGGTGTATGCCGATCCCGAGCTTGCCAGGGACCAGTTGCGCTTGCTGTTACGGCTCACCCGCGGGAGCGACGGCGCCATCCCTTACAGCTTCGCCGGGCACGGCATGCACGAGCATGCCACCATCCACCGGTATCCCTCGGACCTCGACCTCTACCTCTTCTTGGCCATGGGAGAATATCTCGGCCTGACCGGCGATCTGGCCTTCCTCGACGAGGCCAACGCGTATCACCCCCGAGGAGCCCCTCCACCGTCCCCCGAGCTGGACTACTCGGTCCGATCCCATCTGGTTGCGGCCCTGCGCCATCTCCGTTCGGCGGTGGGTTTCGGCGAGCACGGCCTGGTCAAGATCGGCGACGGGGACTGGAGCGATGCCGTGGTCTTCGAGAGCGCCGTGACCAAGGCCAATGTGGGTATCGAGTACGGCCATTCGGTGCAGCACGGCGAATCCGTGCCCAACAGCCAACTCGCGCTCTATGTCCTCCCGTTCCTCGCCGAGGCCTTGGGGGACCGGGAGCCGGCGCTCGCCGAGGAGTTGCGCGAAACCGCCCGGAGGCTGGAGCAGCCGGTTGCGGACCAGTGGCTCGAAACGGGCTACTTCCGCCGCGCTTGGTTGCGCGATGCGCTCAATCATCCGGTCGCCCTCGGTGAGGGTGAACCGCAACTCGAGGCCCAGGTCTGGCCCTTGATCGCGGGCAATCTCCCCGACGCACGACGAGAGGCCCTGCTCGCGACCATCGCCCAGCGCCTCGACGGTCCGTCCCCGATCGGCGCGCCGTTGTGGCACGGCAACATGGTCTGGCCGGCCGTGGCCCACCTCCTGACCTGGGGGTATAAGGTCGCCGGTCTTGAGGATGCCGCCTTCACCCACCTCCGCGAGACGACCTATGCGACCCATGCCCGTCTGTTCCCTCGGCAATGGGCGGGGATCTGGTCCGGTCCGGATGGGGTCTACGCCCCTCCCCACCCGCAAGCAGGGCTGACCTGGACCTCGCCGGTGACCCCGATGACCGACTTCCCGGTGATGAACGCCAACGGGGACGCGATGTGGCTCCTCGGACTGTACCGGGCCTGCGGTATCCTACCGGGACCCCGGGGTCTCACCGTGGCACCGCCGGAGCGACCCGAACGCTTCGAACTCACCACGCCGGTGCTCGGCCTCCGGAAAGAGCCGAGGGCCTATGCCGGTTTCCTCAGAGGTTCTCCCGGCGCGCGCCGCCAGCTCCGCCTGCGCCTACCCCAGGACATCCAGAGCGCGACCTTGGACCTCGACGGCCTCAGCTCCACGGTCACCCCGGACGAGCAGGGCTATGTCGTGCGCGACGTGGTGTTTGAACCCGTGACCCCCCTGCACTTCCGGTTGAGTTGGTAGGGGACGGTGTGGGTTGGGAAGGGAGGATATGGCGCGTGGGGTAGGCAGGAAGCTCTTGGCCCTGGGCCTGGGTTTTCTCGTGGCGTTGGCCCTCGCCGAGTTCCTCCTGCGCTGCCTCGGTTTCGAGTTCCCCTTTTTTCCGACCAGGTTGCAGGTCGGTTGGCCGGACCCTCTCATCCTGCAAGAACAGTACACCGTCGACCGGCACCTCCTCTGGGTGCCCAAGGACTATGCCGAGCGGCTCGCGGCCTGGCGCAACCGGCGGCCTGTCGTCGCCTTCCTGGGCGATTCCTGCACCGAGTTCGGGTTCTACGACCGCTTCTTCGAACGCAGAGTAGCGGCGTGGGCTCCCGCGGCCAAGGATGCCTTCTTCAATGTCGGGGTCAGCGGGTGGTCTACCTTCCAGGGATTGCACCAGTTGCGGCGCGATGTCCTCCCCCTGAGACCCGCGATCGTTACCTTCTTCTTCGGTTGGAATGACCACTGGCAGAGCTTCGGTCTCCCGGATAAAGACCTCGGCGCGGCCGAGCCGAGGCACCCCCTCGCCCTCCTGCGCGCCTTCCATTCCTTCCGCGTGGCCCAGCTTATCGGCAAGGTTTTCTTCGCCCTGGGCGATCGGCGTCCGGAACGGGTCTCCCTCGAGGATTTTCACGCCAACCTCGAGGCCATGGTGCGATCGGCAAGGGACAACGGCAGCGTCCCCGTGCTCCTCACCGCTCCATCCGGACACGTGCGCGGTAAAGAACCCTTGTACCTTACCGGACGATACCTGCACGACCCGGCCGAGTTGCTCCCGCTGCACGAACGCTACGTCGAGGTCGTACGTGCCGTTGCCGCCGCAGAGCAAGCGCCCTTGGTTGACCTTGCAGCCGTCTTTGCCGCCCTGCCTCGCCTCGAACGGGAGGCCTCGTTTAAAAACGACGGTATTCACCTGACCGAGAGCGGGGACCAGATTATCGCCGAAACCCTGGAGCGCGTCTTCCTCGAGCATTCGGCGCTCATCGGTGTCCTGGGAGCAACACGGGTTCGGTGAGGTCCCTTGGGTCGGTCCTCACTCTTGCCCTACCCATGGTTCCCGGGGTAGGGTCTCGGTGCTGGGTTTCTTCTTGGAGACGTGCATGGCCCGCGATCCCTATGCGTTCCAGGCTCCGTATTTCGACCTCTTGCTCGAACCCTTCAACGCCGGCCTGCGAGCCTTGGCCCTGCGCTTGGCAGGCCCGGGCACGGGCAGGAAGATGTTTGAGGTCGGGTGCGGCACCGGCAGCAACCTCGCCTTGTTCCGCCGGGCGGGCTATACGGTCACCGGGTTGGATGCTTCCCCGGCCATGCTCGGGCAGGCGGTCCGCAAGCTTGGCGACGAAGCTGAACTCACGCTTGGCAATGCGGCAGCCCTGCCCTATCCGTCGGCGGCATTCGAGCTCGGGCTGGCCATGCTGACCCTGCACGAGCTGCCCGGCGAAATCCGGGTTGCGGCCCTGGCAGAACTCGACCGGGTGGTTCGGCCGGGAGGAACGATCCTGCTGGTGGATTTTCACCCCAGACCCTATTCCTTCCCCCTGGGATGGTTGGCGCGGCTGGTCATCCTCTGCTTCGAGTGCGCGGCTGGGTTGGACCACCTGCGCCACCAGCAGCAGTATCAACTGGCAGGAGGTCTCGCGCCTCTGGTCGCCGGGCTCCCCGCGGTGGAGGTGGTAGAGCGGAAGTTGGTCACCTTCGGCACGATCGAACTGGTGCTCTTGAAAAAACCAGAGAACGGAGAGACTTAGTGTAAGTGTTCTGTCTTGGTGGGGCAAGGGGTCCTGTCGCCTCTCACCCCCACCATGCTCATGCTTGCGCGTGGCGGGGGACCCCCGTCGGCGCCACCCCAAAAATGGTGATGAACAATCTGCAATCCACCCAAGACTGAGGGGATACGGATTAGTCGATCTCCTCGAGTAGCCGGGAGTTGAGTACCAGCAACTGGCGTTGCGTGTAGCGGAGGGTGAATTGGGGCGTTTTCTGCCGATGGCCCACGGCGAGGTGCAACCGACTAGCCATCTTTCCACCTGCAACTGCATCTATCGTAAGTCGGTTTTGCTTCAGATGGGGGGGTTCCAGGCCGCTGGCTCCGAAGACTCCGAGCTGGCCGAGCGGATCATCGCAAAGCATTGCTGTCTGTACACTCCTCGGGCCTTGGTCCGACATCGTGCCCGCGGTTCGCTGGGAGCGGTGTTCTGGTGGTTCCACCGGCGTGGCAGGCATCAGGTGTATCTGATTTCGGCCGTCGAGCGCGAACGGTTCGCCCGCCTGCGCTGGAATCTCGCGACCTCCCTGACCCTTCGCTTCGCTTGTCTCGTCGCGCTCATGCTGGTTTGCGGACTGGGAGTCTGGCTGCCGGTCCTTCTCGCCTTGTATTATCTCGCCCTGGTCTGGCGCTACCGCTACTCGTATCGCTACCTCGGGCGTTGGGACGTCGTGTGGGTCACTCCCTTGGTCAAGGTGGTCATGGATCTCGGCTTGGACAGCGGTAAACTGCACCAGGGTTGGCGCCTCCTCGTCGGCAGGGGGGACCTGCGATGAGCGGGCTGAGCGTGGTGGTAGCAGCGAAGAACGAGGCGGGGGTGATCGAGCGCTGCTTGGCCTCGGTCGCTTTTGCCGACGAACTGGTCGTCGTGGACGACGCGAGCACCGATGACACCGCCGCCCGGGCCGAGCGCTGTGGGGCTCGCGTGGTGGTACGCGCGAGCGGCGGAGATTTTCACGCCAATAAAAACCTCGGGCTCGACCTAGCCGAGGGCCCGTGGTTGCTTTCGCTTGACGCCGATGAGGTGGTGACGCCCGAACTGGCCGCGGAGCTCCGCGAGGCTATTGTCCGCCCAGGCTACGAGGCCTATGAACTCGACCGGCACAATTATTTCTTGGGCCGCTGGATCAGGGGGTGCGGCTGGTCGCCGGACCCGCTCGTGCGCCTCTTCCGCAAGGGTATAACCCGCTGGCCGTCGGCCATCCACGACACCCCTGCCGTGGAGCCGACGGTAAGGCTCGGCCGGCTCCACGCCCCGCTCCTCCATTACAGCTACACCTCGTTCGAACAGTACCTCGACAAGTTCAACCGCTATACCACCCGCCTGGCCGAGCAGGAGCGGGCCAAAGGCGTGCGCGTCTCGGCCCGGAACGCGCCGATCCTGTTCGGGGCCAAGCCGGCCTACTGGTTCTTGCGCAAGTATTTTTTGCAAAAGGGCTTCCGCGACGGCGGCCACGGGTTGTTCATCTGCCTGTCCTCGGCCGCGACCATCGCCATGACCTACGCAAAACTGCTGCAAGGCCAGGACAGTGAACGCGAATGAACGCACCGGGCAGGCTTTCGCGACCGGTTTCTGCTCAACACTTTTGGAGTTCGGCCTCGACCTCGGCCAAGAGCTCCGACCGGGGTTGACGGTCGAGAGCCGCGACCGCGCTCTCGAGCTGTGCTCGGGAGCGGACACCGACGAGCGCCGCGCCAACCTCGCGGTACTGCAACACGTAGCCCAATGCGGTCTCGAGGCCGTCGTGCCCGTGTGGCACAATTACCTCGAGGAGGCGGCGATAACATGCATACTGCGGGCTGTGATCCTTCCCGACCCACCACGGCGCAGACGCCCGCAGGTCGAACTCGTCGAACCGGCGGTCCTTGGTCACCCGTCCGGTGAGAATCCCCTTCTCGAGCGTGCCGTACCCGAGGAAGCCGAGGCCTTGCTCGAGGAGGAGGGGGAA
>MGSU01000160.1:0-2470 GCA_001799195.1 Deltaproteobacteria bacterium RIFOXYA12_FULL_61_11 | reverse complement strand
CCCACGGGACGGCGCTCCAACAGGCTGAAATTGTTCTGGATCACCTCGACTCGGTCGATCTCCGAGGCCAGGCGGACGTGCTCGGCGGTCACGTTGCTGAGGCCGATATGGCGCACGCGGCCGCGCTCGCGTTCCCGGGCCAAAGCCTCCATGCTCGTGCGCACGTCGACCTTGGGGTCGGGCCAGTGCAAAAAGTAGAGGTCGACGTGGTCGGTCCCGAGGCGGCGCAGGCTGGCCTAGAGCATGTCCACGAGCACGACCGGCCGATTGTCGACGGCCAGTCGGTGCCGGGCGTCCCAGACCAGACCGCCCTTGGTCGAGAGCACCACCTCGTCGCGGCGTTCCCGGAACGCTTTGCCCAGGCGCTCCTCGGACAGGCCGAAGCCATAGACCGGGGCGGTATCGTAGAGGTTGATACCCGCGTCGAAGCAGGCGTGCAGCAGGTCGAGGGCCGTCGCCTCGGAGATGGCCCCGAAGCCGTACCCTCGCCCTTCGCCGCTGATCGCCGCGCCGCCGAACGCGAGTTCGGCGACCACGGGTCCGTTCTTACCGAGGGTTCGCTGCCGCATGGGGGGTCTCCTCACTTCTCTCGTCACTGGCGAGGATATAAAAGGATAGAGGGCGAATGGCAAGGAAGAGAGGACGCCGGCGGTACGCTCCGGTTCAACAGCCCGCGCATGACCTCTGGCCAGATATTTGCCAGGACGTACTACTAAATTTAGTAGGTCAACCTGGTGAAATTGCCAGCCAGAGTGGGTGCCTTGGCACGTACCTGTTCGCTCTGCCTCGTGCTACTATGGCGACACCTGGAGGTGACCCATGGACGGACAACCGGCAAAGTACTTCGTAAGGCGCGAGGACGGACGGCTGCGCTGCACGCTGTGCCCGCGCGGCTGCACCCTTCGCGACGGACAGGCCGGTCTGTGCGCGGTGCGCCGCAACCAGGGCGGCACCATGGTGCTGAGCACGTACGGGCAGAGCACCGGCTTCTGCATCGACCCGATCGAGAAGAAGCCTCTCAACCATTTCTATCCCGGCACCAGCGTGCTGTCCTTCGGCACCGCCGGTTGTAACCTCTGCTGCCGCTTCTGCCAGAACTGGAAGCTCAGCACGGCCCGCCCCGAGGAGCTGCGCTCCGAGCGCGCCACGGCGCAGCAGATCGCGAAGCGCGCCAAGGACCTCGGTTGTACCAGCGTGGCCTACACCTATAACGACCCGGTGGTGTTCTTCGAATACGCTGTGGACACGGCCCGGGCCTGTCGCGAACAGGGGATCAAGAACGTGGCGGTGACGGCCGGGTACCTCTCGCCGCCCGCGGCCGAGGAATTCTTCGCGTGCATGGACGCTGCCAATGTCGACCTCAAGGCCTTCAGCGACACCTTCTACCAACGGATGTGTTCGGCGCGGCTCCAGCCCGTGCTGGACACCTTGCTCTACCTCCGTCAGAGCACCTCGGTCTGGCTCGAGCTCACCACCCTGCTCATCCCCGGGCTCAACGACGACCCGGCCGAACTCGCGGCCATGACCCAGTGGATCGTCGCAAAACTCGGTCCCGAGACCCCGCTCCACCTCTCAGCCTTCCATCCCGACCACCGTCTGCTGGACGTGCGCCCGACCAGCACCGAAGACCTCAAAAAGGCCCGTACCATCGCCAAGCGCAGTGGGCTCGTGCACGTCTATACCGGCAACGTCCACGACCCCAAGGGCTCCAGCACCTACTGCGCCGCTTGCAAGAACCTCCTGATCGAGCGGGACTGGTACCAACTCGGCCGCTACGACCTCGTCGAGGGCAACCGCTGCGGGAAATGCGGGGCCGTCTGTGCCGGGCATTTCGACGAAGCCCCCGGCAGTTGGGGCGCCCGCCGGAGGCCGGTCTCGGTCTGACCCAGGCTCACCCTCGAGAACCATCCTCGGCACCGTTCCTGCAAACAGGTACCGCGCGCCAGACACAAAACGAGGTGGAAACATGGTAAGGATCGTACTCGCATCGCTCATGATCGTCGGTATTTCAATGGGTACCGCCAACGCCAAGACCTGTCGCTACCACATCGATGCCCTGTCCATCCGCGGCGACTATGTCGCGATCGAGGGTACCGAGTTCTCGGTCAAGGCCAAAGATCTGACCTTGGAGCAATGTGCCGAAGCGGCCAAGAACCACCTCTGCAACGACCAAGAGGTCCTGATCGAGCAGCTCCACGCCCTCGGTTGGGAATTTGCGCTGGACCTCGAACCCCGGGTCCTCAGCGTCGCCTACGGCTTCCGCCTCGGCAGCAGCGGAGGCTCCACCTGTCCGCGTTGACCTCGCTCCAGATCGACGAATTCGTCGTCATGCCGAACCATGTCCACGACATCGTCCTCTTGTCGGAACGCAATGATAGGGGTAGGAAGAGCCGATTGAATTCGGCCCCTCCCCCCTCCGAACCGTGCGTGCGGATCTCCCGCACACGGCTCTCCGGTCGGTGGTTCACCT
>MGSU01000159.1 GCA_001799195.1 Deltaproteobacteria bacterium RIFOXYA12_FULL_61_11 | reverse complement strand
CATAGCCGGTGAGTAAGATCCTGACCATGGTCGCGTCGCGTTGGCGGAACAGGGCCAGGAGTTCGACCCCGTTCATGTCCGGCATGCGTTGGTCGCAGATGATGGCATCCAGAGGTTGTTCGATGGCCAGGGCTGCGTTCGGGTCCTCGGCGAGCAGCACTTCGTAGACTTCGCCGAGCATCGCACCGAGCAGGGAGAGTACCGCGGGATCGTCATCTACCACTAAAATGCGACTGCGTTGACTAGCCATCGTTGCCTCGATCCCTCACGGTGTCGGTCCATTGTACGGCACACCTTCGTCCGTGGCAAGACCGTCTCCGCTCGCGTCGCAGGATTGGGCCCGAGCCTGGGGATAGTGTAAGCAACGATCCTCGCGCCGCAACTCCGCGAGAACCTCCACCTGGTACCTGTCGAGATAGAGCCAGGTTCCGGGGGCTCCCTGACGTAGGGAGACGAGCGGTCGGGTACCCTCCGCCGGTGGACCACTGCCGGAATTGGAGGTCGAGGCCGTGCGGAGGACCAGGACTTCCGAGAAGGTCGCAACGTCGATGAGCTCGCCGACTTGGTCGCGGTGGTACGTCGAACGTACCGGTTGGAGCCGCCGAGCGGGAAGGAGGGGGAGGCCGTGGTAGAAGTGCCACCACGTCGGCAACAGGACGAGCCTGGGATCGAGCCGAGCGAGCTCGAGGTACAGCCCGTCCGTGGGCAACCCCCAGTCGAAAGGCACGAGGACCAGGACTCTTCCACCCGCCTTGGCAGCGAACGCGTTCAATGCATCCCGCACCGCAGCCTGGTTCGAACCCACGAAATCCTCACGGAACTCGCTCCGGAAACTCGCGGCCTGCAGGGGGAGGTCCGGCACCTCCGTGAGATAGCGCAACCCGGGCCAGGTCAACAAGACCACCAACACTGCCGTAAGGAGCAAGGACCACCTCGTCGTCTCGAGCTTCCCCGCGAGGTACCAACAGGCCAGATAGAGCAGCGGCGGCGAAAGCGTGAGGTAGTAACGAGAAACGTGCTTGGTATCTGTGAGGAACACGATCGCGGCCAGGCCGAGGCTAAAATGAGCCACCATGAGCAGGGCCGCCGGCCGTTTTCGGCGCAGGGCCTCCACGATCCCGAGCATCGCTGCAGGCAAGACGAGGGGCGACTGGAGGAAGGCGAGGTGGGAGAAAACGGCGACGAGGTTTGCCCACCAGACCTCGAAGGGCAAGCCCAGCAAACGCGAGGGCGAAAGCAGGACCGCGTTGGAGAAGTACCAGAGGTTCTGCCCGACAAAACCGGGGCGAACGTCGCTGACCACGAGCAGGAGCGCCCCTGCGACCAACGGCGCTACGTAGAGGAGCAACAATCCCAGACATTTCCGACCATGCCGCAAGGGCAGCACCAGTAAGGGTAATCCGATATGAGCCAGCGCCGTGGTCTTCGTCAAGAAAGCCAACGCTGCGGCCAGACCCGTGAGCAGAGCTGCCCCGTATGCAGGGCGATCGTCTCGGAACTGGAAGAGCAGGAGAAGGGGCAACAGCGAGGTCCAGAGACACAACATACCCTCGGGCAAGGCCAGCCGGTCGTAGAGGAGTTGATAGGGACTGAAGGCGAGGGCGACCAGGAGCAGCACGGCGAACCAGCGCTCCGACTGCGAAGCGGCATGCCGGGTATAGACCGCGGCCAAGCAGACCCCGGAGGCGATGCTCAGTCCTCGGCCGAGCCTCAGGAGGTCGGGGGACAACGGACGGAGTAAGGCAACTATCCAGAAGAACAGAGGTTTCTTGCCGTCCTGGAGGGGCAGCCACCCTTCCGCGGCTTCGGAGGCGATGAAGTCGACCCACCGCAGGTAGATGCTCTCGTCGAAAAAGATAGGCAGGAACTGGGTGACGGTCAGGAGCCGCACAGCCAAATCCCCGGCAAGGCCCACCAGGAGCGCGAGGAAGAGGGAAGTTCGGCTCATCGAACGATCCCTCGCGAGCCGTCGCGGAGCTTGCTGGAATGCACCAGGAAGAGCCAGCGGATCGGCTGCCCATCCCGCTCCATCACCTCCAACGGAACATAGGAGTGCTTGAGCAGGCGCGTGAAGTCGTTGTCGAAACCGGGACGTTCGATGAACAGCGCCACGAGCGCTTGCCGTTCTCCGAGCTCGACCAGGGCTCGGACCTCCTCCGGTTCGAGGGAGATGCGCTGCGGGGTGACCGTGGGCACGAGTCGGAGGCCTGGTTGTTCGGGACCGAGCAAAGCGGCCAGGTGTTCGGCGATCGGCACCGTCAGGAGCGCGCCCTGGGGGAAGCGGCGTGCAACGGCGGCCAGCCCCTCGCGGTAGGACAAGGCCCAGTAATCCCCTGCATCGGGGTCGAACGAGGACCGGACACCACCTAAACCCCCACACAATCCATTGTAATAACAATATGTCCAAGGGTAATAGGGGCCGAGTTGGTGGAGCGGGGCGAGCGCCAGGAAGGCGGCGGGCAGGGCCACCGGGACTCGGTGTGTACGAAGGGCCGCGGCGACGGCGGCAACCCCTTCGGCAGCGAAGAAGGCCGAGAGGGGTACCGCGGCCAGGAAGTGCCGGATACCATCATAACGCGCAACCCCGGGAAGACAGTTCTTGTAGAGTTCGAAGAACAGGCCGAGCGCCAGCAGAGCCGCGAGAGTCGAACGCCGCCGCCAAGCAGCAACGCCGCCCAGGACTGCAAGGCCCAACCACCAGGAAGGGGTCGCGCAGAAGAAGGAGGCGAGGGCCTCGAACTGCCACGCCCTGCGGGAAAAATCCGGCACCAGGCCGCCGCGCATGGATTCGACCCGCAGGTAGACCCAGTGTTGGCGGAGCCGCTCGAAAGTGTCGTCCCACAGATACGGCCAGGACGCACAAGCGACCAGGACGCCTATCCCCGCGACGATGAGCAACGCGGTGCCGACGCGCCGGACCCTGCCGAACTCCGGCCTGCCCAAGTTGAACCACGAGAGGGCCAAGGCCGCCGCTTCGAAACAGCCGATGGCCACGAGCTGGAACAAGGCGAAGACCTTGATCGAGAGGGCCAGACCGAAGATCAGGGCGCAGAGCAGCAAGTCGAACCTTCGGAAACTCAACCGCCATCGATACCAGGCCAACAGCAGGAGGGTCGAACCGAGGGCCATGGGCAGGTCCTTGGTGTTCACCAGGAGATGGGTGTGGAAATGGGGGGAGAGCACGCACAGCAGGGTGGCGAGGAGCAACCGCGACCGTGGGAGGAAGGACGCGGTGATCCACGCCGCGGCGAGCACGAATGCGAGGAAGAGCAGGAGATTGGTAGCATGGTGAGCGACCAGCCATTCCAAACCGAGCCCCCGGTGGAAGATCCTGCAACCGAGCGAGGAGAGGAAATTGGGGAGGGCCCAAATGGCCCACGGCTTGAAACGCGGTCCTTGCGCCAAGTCGGGGTGGCCGGGACCCCGGTCCGCACCATGGGGGCGTTCGAACTGGAGGGCGCTGGTATCGCCTTCGAGGTAGAAAGCGGCATACCGTTCGCCGTAGAAGAGCGGTCCCAGCGCCTCGTCCCAATTCGGTCCGTAGGCTCCGAGCTGGGGCCACAGGGCCAGTCCCAGGCCGAGCACCACCGCGACGGTGGCCCCGTTACGCCAACAGCTCAGTGCGCTTCGAGCCACGTCCTACCGACCCCTACCTCGACCAGCAGAGGGACCGCTAGCTCTGCCGCATGTTCCATCACCTCGCGGACCAGGGTGCTTGTCACGGCGACCTCGTCTTCCGGGACCGAGAGGAGCAATTCGTCGTGGACCTGGAGGAGCAACCGGGCTCGGGAACCTACTCCGGTCAAACGTCGGTGCAACGCGATCATGGCCAATTTGATCAGGTCGGCGGCACTGCCCTGGATGGGAGTGTTGATGGCCATGCGCTCGGCATTCTGGCGAATTTGAGGGTTCTTGGCATTAATCTCGGGCAGCGGGCGGATCCGTCCGAGCATGGTCCTGACCGCTTGCTCGCTCCTGGCAATGCTGAGCACGGCCTCGAAGAAGGCGGAGATGCCGGGATAGGTGGCAAAGTACTGGGCGATGAAGGACTTGGCCTCGTCGAGGGAAATCCCCTGTTCCCGGGCCAGGCGTTGCGGTCCCATGCCGTAGATGATCCCGAAGTTGATGGTCTTGGCCCGGCCGCGCTGTTCGGCCTTGACCTCGGCGAGCGGGACCCCGAAGATCGCAGCCGCGGTCGCCGCATGAATATCGTCTCCCCGCCGCAAGGTCTGGATGAGCCGGGTATCTCCGGAGAGGTGGGCAAGGACCCGCAACTCGATCTGGGAGTAATCGGCCGACAGCAGCACTTCGCCGGGGCGCGAGGGCACGAAGCAGTCTCGGATGCGTCGCCCCTCGGCCGTCCGGATCGGGATGTTCTGCAGGTTCGGGTCGCTCGAGGACAACCTGCCGGTCGCGGTCACGGCCTGGTTGAAGCTGGTATGGACCCGTCCGGTCCGCGAGGACACCAGTGCCGGCAAGGTATCGACATAACCGTGCTTGAGCTTGGCCAAGGAGCGATAGTCGAGGATGGCTCCGACCAGGGGATGCTCCGCGAACGCGGCCAAGGCTTGGACATCGGTGGAATACCCGGTCGAGGTCTTGCGCACCCGCTTGCCGAGGAGCTTGTGAATGCTCAGCTTATCAAACAGGATGGTCGAGAGTTGGCGCGGTGAGTTGAGGTTGAACTCCTCGCCGGCGAGGGCGTGGACCTCGGTCTCGAGCGTGCCAAGCCGCCTAGAGAATTCCTCGGCCAGGACCGCGAGCCGACCCGAGTCGATCGCCACTCCCTCGGCCTCCATGGCCACGAGTACCGGCACCAGGGGCAACTCGGCCTCGCGATAGAGCGTGCTCAACCCCCGGCGTTCCAGTTCGACGTCGAACAGCCGGTGCAATCGCAGCGTCACATCCGCATCTTCACAGGCATACTCGGCCAGCTCGGGGAGCGGGACCTCGGCCATGGAGGTACGTCCACCGCTGAGCAGTCGGCTGGTCGGTATCTTGCGCAGCCCGAGGTAGTGCAGGGCGAGCGCATCGAGGTTCTTCTGAGCAAGGGTCGGGTTGAGCAACCCGGCGGCGAGCAGGGTATCGAAACCCACGGCCGGGGGAACGACGCCGGCCCCTCGCAGTATGTGTAGGTCGTACTTGAGGTTCTGCCCGCCGAAGACCGTGCCGGGTCGAGCGAACAGCTCCGAGAGGTGTCGCCGCAGTTCCTCGGTCCCGAACCAGACCCCGGCCGTTCTCCACGGCAGGAAGAAGGCCTCTCCCTCGGCCACGGAGAAGGACACCCCGAGGAGTTCCGCCTCGAGGGGATTCAGCGAGGTGGTCTCGGTGTCCACGGCCACGACCGCGCTCTGCCGGAGCAGGGCGAAGAGCCGTTCCGCCTCGGCTCGATCACCGATCAGATGGTAGTTCCCGGCTGGTCTCGGCGGTAAGGTTTCCTCGCCCAGCTCCGCCCGGAGCTGACGGAACTCCAGGCGGTCGTACAGCTCTCGCAAGCGCGGGACCTCCGGCGGTCGTACCGCCAGGTCGGCCAGCGCACACGGTAACGGCACGTCCTCGTCCAGGGCGATCAAACGCTGCGACAGGGCCAAGCCTTCACGATGGTTCTCGAGTCGCTGCCGATCAGCCGGGCTCAGCTCCTCGAGGTGGGCGTAGAGTTCCTCGATCGAAGGGAACCGCGACAACAGGGCGGTAGCTTTCTTGGGCCCGATCCCCGGCACCCCGGGGACATTGTCCGAGGCATCTCCAACCAGGGCCAACCAGTCGAGGAGCCGATCGGGAGGAACCCCGAACTTCTGCTCCACGGCGGCGGCATCGAGAACCTGAGCGAACTGGTCCTTCCCCGGGGCCAGCACGGTCACCTCCTCGCCGACGAGCTGACAGAGGTCCTTGTCGCCGGACACGATGAAGACTTCCAAACCCTCCTTCCGGAAACGCCGGGTCGCGCTGGCAATGAGGTCATCGGCCTCGAAGCCCGGCATCCGCAGCACGGTCACGGACAGGGCCTCGAGCAATTCGTCGATGAGCGGGAGTTGCTGAACGAGGTCTTCGGGCATCTTCTGTCGATTGGCCTTGTAGGCCGGGTACAGGCGGTGGCGGAACGTCGGCGTCGGAGTGTCGAGGGCGAGCAGGAGATGATCGGGCTTGCGTTCGCGGAATAAGCGGGCGAGGAACCCCGCCAACCCGAACACGGCGCTGGTCGGCAGTCCGGTCGAGGTGACCAGGGGATTGCGCGAGAAGGCGAAATGCGAGCGGTAGAGCACCGCGCTGCCGTCAACGAGGTAGAGGTTCCGACGCATCGTGGGCTCCCGCTGGGATTGCCAAGCACTGTCGCGACCTGTAGTATCCCAGAATCGTGGAATTGACCAGCCCGTGGGACCCCCGTGAGCAAACCAACCCAGCAAGACCCGCAGCCACCATCGACCGATACCGGGGCCGGATCGGTCCTGATCGTCGAGGATTCCTACGCCACGGCCAAGATCATCTCGAAGATCCTCGCCGGGGAGGGCTATCGCACCTTCCTTGCCGGCAACGGACGCGAAGCCCTCGACGTGGTCGAGGCCGAGGATCCCGAGCTGGTCATCGCCGACTGGATGATGCCCGAGATGACCGGAGTGGAATTGTGCCGACGGATAAAAGACGACCCCCGCCGCGAGAGCATCTACGTGATCATCCTGACCAGCTTGGCCGGACGAATCGAAGAAACCCTCGGCGAGACGGTGCGCGCGGACGACTACATGGTCAAACCCTTCAACAAGAGCGAGATCGTCGCCCGGGTAGGTTCGGGTATGCGCGTGGCCCGACTGCAACGGCGACTGCGGACTTCCTTGAGCGAACTCGAGCACAAGCAGCAGGAGTTATTGGTGGCGGAGAAGATGGCGGCCATCGGCGTGCTCATCGCCGGCATCGCCCACGAGATCAACAATCCCCTGGCCATCGTTTCCAATGCCCACCAACTGCTCGAGCGAGACTTCGGCAAAGTCCTCGAACTGCTTTCCTATATTGAGAAGCTCGAGCTGCCAGAGACAATCAGGAGCGAGGTTGCTCGGCATAAGCACGTCTGTAATTTTTCCTTCCTCCAGGAGGACGTGGCCGATAGCCTCAAATATGGTTTCAAGGGGATCGACCGGATCAGCGCGATCATCAAACGACTACAAATCTTCCAAAACAGCGACTTCCTCGAGTTCGAGGTCCGCCCCGTCGACGCTGCCCTCGAAGCCGCCCTCGCAACCCTGCCCCCAGAGCTCCTCGAACGCTCGACCCTGGACAAAGCGTGCAACGCTCGCCAACAGGTTCGTTGCAATCTCGAGCAACTCACCGTGGTCCTGGTCAACCTCCTGACCAATGCCTGCGAGGCAGTGAAACGCACCGGCGGAAAGATCGGGCTCTTTACCCGGGATGAACCCGGCACCGTAGTGATCGAGGTCACCGACAACGGCTACGGCATGCCCGAGCAGGTGCGCCAGAGGGTCTTCGATCCTTTTTACACCACGAAGAAAGTCGGCTCCGGCCTCGGCCTGGGTCTGACCACCGCCTACTACCTGCTCAAGATCCACGGCGCGGCCGTGAGCATCGTCAGCGCACCGGGACGAGGCACCACCGTGACCATGCGTTTCCCCGCCGCGGACTGAGATCCGGGGAACGCACACCGCGATACAACGTAACCGTGAAAAGGCTGCGTTTTATTACGTGGACGAGGCTCTGTGCCCTATCGGGGGCATTGTCCCAGAACTAGACTAGGTGGGGTCAAGGGTTCGAATGTCTCAACACCAGGAGAAGAACTTCAACCGGAGAACGGACGCAGCGCAGAGGGAGAGGAGTCTACCACGATGGTCCTACGGCATACCTGAGGTATTGGGATCGAGGTAGTGGGGTTGCACCCACGCACCACCCGGGGTACACTCCCCTTCCCTTCGTAGCGGTGGAGTGGGCATGGCCGCGATCGACGAACTCGTCGCCTTCCTCGAACGGCGCTTCGCTTCCCAGATCCGCTCGAAGAGGGTCCTCCCCGCCGTACCGGCAAGGACCGTCCCCCTGCCCGAGGGGCTGGAGCCGCGCTTGCGCGAGATTTTGCAAAACCAAGGTATTACGCAGCTCTACGCCCACCAGGGGGAAGCTTTCGAGGCCATCGGCGCGGGCCACCACACGGTGGTGGTTTCCAGCACGGCCAGCGGCAAGACCCTGGCCTACCTGCTGCCGATCCTCGACCGTTACCTGCGCGCCCCGGCACCGTTCTCGGTGCTGCTCCTGCACCCGACCAAGGCCCTCTCGCGGGACCAGGAGAGCACGCTCGGCAGAATCTTGCGCGAGGTAGTGCCGGACCGGCAGAAGGTCGGGACCTTCGACGGCGACAGTCCCCGCGACGTGCGCCAGGCCGTGCTGCGCCACGCTGATTTCGTCCTCACCAACCCGGACATGCTCCACTCGGGCATCCTGCCCAATCACAACCGCCGCTGGCGCCCGTTCCTCTCGCGGTTGGCCTTCATCGTGGTGGACGAGGTCCACACCTACCGCGGCGCCTTCGGCTCCCACGTCGCCAACGTCTTCCGCCGGTTACGCCGGGTTTGCGAGCTGCACGGCAGCGCGCCGATCTTCATCTGCTCCTCGGCCACGGTGGGCAATCCTGCCGAGCACGTCCAGGCCCTCTTCCACGCGCCGTTCCGAGTCATCGAGAGCGACGGGGCGCCGCGGCCCGAGAGGACCCTCTACTTCGTCAACCCACCCCTTGTCAGCACCGAGGACGGCATGCCGTTCCGCAAAGGCCCCTCCTCGGTGACCGCGCCCCTGATCCGCGAGGCCGCGGCCCGAGGCGTGCGGACGATCTGTTTCTGCCGGGCCCGGCAAGAAGTGGAACGCCTGACGAGGCGGATGGTAGAGGCCAACCCCGCGCTGCACGACACGGTCCGCCCCTACCGCGGCGGGTTGTTGCCGAGCGAACGGCGGCAACTGGAGCGGGACCTGTTCGAGGGCCGCCTCACCGCGATCGTGACGACCAATGCCCTGGAGCTGGGCATCGACATCGGCGACCTCTCCCTGGCCATCCTGTCCGGCCATCCCGGGAGCGTGGCCAGCTTCTGGCAACAAGCCGGCCGGGTCG
>MGSU01000158.1 GCA_001799195.1 Deltaproteobacteria bacterium RIFOXYA12_FULL_61_11 | reverse complement strand
AACGGTCGAAGAGCTCGACTCCCTGCCCTTCCCAGACTGGGAGCGGGTGCAGCTTCGCCACTACCAACTTGCGCCCCATGGGGGGCTGGTCCGCGCCGTGCCCCTGGCCCCGGTGATGTCCTCCCGGGGGTGTCCCTATGCTTGCCGTTTCTGCGCCAGCCCCGGCTTCTACGGTCGGCGCATCCGGTTCCGCTCTCCCGCGGCCGTGGAAGCAGAGGTGCGCTGGTTGCAGCGAGCTCACGGCGTCCGGGAACTCCACTTCGAGGACGACAACCTCACCTTGCGTCGTGACCACGCGGAAGAGCTTTGTTCCCGTTTGGCGGCCCTCCCCGGGCGGCTCGTTTTTGCCTGCCCGAACGGTATTCGCGCCGACCGGGTGGATCGTCCCCTTGCACGGTCCTTGGCCGAGGCCGGATGTTACCGCGCGGGCCTGGGGATCGAGACCGCGGACCCGACGCTGCTGGCCTCCATAGGCAAAGGCGAAAGCCTGGAAGCCATCAGCACGGCCATCGAGGCCTTGGACGAAGCCGGGATCCTGGCTCAGGGGTTCTTCGTCTTCGGGTTGCCCGGCGAAACGAGGGAAACCCTCGAACGCAGTATCGACTATGCATGTGCTTCCCGGCTGAGCATTGCCCAGTTCCTCATCCTCGACATCCTGCCGGGGTCGGCGCTGTGGGACGAATTGGACGGGTCCTTCACCCCGGATTGGCACAAGGGCAGCTTCCGCGAGCCGGAGTGGTTGCCCGAGGGGTTGACCCGCAAAGATCTGCAAGAGGCCCAGAAACGGGCCTTCCTGCGCTTCTTCCTCTCCAAACCCTCGCGTCTGCTCGCGCTCGGGAAAATGGTCCGTCCGCGCCAAGCCGGAGTGATCCTCCAGCGCCTGCGGGATTTCCGTATCCTGCCGGGATTGCGGTAGTCGTGTCCGCCGAGTTACAGCGCTCCGAGAAGCCCGGCGAGTTCGTCCAGGTCCGAGGTAGCGAGGACCAGCACTGCTCTTCCCGCGCAAGCGAGGCCGAGGTAATTCGGCCCTTGTGTGTGCACGCTGCAGGCCGCGCCGTCGAGCGTGACGGTCCCTGCAGCGAGGTCGCGCAGACCCACGAGGTCTTGACGCAGGAAGAAGACTGGCCGCTCGTGGTCTGGGAGGAGACTGGGAGGAGGCAAAGCCCAGTGCACGGATCGGCCGTCGGGGAGGTGTGCAACGAGCAAGGGCGCGGGCTTGGCCGAAAGGACTTGCTCCGCTCGGGCCAAGAACTCGAGCGGGCGGGGAGGCCGGTCGCCGGAGCCCGGCAACAGGTTCCAGGTCATATAGCAGAGGAAACCCAGGCCACACAGCCAGGGTGCCGACCGTTCAAGGTGCATGCGTGGCCTCCCCGGGAAGGGGCACAAGATAGAGGCCGGGCACCAGTAGGGTGCCGCTGCCCGGCTCCAGGACAGCGCAGGAGGTGTAGCGACAGGTGCAGAGCAGCCGAACCCCGGCCGCTGCAAGACGGTGGGCACAGCGTGGGGCGAGGCGCTGGGTCCCGGGGGTCGAGGTTTCCAGGCAGGCGTCCTCGAGATGGACTAGGCGGCGGCGCCAGGCCGGGTCGACGAAGACGTAGCTCCAGTCATCTTCTCCGCCGACATAGGCCAGGGGTTCGTCCGCGGCGACCGCGTTGGCCAGGAAACGGTAGGGCAGGTGCGCCGGGGTGATGGGTAGGAAGTTCGCCACGGTGCGGTGTTCCCGCGGGAGGGCCAAGAAGGTGGGCATGAAATCGGGTTGGTGGGTCAGGGGTAGGGCGGTCATGGTTATGGACCACAATCCGCTGCCAAGGGCCAGGGCTGCCAGGAACAAGCGCTTGCCCTTGTGCCTGAATGCACCGGTGTGCTCGAGGGCGGCGAAGCCGGCGGCCAGGGCACAGGGCGGTAGGAACAGGTACAAACGATAGGAGAAAGGCGTTGCGTAGAGCCAGAAATACTGCAGCAGGAGCGCGAGGCTGCACAGCATGGGAAGGTGGGCCAGTCGCGCTCTGGCGGTCTTCTCGCGCAGCCCGACGAGGGTCCAGACCAGGCCGAGCAGGCCGAAGGTAAAGAATTGCGGTCCGAAGCCGGACATGAAGGGCAGGTCCGGACTGAACCAAGCTTCACCGTCGAGGAGCCGGGAGGGCAGGTCGGTGAGGTTCTGCCCGAGGAGCCCGAGGTGATAGCCGAGGTAGCCGGCCTCGGACCCGGGCGAGAAGTCGAACATGGGGTGGTGGAAGTTCCCCTGGGGCCGGCCGTGGACGAGGAGATTGCGCAAATACCAGTACCCGCCGAGGACGAGGGAGAGCGAGGCGGCGAGCCCCAGGTTCGGCAGGAGGCGGGGGGCGGGTTCGAGAAGAGGCTTGTGAGGGGAAGCACTACCGCGCCGCACCCACCATGCCCCCAGCCAGAAGACCCCGAGGTGCAATGGAGCGCTGAGCTTGTAGCCCAGCATGAGGCCCGAAGCCAGCGCGAACACGAGGAGATGCAGGCGCCTGCCGCTCTCCAACCAACGCAACAGGCAGAGCAGCGCGGCCAGGGTGCTGACCCCGAGGGCAAGGTGATCCAGGGCCGTGTCAGCCTGGAGCAGGACCGCGGGGGTGGTGAAGGCCAGCGCGGCGCAGGTCCAGGCCCAGGGTCGGGAGACGCCCAAGCGCCCGGCCAACTCGCGGGTCAGGGGCAGCAGCAAGAGGGCCCAGAGGAAGTGCGGGAGTTCGATCAGCGCGTCGTGGCCGAGCAGGGTGAAGGCCCAGAGCGAGAGGAGGGTGCTGCCCAGCGCCATCGAATCCACGCGCGTGACACCGGTCTCCAGGATCGCGGGTATTGCGCCGAGGTGGTACCACTGCACGGCCGGGGGGAGGTGATAGGTCAGGGCATCGAGGATGCGGGGAGGGAAGAGCCAGAGTCGCGCCGCCAAAAATAGCGCCTCGAGGCCGACGAGGCAGAGCAGGAGTTTCGTCCCGAGGAGAAGCGGAGGAGCGTGCGCGGGAGAGACGGTTCTTGCGGGACCGCGAGAGAGACCCAGGAAGAGCAACCCGAGAATTCCGGCGCTAGCGTGGATCGTCGGCGGCGCGAGCAGGCTGGCGAGCCCGAGGAGCAAAACAGTGAAGGTCAGCGCGGAGAAGAACAGGATGCCGGTGGCGACGAGGACGAAGGCTCGACCGTCCGTGGGGGCGCAATGCCTCGAGACTATGCGCCAGCAGCCCAGGGCGAGCAGACCGTCGAGGGCGAGGAAGACCGGGAACGACTGCAGAACCCACCCCCACGATGTTCACGTTCACTCTTGGGTGGATACTGGGGTCCTGTCGCCTCTCGCGCCCACCATGCTCATGTTTGCGCGTGGCGGGGGTCCCCCGTCGGCGCCACCCCAGTGAAAGATACTGTCTGCCATCCACCCAAGATCGAACGTGCAAGCTTAATGATGACGTCTCGGGTTGCCCCGGGACCTGTCCCTGTTCTACCCTATCGGCAAGACGATGTCAGGTCGAGGGGCACGATGCGCCGAAATCGCCGATTCCTTGCCGGTGCTGCCGTGCTGGGATTGGGCGTCGTCCTCGGGTTCATCCTCGTGCGGCCCGGCGTTCCTCCGGAGGCAGAGGTGCCGGCCGGAGTGCCTGGGCTCTGCGACGGCGAGCCCGACTCCCTGGCTCGAGACCTCTGTTTTTTCAGCAGCTATGCCAACGCGGCCGCGAGTTCGGACGTCAACCCGTGTCCGGGTATCGTTGATCCGTATCTCGGCCGGCTCTGCGATCGCCTCACCTGGCGGCCGCACATGCGCGAGTTCCTGACCAGACGCGGGAAGACGCGGGAGCCTTCCGGCTCTTTTTCTTGTCCCGGGCGGGTCCCTCCCGATGGCCTGCTCTGCCGCTATCTCGAGGCCGCTGCTGCCTCCGCTGCCATTCACGGGGAAGCGGCCGACGTCTGCACCGCAGCCCCCACCGAGGAGCAGCGCGACGAATGCCGCTACTACCAGGTCCTTGCCTGGTCGATCCGCCTGAAGGATGAGGCGATGGCTCGCGCCGCGATCGAGACCTTGTGCGAGCAGATGCGCACCCCCGAGTACCGTTCCGAGTGCTGGTACACGCTGGCCGACGAACTGGCCCAGGCCGAGGCTTCCCCGGATCCGGCGACGCTGGTGGAGCTGTGCGCCCGGTCGACCATGGCTCGAAACTATCACTGTCAGGATCATGTCCTCTATTTCTTGCACAGCGAGGAGGTGGCCCGGGCCTTTTGCTCTCTGACGGTACGGGCACGAGACCGCGAGGGCTGTTTCGCCCGGATGGGCCAGGGGTTCTCCGTTCGCGCGGGAGGAGCTTTCTCGGCGGCGAAGGCCCGGTGTGCCCAGTTTCTGCCGCGGTCGGCGGCCGACGCCTGCGTAGAGGGGGCGGCGTTCTCGTTTGGCATGGGGTTGACCGGCGAGGAACGGTTCGCGCGCTGTGCGGAACTCGGAGGCCGAGCAAGCCGGGCTTGCACCCGAGGCCTTGCCGAAGCCCTGGATCAAACCGGAGCGCTCCCCGAAGCCTGTCGGGATTTCCCGGCTTGGCAACAGGTTGTCTGTGTAGAGTTGTTCCTCGACAACCATCTCGAGCACCTGGTGGCAGAGCCCGGCGAGGCGCTGGCGTTTTGCCAAGAACAGAGCGAGCTGCACGCCTTCTGCCTCGAGCGCCTGGTCCGGGCCCTGGTCGAGGCCTATCCCGACCGAAAGGTCAGGGCCGAACGGTGCACGAGGTTGCCCCGGCCCGCCGATCACGCCTGTCTTGCCGATGAATAACAACGTATTGAAAAGGTCGGGAGTCCTGATCCCTCCTCTCCTGGGAGGCCTCTTCAGGCCAGGCTTGCATCGGGCTGCGCTCGGTGCGTACAATGCCCCGGGACAGAGGGGTTGGTTCCCGCAGAGCGACCCCGGTGAGGCTTCATGCATTCCGACAATGTCACGATTTCCTTACGGCAGCTCTTGAAGCAACTCGGCAATGACCGAGCAAAGGCCGATTTCAGCGAGCTGCTGATCGATCTCGACGACACCGAGAAACACAACCTCGAGGCGTTCCTCACCCTCGTCTACCATCTCGGGGAACAAGACCGTTCCGCGAGCGGCAAAGAGGACCGGGATCTCAACGTCAAGCGGTTGCTCCGGCAGATCGACAACGTCGAGGTAAAGGCCGGGTTCAGCGAAATTCTCGCCACCCTCGACCGCGGCCAACTCGACAGCCTCGACGGCATTATTCTTCGAGTTTACCGTTCGGCACGGCACGGCACCGTCTTCGGCGCCGAGGACCGGACTGAGCAGCCTGCTCGCGGAGAGCGGACGTCTCTGAAGGAGACTCAACGCCCAGAGGAGGAGGTAACCATCCGGCAACCCATCCGCGAGGTCATCGAAGCCATACGGACCGGACGCTACGCCGTGCCGCTGTTTCCCCAGGCAGCGCAGAAGGTCCTGAAAATGCTCGAGGATCGTAATCTCACGGTCACCAAGATCGCCGAGGATCTCAAGTTCGAGATCGAGATCGCCTCGAAGCTGATCTCGATCTCCAATTCTGCCATCTACGGGGGCATCACGAAGACCAAGAGCCTCGAGACGGCCATCGTCAGGATCGGGTTGCTCGAGGTGCGCAAACACCTCTACCTCTTCACCACCCGGGACATCTACCAACCCAAGGCCACGCCCTTCGACAACCTCATGGCGAAGCTCCGCGATCACGCCGTCGCGACCGCGAATGCCGCGTATCTGGTCGCACGCAAGCTCGATCTCAAGGCCGACCGGATCCTGCTCCTGGCCTTGTTCCATGACATCGGAAAACTGTGTTTAATTAATATATTCAACGAAATAATGGGTGAGGGGGACCTGGTAGCGGGAGAACAGCTCGAGAGAAGCCTCTATCCGCTCTTCGCGCAGTTGCATCAGAAGCTGGGCGAGAGACTCTTGAAGAATTGGGGTTTTGACTACAAGTTCTCTCTTGTCGCGGCCAACCATCACGCCAGGGTCTATCCGGGAGACCTGGAGCTGTGCTGTGTACAGTTCGGGAATGCCCTGGCCAAGATCATCGGCCATGCCGTAAGCATCGAGGCTGACACGGCCCAACAACTCGAAGAGCTGCGCGGTATCCTCAAACTCTCCTCCACGGAATTCGAGATGATCAAGATCGAGGTTGACGAGTTCATGCAACAGTACAACTGAGGTTCGGATGAGGCAGTACCGAGAGGTCAGGTGGAGCGGTGCAGCACTGGCGGTCTTCCTGTGGGGATCCTCATTGTCCGCCTCGCAGCTCGAGAAGGACTTCTCGGTCATCGCCGAGCTGCTGGCACCAACCGAGAAGAGGCCCTCGCCGCGCGAGGTCGAGTTCCTCGGCGATACTCGCGGCACCGCGGTCTTCCTGCTCATCCCCAATCCACCGGGAGCCGAGCGCGTCAACCTGCGCCTGACCGTGGCCCCTCCCCAGGGCAGCTTCAAGGTTCCCGCGGAACGACTGCCCGGGGTCGGCACCTGGAACTCGTTCGTAGGCTGGTTCGATTTCAAACACCTCTATCGAGGCGTGGTCGAGGCAGCCACCGCGCTGTTGACCGAACGGCACGACCTGGTCGTGCGCAGTTACGAAGAGCTGTGGGGTCTGGTGCTGAGGTTGCAAGGCCAGGGTTTCAGCCTGCGCGTCGAAGAGGTCGACCGCGAGGCTGGAGAATACTATCGGGCGGTCTATCATGGCGAGCACCTCGATTTCCTGCTCAGCCTCCACGCCGAGGACACCTATCGTTTGATCCTGGTCCTCCGCCGGGCAGGGAAAGCGCGGACAGCGCTGGCGTGGAAGGTCCGCTTGCACCCCCAGTACCACCTCGACCTCCTGCGGCTCCACCAACGATATGATCACTATTTCAAAGAGTTCCGTCACAAGCAGGCCACCACGGGGGCTTTCTACCACCAACTCTCCGGCGGGGAGAGGCGCTGCGAACGGCTGGGTACCATGGTCTCGGTCACCGAAGAGGTCCAGGCCGCGGTGCGGCGGTACGGCCAGGGGGTTCCCGAACTCCTGACCGAGCTGTGTACGCAGCCGCCTCCGAGCGTTCCCGGGCGCGAAGGCGGCTCAGGGAAGTAGCGCCGGAGGACGTTCAGAGGTCCAACGAAGGGTCCAGACCCCGCTCGAGCAGCCGGCCGGCCAGTCTGCCTTGCTCCCGCTGCCGGGCGATCCGTTCGCCGGGGTCGCTCCAATCGACGTGTTCGAGACAGGCCGCTGCGAAGGGATAGCGCGCCACCACCGCCCTGACCATGTCCTGCACCAAGGCCCGGTAGCCGTGATGTCCCGCCGGTTGCGTGCGCAGCTCGGCGAGGTGCTGGAATTCGCGCAGGTTCATGCCGAGCAGGAAGCGCAGGCGATGGTTGAAGAGGGTGACGTACTGCGCGGCCTCGGGACCGACGGCGCGACGCACGTCGGCGTGGAGGTCCTCGAAGCCCGCGACCAGCTCCGAGGTCTTGCTCTCCAGCCCGACCTCACCGAGGTCCGGGGGCAGGGAGAAGCCGAGTTCGGGCGAGAGGTGCTGGCGTTGCTGGGTCAGGACGCGATGCCGTTGCAGGTCCCGGTACTCGGCGAAGGTCGCGAGCAGGTCGAAGGTCAGCGGATAGCCGGCCTCGAGTGCTCTGCCGCTGCGCCGACGGCGGGAAGGCCGTTGCCCGAGATAGATCCCCAGCAAGGACTCGCGGGTCTCGGCCGGCAAGGTCGCGACCAGCTCGCGGAGCTGCCTCAGGGAGAGGCGCGACTCGGGGTACAGAGCAGCGGCGAGGATGTCGTGCTCGAGGGCGTCGGACGGCAGGAGGGTCACGGGGGTGGTTTCCGGTACCAGGCCCACGGCAAGGGCTTCGGCCTGTTCGCGGAGAGCAGTATCGCGCCTCGAGAGCTGCGGGTCGGCGGCGTTGCGTTTGATGAAGGTCGGGAGGACTTTCCCGAGTTCCCGTTCCAGCGAGGCGGCGCGGGTGTTGGCCTCGGACAGGGGGCTGCTCTTGAGGGCGCTGAGCAGATGGGTGAAGTAGCGGCCGTTGCCGAAAAGGCCGAGCTGGGTCAGGGTGGAAGCGGGGAGCAGGCCGCGGGCCACGTCGAGGGCGGCGCAGCGGACGGTGAAGGCATGGGCGGTGCGGAAGGCTTTACGCTCGTCGTCACCCGAGAGCTCGTTTTGGCCGAGACGCACCTCCTGGCCGTTCCTCGTGCCGACGATGGTGAAGGCCGAGGCCGGAAGGCGCGAGCGGAAGAGTTCGCCAAGGAGGCCGACCGCCTCGGTGTAGAGCGCGAAGGCTCGGTCGCACAAGGCGAGGTAACGCGGACCCAGGGTAGTGGTCATAATCTCTTCGGGTCGGAGGTACCTCCAGCGGCCTGTCTCGTCGCGGCGGTCGTAGACCACGTACCGGGTGGATTGCTCGATGGGGGAGCCGCCGATACGGCGGTCTTCGATCAGCTTGGCGCAGAGCTGCGAGAGGTCCTCGAGGCCGGCATGCATGCCCTCGAGTTCGCCGACCGAGTCGTCGCCGAAGGCGTTGAGCACGCGGTCCATGAGCGCGCTGCCGCGCTCGGCCGAGGGTTTTCCCCGAGCATCGAGGAACTCGTTGGCGAGCGTGAGCCGCAGGCCGCTCTTCGCGCGCGAGTAGCGGGCCAGGACTCCGCCGGAGAGCTCCGGAGGCAGGCCGGAGAGGACGAAGGTGTCGCCGTCGAGGTCGGAGACGAAGGCGGCGAGGCTGGTCCGGAGTTCGGCCGGCAGGTCGCGCAGGTCGTCGTAACGGGGCATGGCAGGCTCCTAGGGTGCAGGCCGCGGGGCCGGAGCATACCTCTGCGCCCGATACCCGGTCAATCGAGAGCCGGGGTTCGAAGGTTGTCTCCCTTCATTCTAGTGAAGAGCAAGGGAACAAGGTAATAGTCCAGTCTTGGGTGTAGTGCCCTGGATAGACACTACCTCGCTGGGGTGGCACCGACGGGGGACCCCCACCACGGTGAGTGCAAGGATGCACACCTCCAGGTGGTGCGCAGGATGCAGCACCATCGGGCGCAAGGATGAGCATGGTGGGGGCGACCGCAAGGATGCGGACCTCCAAGCGACGCGCAGGATGCAGCGGCGTCGGTGTGAGAG
>MGSU01000157.1 GCA_001799195.1 Deltaproteobacteria bacterium RIFOXYA12_FULL_61_11 | reverse complement strand
CTACGAGAACGTGGTCTTCACCGGCAAAGAAGCAGAGAGGCTTCCAGCCGCTCGGCATCTTACCCTCGAAGAGCCGAAGGTCCGCGGACTGGCTCTGCGGCTGCCTCGTTTTGCGCCGGGCCAGCCGGTCCCCATCGTGTTGATCCCAGGTCTCTCCGAGGAAGTTCAGGGCGTCTGGTCCTTGTGGCGGATCGCGATTGCCACCATGGAGTGGAACCGTCGAAGGATCATGCCTCTCTTTTTGGCCGACAACGGCATGGTCTATATGCCGACGGCCAGACACGTGTGGGATCAACTCCTCGCGGCAAGCACAAAGGTCCGGTCCGTCCTTGATGCCGAGGTCTCCCAAGCCGCTTTCGCAAAGCTGCAGAAGGTCGCGGAAGAACACGGGAAGCCCATCTATGAAGCGCTCGTGCAAGAGCACCGAGCCCGCATCGCCCGCGAGCGAGCGAAGGCCGACTACGCTTTTGCCGCGCGCCGCAGGACCACCCTGCGGATTGGCCTGCCCCAGGTCCGCAACTATCGTCTGAACCTCCTGACCCAAGAAGAGCGGAGCTTCCAGGAGCAGCTCGATCAGAAGGCTCAGGCCTATCCCGAAATGGTACCGCTGCTGGTGATTCGGGTGGAGGGTGGTAGCCATGAGTAGTTGGCGCGATCAAATCCTGAAGGAATTCATCCCGAAGGTCGCCCGACTCACCCTGGTGGCCGACCGGGACGGACTTCTCCTTGAAGAAGGGATTCTCGAGGGCGTCCACGAGCGAGGTTTCGAGCTGATCCCGTTTGAAGACCACCTCGCGTTCCGTTACGCCTACGAGTCGAAGTTTCGCTCCCGCTGGGACCGCGGCGAGCACACCGACCTCGTCGTCATCTTGCGATCCCAAGCCAACGACCTCAGTGGATTGCCCTATGACCTCCTCCAGGCCGGTCGAAAACTCTCCTTCAACCTCGGCGACCTCTTCCCGAACCTCAGTTACCCGGTTGTGACTGCCCTGGATCGCGGGGACCTCGAGGCCTTATATGAGGCTCAAAAACGACATGCACCCGGCCAATTGGGCGACAACGCCACCAAGGAGTTCGTCCTCCGGCACGTCTTCGAAATTGCGCCTGAGCTGGTCAAACAGCCATCAGACCTCTTACGGGTGCTGCTTCGACGGCACTACCATGGCCAGAGAATCCCGGCCGACCTCGACAATCGATTCATTCAGCTTCTGCGCCAGAGCAACGTCTTTGACGACTGGCCACTTGAGACGCTTGTTTCAGACCGAGAGGCGTTCTTCGCATTCCTCCAGGAGCGCTGGCCGATCTTCCTCGACCGAGAGGCAGCCAAAGGGACCTCCGGCATTCGTGAGGAGAAGAAGCCCTATGGTCTGTCCATTGAGGGACCTGTCGAACTACCTTTCGACCACCATGACCTCCGGGTTTACCTCGACAACCTATTCGTCGAGGGGGTGCTGCACTCAGTTCCACACAAGCATGCAGACACCTTGTCCAAAACCTGGGTAGGCCTCGGCATTCGAACCGCTCCCATGGAGGACAAGTCCCGTCGCTTGGGCAAGCTCCTCGACGGTCTAGAGGTATCCATTCCCGCCGAGGACGCAAAACACACCGACTGGTTCCACTTTGCTCGCTCCTGGGCGGAGACGATCCTGCTGGCGAACGATCAGGCCGAGGCCATTCCCGAAGCGACGGACGAACGTATCAAAGGGTTGCAGGCACAGGTGGATGCCGGTTTCGTGGCCTGGCTCTTCAAGCGGTATGCAGGACTTATCAACCTGCCACCGGTGCCTCCGGTCATGCTGCATCACCTCCCGCGCTTTCTTGCCCGCCAGGTGGGCGAAAACCGCCATGCGAAGATCGCACTGATCCTGGTGGATGGCCTTGCCCTGGACCAGTGGTTGGTGGTTCGTAGTGCGCTCGCTTTTAAGCAGCCTGGAATGAAATTCCGGGAGCAGGCGGTCTTCGCCTGGATTCCTTCTCTCACCTCCGTCTCGCGCCAAGCCGCCTTCGCCGGCAAGGCTCCCATTTTCTTTCCGAACAGTATTCAGACGACGGACAAAGAACCTGCACTATGGACGCAGTTCTGGGCGGATCATGGTCTTACGCCAAATGAGGTCGTATACCTCAAGGGGCTGGGCGACGGCAGTCTGGAAACCGTTTCTGAAGCGCTTTCTCATCCCAAGGCAAGAGTCGTCGGGCTGGTCGTGGACAAGGTCGACAAGATCATGCACGGGATGGAAATGGGTACCGCTGGAATGCACAACCAGGTGCGCCAGTGGGCCCAACAACCGTTCATGAACACTCTCCTCGAACTGCTCTTGGATCGGGGCTTCCGGGTCTACCTGACCTCTGATCATGGCAACGTCGAAACAAAAGGTTGCGGTCGTCCGGCTGAAGGAGCCATGGCTGACCTACGCGGTGAACGGGTCCGCGTTTATCCTGACGCTGCCCTTCGCGCCAAGGTGAAGGAACGCTTTCCAGCAGCCCTGGAATGGGGTCCCGTTGGTCTTCCAGAAGATTACCTCGCTCTCCTGGCTCCTGCCCGGAAGGCGTTTGTGCAAGAAACCCAGCGCACTGTAAGCCACGGCGGCGCTTCACTCGAGGAACTCATCGTCCCTCTTGTTCAGATCGAGAGGAGGGGCGAATGACCAGCCGGACCGACCAGATCGGCTTCAGTCAGCGGGTGCGTTTGGAATGGCTTGAGCAGATGGCCAACCTGGTCCTGGCAGGGAATGACAAGGCTTCAATCAACGAGGCCTTGCAAGAACTGCTGAAGGACAAGGTGTCCGTAGGCGGTCAGGCCAAGCGCGGCAATCGCGAGAAAATCATCACGATTCTCCTCAAGACGTGGCTGACGGTTCCGAGCGAACTCGAGCCTTTGCGCGTCGAAGGCCTGGAACTCCTCAAGCATGTTCCTCGGAGCGATCATCTGGTCATCCATTGGGGGATGGTCCTGGCCGTCTACCCGTTCTGGTCGGGGGTAGCCACACAGACCGGCCGTCTGCTGAGACTTCAGGGTTCCGCTGCTGCGGCTCAGGTCCAGCGCCGAGTCCGCGAACAATACGGCGAGCGGGAGACTGTTTCCCGAGCAGCCCGCCGCGTGCTGCGCTCGTACCTTGACTGGGGTGTACTTCAGGTGACCGGTGCAAAGGGCATTTACTCAGCCGGGACAACACTGGCCGTTGAGGACTCCCGACTGATCGCCTGGCTGGCCGAAGCGTTTCTGCACGCCAGCACAAAGGGCTCAGCTCCGTTGAAAGATCTGATCGATAGCCCAATCTTCTTCCCATTTCGGATCAAGCCGGTCTACGCCGAAAGCCTTGTGACTGCATCATCGAGACTCGAGGTTTTTCGCCACGGCTTCGACGACGACCTTGTCGTGCTGCAGAAGCTGAGGACAAAAGGTGGCACACCATGACCATGGTCCCGCCGTCTGTGCCCAACACCTCTCCCCGTGAGGACTTGTTCTTTTTCAGTTCATGTGTGCAGGCTTGTGGTCAGTTTGCCCGGTCCTCCCCCCGACATCCTCTGATACCATTTCTAAAGAAAACGAGATCCCTTCTCAGGTCTCCCGTTCTCTTCGGCTCTTACGCCGCCAGCTTCAAGGCCTCTGTGAAGGCCAGGTCTTTGAGCTGGGCGCCGCTGCCGAACCACGCAGACTGCAAACGCTTGTCGTCTGAGCCGCGAACGTGGTCGACGAAGTGGGTGATTGCGTTGTAGGCAGACCACAGGGTGTGGCGGGTTTCCGGCAGATTGTTGCGCCAGTCGTTCTCGAACAAATCGATCAAACGATCGCGGGTATTCTGTGTCCGGCTGGTGCGTTCAGCATCGGGATTGTCTGGGATCAAGATGCCAAAGAATTCGCTGAGGAGCCGTGCGTCGACCTTGATCTCTGCCAGACGGCGATAGGCCTCGGCGGTGCCGGCAAAAGCCTGACGGGCCAGGCCCATGAGGTCTGCGACCTCGCGGATCTTTTCGGCAACGGAAGCCGTGTGCCGAACGGAATAGACTTTGTGGCCATCGCGCAGGGCCAGGCTGAGCGTGTTGTTGCAAACAACTCTTATTGGCGTGAGCTTGATCTGCACGGCCGTGCTTCCGTCGTGACCGTTGGAGAGCAACAAATACTGGTCGACAATATCGTTGCCTCGGACTTTGATTGTCTCAGGCAGCTTTGCGAGCAACCAGATGCGGCGGCCACCGCTGAGCGAGCCTGCGGTGTGATAGACGGCTGCTCCCTGGCCGACGACATAGTCGAAAAAGCCGAAGGCCTCGCGGTTCTGCAGAGGCTGGTAGCGATCGCCGACCACACCGAGGACGGCTCTGTCGGTTGAGCGAATGGTGGCATAATGGTCCTCGATGATTTGGCCGACCGCCATGCTGCCGGCGTAGGCCGCGAGGAACAGTGGTTCTTTGCGGACTTGCCAATCGAGACCGGAAGAAATGATTGCTTCTTCGGCGGTGGCCGGGTGGTCGAGCTTGACACCCAGGCTATGCCAAGGTGTGTCACCGAAATAGGCCATGGACTCGATTTGATGGGACATACATACCTCCAAGTAGATGTGACTGCAGAGCAGTCGGGTTAGTACACTGGGAACCCGAAGGTCCCCTTGGGTGGCTGAAATTGGGTTGTGGGGGGATCAACCGTGCCAGGACTGGCACAGTTCAGGGGTGTTGTACGGACAATTTGGGCAGCGGAAATTATCTTCCTTATTGGGATAGATCGGTCCGGTGAGCATGTCCTCCTCCACAGCGGCAAGTAGAGCACGAGTTTGCTGCCGCCCTATGGGGTCGTGGTCGAGAAAATAGCGAAAGGCCTTGGGCTGGCGGGTCTTGGTGACGAGGTCGATGCAGAGTACGGCGTCTTGGCCGTACAGTTCCTCGGCAGCCAGGGAGTAGAGCGCGGCCTGCAAGTGGTGGCCGAGCTTCTGGTCCGAGTAGGATGCTCGGGCAGTTTTGATCTCGACGATCAGTACACCGCCGTCGGGGGTGCGTTCGATCAGGTCGAGAGCGCCGACCAAAGGGGCTTGAAGCCCGAGGTCGACCAGGAAGGCCTTTTCGAAGCACTCGATTTGATAATGTTGGACCTCGGCGAGGTAGGCGTCCAGCATGCGCTGGGCAAGGGCCGGGTACTCGGCGGGGTCGTCTTTTGTGTCGAACCGAACAGTGTCGTGTTCGAGCTGCTGCGTCCACTGAGCCCTGATGGCTTCGAGGTCTGGTGTGCGTCCTACGACCAAGGTCTCGGCGACGAGGCGATGGAAGAGGCTGCCGAACACCAGCGCTGGGCTGATGAACGGTTTAGGGAGTTGCAGAATCCTCTCGTAATACCATTGCAAGCGGCAGCCAATAAATTGGTTGACGCCGCTGGCCGAGAGGTGCGGGAGTGAGCGGGTTGGTGGCATGAATACCTCCAAAGTGCTAGGGTTAAGAGAAGTGGAAGGTGAAATAGCATACCTTCCAAGGTTGTTGCTCAAGCGGCTTGCAGGCGAGCCTGTAAACCGGTGATGACGAGTGTTGCTTCGTCGGAACTGAGCTTGTTGAGGGATTTTGCAAAGCGCTTGTCGAGCATCTCATTGAGCTTTTTGGGCGAGATGTCGAGGCGCTTTGCGAGGTGAGATATTGAGCGGATTTGCGACAGGGTGAGGTCGCGAACATTCCGCGCAGGGGGATCGGAAGCGTGCTGCTGAGAAGGAAGAGGGGGATCATCTCCTAATTCCTCGAGCGAACACATGCCGATGTTGAGGGCATCGCGAAAAATACGGGCTTTGGCCCGGGTCGATGCCATGCGAATTGTGTGTTGAGCGATACGCGCCGAGCAATTGCTCGGGTTTGCATCGCCAACATCGGAAAATGACGTGCCGTCCGCGAACACTACGGTTGCGCGAACAATTGCGGTATAATCATTGTCGGGATGGGGGGTTGCGACCAATTCGGTCGCGAGATTTTGGATTCCTTTTTCATGGGCGAGTTGAAGAAGCCCGGAGTAGAGGACAAACTCCTTTCCGTTGATGGTTGTGACATATTCAGGCTTGAGTTTCATACGTTTACCTCCTTCTGCGTCGTGGATTTGTGGTGAGAATTTTGAATAATACAAATAGTAAACTGACGAGATTCGGATTCATAAAAACCTCCTGAGTGAATGATGTTTGATGGCTCGGAAGGCCATCTATTCTTCTTATGACAAGTAATTACAGATATTTACCGATTTTACCTGATGTTCGCTAAGGAGAGCATATTATTCAAATAGAAAGTCCACGAACAATGAGGAGGGATGGGGATGCAGAGAATCTGGAGGACAGTGAGGTGAACCCACGGGCTATCGACGAACTGGTTGGAGGGTTGGAGGTTATTAGAAATTATCAATAGGTATAAAAGATAAATGATTATCTACTGTTAGAACATCGGGTTCAAGAGAGGTATAAAGGATACTAAGAGTAAAGGAGGGTTGATTTTTTACCTCCAACGGGGGACCTCCAACCTTGCAAGATTTATCAGATATGTGAATAAAATTAAGGCTATACTACCGACTGACCGCTGTTGGAGGGGGGTTGGAGGTGCAAGCCCAGGTTCAAGGGTGGTGAAAGATGGCCAATCAATTGTACCTTATCTCTTACAGTAACTGGGCCGCACCATCAGGAGAAGGGATGCAGGGCTCTGGTGCTTCAGCGGGAGTTTGTTTCTCAGGCCAAAGATAGTGAATATCGAAGAGGGTAGTCCGCCCATTGCGTCGTTTCTCGACTATCTTGAAACCTGCGGCCTCAATTTCTTGCCGTTGGGAAATAAACCGCTGATGAAAGGATGCTGCACTTGAGATATCGAAGGGCAGCTTATGGTTATTTGCGAGCTTGCTCAGTGCAGCGTAGAGCGTTGCCCCACTAATGTTGCGTAGGCATTTGTCATCGTCGATTTCTACCGCATACTCCTCCTTGAACCGCGATGATGGCTTAACACCTTTTTCAACATTCTTATCTCCTTCCTTCGCAAACGCACACTTTTGGAAGAGGAGCGTGAGCAACTGCGCAGTCTGATTACCCGCGTTTTTGGCGATCATACCCTGCGTGTTCAGGGCGGTCACCTGGGCGAGGAAATCATCGGAAAGTGCTGATATTTCTATCTCGGCATTCCATTGTGGATCTCGGGCGAGACGGACAAGGTACATCAAGGCCAGGTGTTCAAAACAGCGTTCGTTGACGTGATCTGGAAAATGTTTTTTCAAGAGCTGCATGGCGCTGCGCATTGCACCTTTCGAGAACATGGCAAGTGCTCGCGATGTCAGGACTGCCATTGCGGACAACATAGAGTTGCGGTGTGTTTTCACTGCTTCCAGAATTTCATATTCTGCAATTCCATCTCGCATTTTATTCGAGGCTGAACATTCAAGCATGAAGGTGCGGGAAACCAGTTCCTCGTATTGTGTGCCCAGCGGTTCGATACCTGCGCTTACAATGCACGCTTGAGCTGTCTCGACGACTGTTTCGGAATCGGTCCCACGTTTACGCTTTTCCTGCGATCCACCTGACGCTGCAACTAAAAAAAGGTTTAGCAACCGTCGAGTCATTTCACGTGCCTCGAGGTTGTCCCATAGCACAATAGGATACTGAGCAATATTCACAGAAAATGATGCCTCGGTATACTGCGCCGGAAATGATTCACCGAAAATCAGGCAGGTACACTGCTTCATGAACAAGCTCTTCCCGCACTGGTAGGGGCCGATGAGTCGAAGTATAGCCCTGGTTCCCGAGAAGCCGACCAACCATGAAGCAAGAATATAATCTCGAAGGAATGTTCTCATCTCAAGCGCACAGGTGAAGTAGTCGGTCAGAAAATGTTCAATTTTTTCCAAGACCTGAACGAGGTCCAGATCCTGAATATATTCGAAGGACTTGATTTTTTGTGCAGACGACATGCTGATGTGATAATCATTAGAGTTGTTGGTTATGACCCGTACACCGCTGGCAGTGATACATAATAATTCATTGAGGGTGTTCTGCAGGTTTATGAACACGGCATTTTTCGCTGTGTAGAGCCATGTTCCCCCCGTGCATGTCTGTGCGTGGATCCGGACAAGGTTGCAAAACGAGTCAAAAAATATCCCCCCTTGAACCCCCACGTTATTCATTCCGGTTTGTCGCTGCATAAAGGCTCGATAGGCTCGTCGTTCTGCTGAGTTGGAGCTATCGGGTTGATACCCAACACCTTCATAACAGAAGCTCAGTTTATCATTGCTGAGCGTACAGGTTGCACCGTGTTCTTGAAACCAGATAAAAGCGATCGAAGCCAGATACATCATATCGATACGTACTTTATTGGCCGTCGCCAAATGCTTTTCTTGTTCTATCATTTCGAGGCAGGTGTCCGACGTGCTCACCTTTTCGACAATCTCAGGGCGCTGCGCAAAGCTCATCGCCTTTTCGATGGTTTTGGAATAATACCCCGCGCGTTTCGGGCTTGCCTTTCGTACATTGCGTGCAGCCAATACGCCAGCAAGCTCTTGAGGGTCAGTCACTCCAGCTCTGATCAGAGCCAGCACAAGTGAATAATCGTAGCCAGATTGGGTCGTATCGATCTTACGACCATTCCGGTCCACTGGCAGCTTTCCCTGTCCCTCAAACAGCTTTTTTAATTTCTTATTATTATCAAAGAGAGTCTGAACTCTCGGAGAAATGTTGGGTTTGATGGTAATGCAGTTGGCACCCAGGGTGGCTATTCCACTTTTCCTGGATGGCTTCTGCTCATTTTCCGGGAGTATTTTGAGGATATCATTTAATAACCGCTCATCTCCTTGGCGGGAAAGATTACGAGGTCCCAACGATTGATCGGACTGGACCTGCCCTGTAGCATCACTAATTATTGTCATCATAACCCCCCTCCGATGATGCGGCTGAGTCGATGTGGACGATCTTCGGTGTGCAGGCCCTTCAAGTTCAGGGTTCCGGGGACCCTGACAATCCGGGGGAAATCAGACACGGTGTCGATCTTGACTGCGGCGGTCTCAAAGTTGTCTTTGATCGCCTTCTCGAAGCACTTGATCTTCGATGCGATCTCCCCGCGTTTTTCCGGTGTTAATCACCGATTTTCGCGTCTCGTCTAACCGTCACAGAAAAGATGCCGCGTTGCGACAAGTCTAGGAAAAGATGAGACGAAGGGGAGC
>MGSU01000156.1 GCA_001799195.1 Deltaproteobacteria bacterium RIFOXYA12_FULL_61_11 | reverse complement strand
GGTCGAGGTCGGTGAAGGTCAACAGGTCCTGCACGGTCACCAGCAGACCGAGCCGGATCAGGTGTTTGTCCAGCACGGTCAGGGAGGTGTGCTCGAGCAGGTACCGGGTCTCCTCGGTCAAGCGGAACAGGCCATGGCCGAAACGGTACGTGTCCGGCGAGGGGGTGTCCCTGCCGCCGAGCTGCACGATGTGCGCGTTGCTCTCCATGAGTAGCAGCAGGCCCAAGACGGCCAAGAGGAGCTTCTTCATCGGCTCAGCGTTGCCCCGGAAGTCCGGCCAAGGCCCGGTCGAGGTCGGCCAGTCCCCGGGCAAAGGTGTTTACGAGGAGTGTGAAGGGGCATCCCTGCCCCTCCGGTCGCCGCTCCAGGGGGTCGAGGACGACCACGGTCAACCCGGCCTCGCGACGCAGCAGCTCGACGGTTTCCGATTGGGGAGGCCCTTCCCAGAGCATGACGCCCCTCCCTCCGAGTCCCTGCAGCTCGGCGAGGTCGTCGGGGGTGAGTGCGTCCTCGGGTTCGAGGTGCAGGCTGTGGATGGCGGTACCGAGGCGGCGGCCGAGGTAGTCATAGGCCGGGTGGCTGGCGGCGAGCACGGTCCCCTTGGGCACGGCCGCCGCGAGCTTCTCCACCTGCTCGGCGAGTCCTTGGAGCGCCGCGGCACAGGTGGCGGCGTTCGCCGCCAGGACTTCGCTCGCTCCGGGGAGGAACAGCCGCAAGCGTGTCTCCACGGCCCGGAGTTCCCGTAGCAAGAGCTCGGGGTCTAACCACGTGTGGCCTGCCTCGGCGGCGTGGCTGTGTCGACCGGCGGCGCCGTGGCCGTGTACCGCGGCTCCCGGCCGTTCGAGCAGGTCGCCCCCCTGTCTCAGGGCCCGGCCGGTCCGAAACAGGGCACGCCTGGGTAGGGCCACGGTCTCGAGCCAGGGTTCGAAGCCGACCCCGTTGACCAGCACCAAGGAGGCCTCGGCTTGGAGGCGCAGGACCTGCTCGCGGTTCGGCCAAGCGTGCGCCGGATCCTCGAGCTCCAGGAGGTCGACCTCGACCAATCCCGCGGCAAGTCCATCGACCAGGGCAGCGAGGTGGAACGACGAGGCGACGACCAGGGGCCGGGAAGTTTTCGGAGCAGCATAGCCCGTCGGCGCCGCGAGGCAGTAGAGGAGTACCGGGAGGGTGAGGAGAGGCGAGGTACGCAACCTATTGGAGGAAAGTTGTCTTGCAGGTCGGGGAGTTTTCATTTGAGGTACCCGAGGTTCTTGAGGCGTTCTCGCGTGAAGGGATCAAGCCCCTTGAGGCTTCTATCGGTTGTAGCCGAAGCTTTACGAGGATGTTCTTTGAGGAAGGCAGCCATCTTCTCTGCCAGCATCTTCATGTGTGGATCATCGTCTAGGTAGATATTCTGATACTCTTCCGGATCCCCGCGCAGATCGAAGAACTCCTTCCGTGGGGTATCTCGAGGGTCGATCAACTCGAGATACTTATACCGCTCATCCACGGCCACCCGCGAGATCATACCGTGCTCGGGATGATGGCTATAGGCGAAAACAGGGTGCTGTCTGCGACCGGTGCGCCATTGTGTCAGGAGATCCTCTCCGTCAAGATCGGCCCCCTCAGCGCCGACCAATCGGAGCAAGGTCGGCAGCACATCCACGAGGCTCACGGTGGTGGAACGGTGCCGCCCAGGTTTCAAACCCGGAGCTCTGAGGATCAGAGGGACGTGCAATAATTCTTGGTAGAGTTGATTACCATGCGTGAACGGCACATCGTGCTCCCCCAGGGACTCGCCATGATCAGCACTCACGACCACTATGACGTTCGATAGGGTATCGAGGAAACGCAGCAAGAGACCCAATATGTTATCGGTGTAGCGAAGCTCCGCGTCATACGCATTCAGATAATAGTACAGCTTGCGGTGGACCCCATCATATATGGAACGAAGAAGGATCGTGTGAGCTGGTAAGGAGTCGTCGTCACCATCTTCCGGTTCCAGCGTCAATTGCCGATCGGGAACCAGGGGGGCAACCGAGAAGCGGTGTTGCCGGTCTCCTGGTGGGTCATACGGGGAATGAGGATCAATGAGGTGGACCCAGAAGAAGAAGGGCAAGCGCAACTCCGGGTTGACCAGTCTGGCGATGGTCGCGGCGACCTGATCCCTGGCGTTCTCGAATCCCAGCTCAACATGATCGAATCCCTGCTGAAACCCACTGCAGGCAGCGTAATTGCTGTTGTTCAGGATGGCCGTGGTCACATATCCGAGATCCTGGAAGTGCTCAGCCATGGTGCGGTGTTCATCGCCGAGCAAGGAACAACCGGACTGTTGGCCCTCTGTTGCCAGGTAGGAACCGGTTAGGAAGGAAACGCTGGAACTCACGGTGGCGGTTGAGGTTGCCAACGCGCGCTCAAAGACCAACCCTTTGGCTGCAAAGGCATCGAGATTGGGCGTGGTCTTCCGGGGATACCCATAGGTCCCGAGGTGTTTCGCCTGGAGAGCATCGATGGTCAGGAACACCACACTGGGGCGTTCTGGTTGGCCGAGGGGCAATCCAAGCGGTTCTACTTCGGCGGCCCGGGCCTCGTACTTCCTTGCCATCGCCAAGTCGCCGCGTAAAGCATGCAGCCGGGAAAGCTGTTGGAGACTCTTGGCGTAGAACCCATGGGTGTCGATGGCTCGGTTGACGATTTCCTCGAACTTCACTTGTGCCCTCGCCGACAAGCCCAGCATTCTGTAGAGCACCCCGAGTCGATACCAACGCACATCATAACGTCCTGCTTCCGGGGAACGTTTTCCGAGAACCTCCATGAACTGTTGGGGATCGTACACCTCTCGAGGATCGAAGAGATAGCCCCGTTGCTGGAGCAGCCGACGCAACCAGGTAAGCGATTCCGGTTTTCGTTCGTTGAGACTCGTTATGGTGTAGAGCTTTTGCAGCGCTTCGAGGAGTTCAGGTTGTTCGAGATAGGCTTTATAGGCGAGCTCCTCGGCTTGGCGACGCGAGCCACCGAATTCCTGAAGGAGGTGCATGAGCTGAAGATAACCATTGGCGCGGTGGGCGGGAGCTGCGGTCATATCCTCTGCAAGGGCTTTTGTCAGACGATCGTATGCCAGCCTCGGGTCGGTCGGGATGAGCTCGAGAGCTGCTCGGATCGGATCGGCTGAGCCTCGGTCGACTACTGGGACCTTATCGGACGTGGGCTCAACGTTTTCATCTTGTTCCAGCGCGGCTGTTGTACTGGCCGCTCTTTCAGGGACAAGACTGCCCGGCACCGGTCCACTCTTCTCCTTTTGACAGGAACAACCCACGCCCAGGAGCAACACCCACCACGATGCGATCGAGCGCCACCGACGAATTCCTGCTCTGCGCTGCATTTCCATCGAAGTCTCACCAATAGAAGTTTCACCATTACAAGAAGAATGTCGGCCTGCCCTTGTTATCTCCGCGCTACCCACCGCATAGTGAATACGGTACTATCTCCTTACCATCCACGTTCGAATCCCCTTGCCAGCACCTCCACCAACACGGCCGCCAGCGCCGTCCCGGCCAGCAGGAGCACCAGCAATTGAAGGGCGACGAGCGTTGCGGCAAAACCCTTCGGTGCTCCGAGGGTCTCGAACAGGGCGAATTCTTCCCTGCGAACCCTCCACGACAGGAGCACCACCACGCTAAGGAGCATGGCCACGGCGCAGAACACGGCCGCCAGGACAAGGTCGAAGGCCTCCCGCACGCGGAACACCAGCGCCAGGAGTTCCTCGACGACCTCGACGGGCCGCACCGCGAACAGGCGCTCGTCGCGATCGAGGTCGGCCAGGAGCATGGTTTCTTCGGCTTGGTCGGTCCCCTCGAGGAGGATCGCGTGCAACGGCGCGCTCTCGGGTTCGAGATGCAGGTGGAAGGCCGAGAGCTCGGTAGGGTCGATGGCCGTAGCCGTGGGCAGGAGCGGCGAATAGACCACGGTACGGTCGTCGCTGCGGTCGATCGCCGCAGGATCCGAGCCGGCCCCGGCATGGCCGTGGAGCAAGCCCTCGACCATCCAGGCCGTGGAGAGATCGGCGAAGACGGCGCCGTCGTCCGCGGTGGCGCTCTTCGCGAGGATACCGACCACGGCCAGCGCGGGGACCTCGGACCTGGTCAGGTCGAAGGCGCCTCCGGTGTCGGCTCGGAGCAGGGTCCCGACCTGGACCTCCAATTCCTCGGCCGCCTCGGCCCCGAGCACGAGCTCACCGAGCAGAGCGAAGGCCGAGCCTCGGGCCAGGTGCAACCCTCGGAATTCGAAGTACGAGGGGTCGGTGCCGATCAAAGGCCGTTGTGCCAGGGAACCGCCGAGGTGCAGCGGCACCATCGCTCCCCTCCAACGCTCGGAGAGGTTTTCGAAATCGCCAAAGGTGAGGGCTTCGGGCGCAGCTCCGCGGAAATGCAGGGCGGCGAGGACGAGCTGGAGCTGTCCACCCCTCCTGCCGAGAAGGAGCGGGCTGCGTTCAGCCCGCTCGGTCATGCCTTCCTCGAGTCTCCCGACCAAGCGGTGGAGGCCGAGCGGCAGGGCCGCGAGCAGACCGAAACACAAGAGGAACAGTAGGGTTGTGAAGCGTTCGTGCAGGAGCTGTCTCAGGACCAACCTCACCACGCCCGCCTCCCCTCGCCGAGGTCGATCACGAGGTCGAAGGCCGCGGCGAGGCCGCGGTCGTGCGTGGTCAGGACCAGAGTCCCGCCGGTCTTCTCGCAACGTGCGAGGAGCAGCTCAAGCACCAGGCCGGCGGCGGCCGGATCCAGGTTCGAGGTCGGTTCGTCGGCCAGGCACAGTTCAGGGCTCCCGAGCAGCGCCCGGCAGACCGCTACCCGCTGGGCTTCTCCGCAGGAGAGTTGACCGGGTTTCCGGCGCGAGAGGGCCGTGAGACCCATGGCGTCGAGCAGGCCCCTCGCCTCCTCGAGGTCCCTCGCCCGGTCGGACCGGCTTGGTCGGAGCCGCGCGGGCAGCAGCACGTTCTCCAAGGCCGTGAGATAGGGTACCAGCTCGAAGCGCTGGGAGACGGAACCCAACCGGGTCAGCCGGAACCGCCGCCGGGCCGCGTCGCCGAGGCTCGAGAGGTCCTGCCCGAGGACGATCAGGGAGCCCCGGTCCGGACGCACGAGGCCGGCCAGGCAGTCGAGGAACGTTGTCTTCCCGCTGCCGCTGGGTCCCAGCACGCAGAGGGTCTGACCACGGTTGACGCGCAGCTCGTCGAGGGCCAGGGCAGAGGTTCCCGAACCGGGATACCGCACTTGCAGGCCGAGGGCTTCGAGGGCGAGGCTCTGCCGTCCGGTCATGGGCCCGGCCTCGGTTCCGGAGCCACAGTGGCGGCGACAGGAGGCGCGGTGCCGCGTTCGCGTTCGGCCTCCGAGAGGGTGAAATCCTGCCCCTGGAGCACCTCGCACGCGACCAAGCGCCAGCCCTCGGGCGGCACGAATTGCAGCGTGGAGCGAGCACGGTGGCGGAGGAGGCGCAGGTGGACATGGCCGCGGTGCCGCAACCGGCCGCCCACCTCCCAAGAGGCCGTGACCTCGGCGCGGTCCGAGCCGGAGAGGGCGACGTCCAGGCCGAGGAATTCCAAACGGTCGAGCTGGACCTCGACCTGTTCGTCCCGCCGGTGCAGGAGACCCGCGTGGAACTCGCGGTACTGCCGTTCCAGCTCGCGACCGTGGAAGCTCCGGGCCAGCGCCTCGTAGAGCCGTTGCTCGTCGGTCTCGGCCAGAGCCTCGTACACATTGCGATGTAGGAACTCGAAGGCCGCAAGGACCTCGCTCTCGCGGTCGCGCTGATCGAGGTACCACCAGGTCGCGCCCGCCGCTCCGGCGACCAGCACGAACGCCGGTCCCAACAACCGGGCAGAGCTGAGCGGTGGGAAGCCCATCAATTCCTCTTCGTCAGACAATACTCCCGGATCACGGCCCGCAGGAAGGGCACTCCTTGTTCGAAGGCTGCCGAAGAGATGCTTTCGTCGGCGCGATGGGCCTGGGCGAGCGAGCCGGGGCCGCAGATCAGGCAGCGCAGCCCGGCTCCAGCAAGATGGCCACCGTCCGTGGAATACGGTGCCGCTCCGGCAGGACCGAGAGCCCCGGCCGACAGGAGGGCTTTTTCGAGGATGGTGTCGGCTTCGGTCAGGAGTCCGGGACCTTGGTACTGGAGGTCGATATCGAGCTGGCCGGTCCGCGCTTCCCGTTTCATGGGTCCGAGCAGGATTTCATCCACGGCCTTGCGCACCCTTTCGAGGAAGGCCAGGGGATCTTGGTTCGGCCGCGGCCGATAGGACACCCGCAGCACCGCCTGTTCCGGGATCATGTTGTCGGCGAGGCCGCCGTGCAGCGAGGCCACGTTGACCGAGGCCTCGCCCTCGGAGCCGAAGAGCTCGTCCGGAACGAGCGCGGCGCGTTCTTCGCGGGCGAGGTCGTCGATCAATGCTGCCGCCCTCGCCGCCCACACCACCGCGTTGCAGCCCTCGGCCCGGCGGCTGCTGTGGCCTCCCTTGCCGTGCGCGGTCAGCGAAAAACGCACGTACCCCTTGTGGCCTCGGTAGATGCGCCAGTCGGTCGGCTCGCCGAGGAGCACCTGAGACCTCGGCGGCAGGAGCGAGGGCCCGGTGCCGAGCAAGCGGGCGAACCGCCGCGCGCCGGTGCTCTCCGTCTCTTCGTCGTAGGTGAAGAGCAGGGCCAAGCCGCGGCGCAGTCCGGGGAGGTCTGTCTCGAGGGCGGCGAGGACGGCCTGGGCGAGGAAGACCTTCATGTCCGAGGTTCCCCGGCCGAGGAGGGAGTCCCCCTCGCGCCGGAGCCGCAACGGATCGCCGCTCCAACCGGGTTGACCGGCGTGGGGGACCACATCGGTATGGCCGCATAGTACCAAACAATCGTCGTCGAGCGGACCCGCGACCGCGAGGAGGTTGGCGAGGTTCCTGCGGCCGTCGAGCTGCCGCGTGCAGCGGAACCCGGCCCGCTCGAGGAGGTCTTGCACCACGTCCAGGAGGGGCAGGTTGGTGGCCTCCCCGGCCGTGTCTTCCGCGATGAGCCTTGCGGCGAGGTCGAACAAGGTGGGCAGGGTCATGGAGTACTCCGCGGTTCCTCGAGGGGTTCGAGGAGCAGATCGTCGAGTTGTTCGTAAGGGTTCGGACCGAGGGCCTCGGCGAGGCAGGTTCCGTGTTCGGCGAGGATAACCGTCGTCAAGAGCCGGAGCGAGAGCACGTCCGCGGCGCAGTACCGCACCAGAGTCGTGAAGGCCTGCCGGTCCCGCCGGTGGATCCAGCGCTGCCACAGCAGGATCGCGTCCTCGCCGTCGAGGCCGAAGATCCCCGGAGGCCGCTGTAACCCCACGGCCTGTTCGATGGCCTTGAGCCCGCCCTTCCAGCCGAGATGGTGGCAGACCCAGCGGAGGTCGAGGTGGGCGCAGGGTAGTTCCGGGATGTGGTAGTGCTGCAAGACCATGGGCACGTCGAAGCAGGTGCCGTTGAAGGAGACCAGTAGGTCGACCTCCTCGAGCAGGTCCAAGAAGGCGTCCAGGTCGCGGTCGGCCCGGAAGAGCCACAGGCGGCCGCGATGCAGGCAGACGATGAGCGTGATCCTCCCGTAGGGCCAGAGCCCATCGGTCTCGAGGTCGAAGTAGCTCAGTCGCTCGTTACAGCCCCCCAGCAGCCGCCAGTGTTCCTTGGGGTGGAAGGAGGAGACGAGGTAGTGCAGGTTGTCGGCCTCGAGGGCCTGCCGGTTCCTCTCCACGGCGGCGAGGAGTTTTTCCTTGCCGGCCGGGCCGAGCGGCAGGCGCTCGGGGTGGGCCAGCACGTCTGACCAGGTGAGGAACCCGGCTGCCCGGAGGCGCTGAGCCGTGGCCGGACCGATCCCGGGGAGGTGGAGGAAGGCGCCCTCGATCAATGCTGTCGCTCCCGTCGTTTTTGTAACTGTCCTGCGGCACGGTCGAGTTGCCGCTGCCGCAGGGCTGCCTCGGGATCCTCGGGCGCAGGCTCGACCGCCCGACCGGTCCTGCGTTCGATCCGCGTGACCACGGGCACCACGAGGGTTCCCTCGAGCAGAGAAGAAAGCAGGCTCTCGCAGCAGCGCACCGCGACATCGCTCTCGACCAGGAGTTGCTCGGTCTCTTCGCCGGACACTCCCGGGAGCAGCGGGGGGACGCAGGCCAGACACCCCCCCCGGCAGGGACACTCGCGGAGCACCTCCCGGCACAGGCCGAGAGAGGACTCGAGGAGCTGGAAGATCTTCTCGGCGAAACCTACCCCGCCCTCGAGCGCGTCGTACAGGTAGAGCGCGCTGCGCCACGTGGCTTCTTCGTACTCGGCCAACGCCACGTCGGTATCGATGTCGCCGACAGCGGCCATGCACAGACTGGGGGCGACCCGCCGCAGGAGGTAGGCCAGCCCCCGCAGGCCGAGGTCCACGAAACGCTTGTCCACCGCCTCCAGGGTCTCGATCCAGGCGCGGCCAGGCAGCAGGCACAGACCGGTGGTTTCGTATTCGAAGGGCGGCAGGGTGATGGGGCCGTACCCGACGTTCTCGAAGCTCCCCTCGCGGATCTTCTTGTAGAGCTTGGGTTGCTTGTTCACGGTCACGGCGCCGAAGAGCAACAGGTGACCGTGGTGCTCCCGGCGGCCTTCCGCCTCGCCAAGGGTCACCCGCCCCTCCCAGACCGCCTCGGTGTAATAGCGCACCTCGGTCGGAGCGACCTCGCAGAGCTTCTGTTCGAGGTCGAGGGAGAGCGAGAGGTATCGCCGACCGAGGTGCTGGTAGACCGCGTCCTTATAGAGAGAGCCGCGTGCGCCGATCGGATCGATTTCGCCGATGACGTCGCCCTGGCAGTGGATCTCAACGTTGTGATCCGTCAGTCCGCGCAGGTTGACCCCCTTGGCCGGGTAGTCGGGCAGGGCGTAGCGCGAGCAGCCGCGATACCACTTGAAGGTGCCGGCGGCGTGCAGGGTCTCCACGGCTTGCCGGTAGGCCGGACCCTCGAGCAGGGGTTCTTCGGGCCGTAACGGATACTCGTGGGCGGCGCAGGGGAGGTGCTGGAGCAGGACGTAGGGGTTGTCTCCGTCGAGCCAGGCCTGTTCCACCGGGGTCTCGGTGACGAACTCGGGGTGTTGGACGAGGTACTGGTCGATGGGGCTCTCG
>MGSU01000155.1:6415-9003 GCA_001799195.1 Deltaproteobacteria bacterium RIFOXYA12_FULL_61_11 | reverse complement strand
GGTGGTGCGATCATCGCACTCGACCGAGAGATAGAGCATCAGGAATGCCTTGCGCTGATCCCGGCTCAAGGTGCCGAGCAAACCCCAGTCGAGGAAGGTCAAGAGGTCGCTCTGACTGTCGAAGAAGATGTTCCCGGCGTGCGGATCACCGTGGAACAAGGACACTTTCTTGCCCTCGACCTCAACCTCCTGGAACAGGGCCGGGATCAGGAAGGATCCGGCCAAGCGCAGCGCACGCAGGTGACGTTCTTCGGCTGTTGCACCTTCCGGCAATTTGGAAATCTTGCCGCCCGGAGCGCGTTCCATGGCGGTAAGGTTCTCGGTGCAGAGATCGGGGCAGAACATCTCCGGGGTGGTCGCTCCGGGCAGGGCTTCGTAATAGCGGTGGGCCATGGCGAAGTAGCGCTGTTCGCGGAGGACCTGGACCTCGTCGCGGATGAAGGTGCTGGCTTCGCGGAACAACTTCTTGAGGTCGGCTACTCCGACCACGGCATAGACGAGTTGGCTGCTGTCGACCTTGCCCGAGAGAATGTCCTCGAGGGCAATGGTGCCCGGCAATGTTCCCTCGGTCTGGAGTTGCTCCAGTTGCTTGCCGAAGTGAAGGATGAGGTCCTGCATGATCGCGAACTCTTCTTCGATCGCTTGCGCAATACCGGGTTTGAGCAGCTTGAACACGCCCTTGCGCTGACCGTTCGAGGAACGGAGGACGAAGGGAATGACCTCGGCCACGGTGCCGGCACCGAGAGGCTCTCGCTCGATGGTCAGGGAAACGGCACCGAAGGTGGGGGTGGTGAGTTCCACGGTGACCAAGGGCTCTTCCTCGGACTGCTCAGCGGGGTTACCCCGCAAGCTCCCGCGTTTAGCCAGTTCGAGGACGATTCGATCGATGTGATCGTTGGTCTTCGCCCGTTTGAGGTTGTCCTCCAATTCCTGGAGGGAGCGTTTGTAGACTTCGGGTAGATAGGGATTGCGGGCAATGATCTGCCCCATCTTCTGGAGGGTGGGCAGGTCTTTGATGAGGTTGAGCAGCCGTTCGCCCTGTTCTTTCTTCTTGGAGCTGGGGCGGAACAGGATTTGTTCGGTGATCTTGGTTGCCCTGCGTTCCGGGTTGAGACGGATCAGGAAGAAGGTGAAGATATCCTTGACCAGCCCGTGATAGGCCTCGGGTAGGAGCGCGCCGGTAACCTCTTGCTCGAAGAGGCCGGTGCTGTCGATGTAGTGCCCGAGAATGGCCTTGAAGTGCTGCTCGACCTCCGGGTCGTTGTAGTCGAGGTGGAGGAAGAAGTAATGGCAGGGCTCCTCGAGGTCAGCCACGGTGACTTTTTTGTAATTTTTAGAAAGTATTGCAATTTTTGTTAGGAACACCTGCTGGTGTTCTTCGGGCAGGGATTCGAAGAGGGCCTGGAAGCTCTTCACATAGGGCTCGGGCAAACCCGAGGCCGCGATGAATTCCTGGAGCAGGGCGTCGATGAGCGGCTTGTTCAGTTGGTAGGATTGCTTTGAGTAGGCCAGCTCTATGATTTCTTTCAGCTCTTGCTCGTCGAGCTGTTCGAGCAGGCGTTCCAGTTCTTCCTCCCCGTTCTGGAGGAGGTCGAGGAGGACCTCCTCGGAGAGGGGGACAATCCTGGGGACCGCACCCAGGGGTAGGGTAAGAAGGAGGCCGAGCAGGACCGCGAGGAAGCACCGGTGCGTGGGAACTGGCTTTAGGGTCATCATGTCTCCACGGCTGAGGTGAGTTCTGCTCGTCCGACCATGAAACCAATATCTTGGACGACGAGCAAGAACCGAACATCCCGAGGGAAGCAACCGTTGTGCCAGTGGGAAGACTGCGAGACAGGATGCTCGGAACCGGGCGTGGTATCTTCAGTCTTAGTTGAGGTAAGGGGTCCTGTCGCCTCTCACCCCCACCATGCTCATGCTTGCGCGTGGTGGGGGACCCCGTCGGCGCCACCCCAATGTGGTGACTAACAATCTGCAATCCACCCCCAAGACTGAAGGTATCCCCCTTGACCTCGGAATGTCGTTGTCACGCATGGCCTCCTGCCTTATAGTGACGCCACGACACGGAGCGGAAGGCAGGAACAGAGTGAACGGGAAGGGGCTCGGTGAGCTGTTGGCGTTGTTCGAGACGGGTCTTGATCGCCGTCAGTTGATTGCCACCCTCTTGACCTTGCTCGAACGACGGTTCTCCGCGGATCGCTGCCTCTTCCACCTGTTCAGTGCCGATGGCCAGCGAGTGCAGACCTACCAGCGTACGGGGGGGGAACTCCGGGAAGAAAGCCTCGACCGTGGACACCCTCACCTCGAAGAAGTCGTCCGAGAGCGCCGGGCCCTCCGCTTCGAGGAAGTGGACCTCGGTGGAAGCCCGAGAGAGGTCCTGTTCTGTCCTGTGGGCGAGCGGAGCCAGACTCCCGGCGGAGTACTCGAACTCAGCAGGATCATCCAAGGCGACGTTCCTCGAGAGGGTCTTGAAGCCCTGGGGGAAATCGGCGCCGTGGCCCAGGCCGCCCTCGAGAATTCCCGATTGTACCAACAGGTGATCCAGAAGAACATCGAGTTCCTCAAGACCAAGCAACAACTGCTGAGCA
>MGSU01000155.1:0-6399 GCA_001799195.1 Deltaproteobacteria bacterium RIFOXYA12_FULL_61_11 | reverse complement strand
GGATTTCCTGGAGATCGAGACCTTTGCCGGGGATCATCAAGACCTCGACGAAGTTCTCCATTTCGCCATGCAAAAGGTCCTGAAGCTGGTCGATGCAGATGGGGTCACCTTGGCCCTGTGCAATCCCCGGGGAGACGCGTTGCGGTGTTGGGGAACCAGCCGGACCGAGGCCGGACGCCTTGATCATTTTGAGGTACAGCAAAACCAAGGCGTTATCGGCTATGCCCTTCGTTTCGGCAAGACAAGGCGCATCAATAATCTACCTCCCGAAGCCACCAGCTATTCCCGCTATGCCGGTATCCTCGGTCTCCATCCGACGGGGTTGCTCTGTGTACCGATCCCTGGCGGGGATGGGATTCTCGGGGCAATGGAGGTGTTCTTGGGAGGAAGGAGGGAGGAGCTGGGGTTCGGGCAAGCCAGCGAGGTCTCGGCCCGCTTGGTCGCCGGTCAGATCGGCCGCTTCCTGCAACACCTCGAAGATCGGCGAGAACGTCGTAAATCCGAGAACCTGGTAGCCATCGGGCAGGCTCTTTCCGGGATCATCCATGATTTCAAGACTCCCATGTCGGTCCTCTCCGGCCTCTTCTTCCTCACCGTCGAAGAAGAGTGTGCCGAAGAACGGCGCAAGAACTATGAGCAGGCGCAACGGCAACTCAAGTTGATCCAATCCATGGTCGAGGACACCCTCGCTTTTGCCCGAGGCCAGGCCAGCATTCTCCAGCGGCAGGTGTATTGTCATAAATTCATGCAGGAACTCGAGAGCCATTTCAAAACCAGCTTGCAGGGTTCTCCGGAACTCTCTCTCTCCGTCGTCGTACGCTATGCCGGGAAAGCCCGTTTCGACGAGGACAAACTGCGCCGAGTGCTGTGCAACCTCGTCAACAATGCCGCCGATGCTGTAAAGGGAAAAGGATCCATCGAGGTGGTGCTCCTTCGCGAGGGGGAGGATCTTCGTTTCACCGTCAAGGACGATGGCTCCGGCATACCCGAGTGTATCAGGGATCGTCTCTTCGATTCCTTCGTCACCCATGGCAAGGCGAACGGCACTGGGCTCGGTTTGGCCATTGCACACGATATCGTCGTCCAACATGGGGGCAGTATTTCTTTTGAAACCCAGACCGGCAAGGGAACCTGTTTCACCGTCACCTTGCTCCAAGCGGTCAAGAACGAGGAAGCGTGAGGCTGAGCAAGGGTTGGCAAGGACGGCGTATTTTTCGTTGACCGGAACTTTTCTTCCTATATAGTCACCAAGTTCGGAACACGAGCCTCTCGACGGTCGAGAGAGAGTGGGGGGGAGCCGTTCATGGCCAGGCTGTACAAGGTACTGATCGTCCCCGGCAGCCATGGACGCATCCGCAGTCTTTCCTTCGGCAGGAGAACCCTGCAACTCGTTGCCTTGCTCGGGGTTGTCCTGCTCGGTGGGCTGCTCCTGCTCGGACACTATACCTGGAGCTATCATCAACTCGTTGCCCACTGTGCTGCGGTGACGGCCAAGAATGAGATCCTCACCTCGAACATGGATGTTGTCGAGGACAAGCTCAATAAACTCATGACCGAACAGAAACAGGTCAAACGGCTCTACAACAAGCTCCAGACCCTGCTTTTCGACGAGACCGGTCAGAACAATGTCGCCATCGGCCCCTTGCCCGAGAACCCCATCGAGCACGGTTTCACCAGGTTGATCCTCGAGAGCGAGAAGAGCGAGCTCGAGCGCGAACTCGAGATCCTCGTCCACAAGGTGGCGGCAGCCCAGCGATCCTCCCAGCTCGTTGAACAGCATCTTGATGCCTTTTTTTCCTACCTCGACGAACGCAAGATCAAATTGTTCGCTACTCCGACGATCCGACCGATCAAGGGTTGGATAACGTCTCCCTTCGGTTATCGCGACGGACCAAGTGATGGGGCAGAGCGTTTCCACGAGGGGGTGGATATCGCCGGACCGCTCGGGACCCCGGTAGTAGCCGCGGCCGATGGGGTGGTCACCTTCTCGGGAACCTATACCTCGTACGGATGGATGGTCATCATCGATCACGGTTTTGGCCTTACCACGCGCTATGGGCATAATGCCCGCAACCTCGTCCAAGTCGGCGACGAGGTCAAACGAGGCGAGGCCATCGCCCACCTCGGGAACAGCGGACGTAGTACCGGGCCCCATCTCCATTACGAGGTGCGTCTCAACGGGTATCCGGCCGATCCCGAGCGTTACATGCTCGATGTCGATGATCGCGAAGGAGAGGGGATTGCCCGGGTCAGATGACCCGGTGACGAAGTTCCCGAGAAGCGTGTTATAGCCGGAACATTTCCTCTGAGCACGTCACTATTTTCCCGACCACCGCGCAGTAGCAGTTCTCCGAACGGAAGACCTGGGCCATGACCTGCTCCAGTTTGGCCCGGGTCAGTCGCGCGAGGTTGGTCAGGCGTTCGTTGTAGCCATGGGGCCGGGTGTAGAGCTGGGTGCCTCCGAACCATTCGGAGAGGTAGGAGGGACTGTCCAGGGAGTATTCCAGGTCGAAGCCCAGGCGGGTTCGCGCTCTGTCGAGTTCGTCTTCGTCCAGACCTTGCTCCCTTAACTCACGGATGATGTTCAGGACCTCGGTGATGATCCGAGGGACGTTGTCGGCCGAGGCCGAGAACGAAATGTCGAAGCAGGTGTGATCGTACTGGGGGTCGAGGTTGACCTGAATATCATAAGCAAGACCGAGTTCAATGCAGATGTGATTGTAGAGGGATCGCGTTCGGTTGCTGTCGAGGTGGCGTTTGACCAGCATCAGGGCCAAAAAACCCTCGTCGAGTTCGGGGGGACCGAAGAAGGACAGGAGGACATCGTTCTTGCTGGCGGCGTTCTCTACGAAGCAGAAACGAGGACCGGGCAGGGTTGTCGGCACCGGGGGCAGGGAAACGGGAGAGGAGGAGGGGAAATGGCCGAGTTGCCGGAACGCCTCTTCGACCAGGAGGTCGTGGTCGACCGCACCGACGCTGCAGAGGACCATGTTCCCGGTACGGACGTGCCGCTCGTGGAAAGCCGAGAGGTCCTGTTTCTTGAACGTCTTGATCGTCGAGGGGGTTCCGATGATCGGCAGACCGACCGGGTTGCCGACCGGGAAGGCGAGCTGTCGCGTGAGGTTCTCGGGTTGGATGTCCTCTCCGTCGGCGCTGCGGTCTTCGAGCAATTCCTCGAGCACGATCTTGCGTTCGGTGCGGATCCCGCGGAAGAGCGGTTCGATGAGATAGGAACTGAGCATGCCGAGCCCTTGGGCCTGAAAGCGCGGTAGGACGTGGAGGTTGACCGAGGTGAAGAGCTTGCTCGTATAGGCGTTGATGCTCCCGCCGAGGTCCTCGATAAGCTCGGTAGCCAATTGGTAGTCGGGATACCGCTTGTTGCCCCGGAAGAGCATGTGTTCGAGGAAGTGGGAGATTCCGTTGTTCTCCGGGGTCTCGAAGCGCGACCCCATCCTGAGGTAGAAGACCAGTTCGCAATAGTGGAAATGGGGCAGTTCGACGCTGACCACGTGGAGACCGTTCGGGAGGATGGTCAGTCGAGGGACGATGGGATCGGGTGCCGTGAGGTCCAGGTAATCCTCCCTCAGCGTTGTTCTGGGGTGGGGAGAGAGTCGAGCGGCAATTCGGCGAGCCATCCCGCGAAAGCCAGTTGCTCGGGTTGCCAGGTTTCCGGAGTTCGTCGCACGTCCAAGAACAGGTCGAACAAGGCGAAAACGACCTGTTCGACCTGCTCGATGGTGCTGACGCGCTCGTAGAAGGCATCGTCCTCCTCGATGGCCACGCCCTTTGGCACAGCAACGGAGCGCTTGTCTTGAGGTGGAGCGGTCAGGGTGCAGCGCCACTCCAATTCCCCGATGCGGAAGCCGAGGCGTAAGCGGTCGACCATGTTGCCGCGCCGCACCCCGATCTTGGTTTCCAGGTTCGAGGTGCTGAGAGGTCCGCTGAAGCTGTTGCGCGTAGTTTCCCCCCTCAAACTGAGCTGTTCATCGATCCAACACTCGGTCTTGATTGGGAGTGCTTCGGTCAATTCGAGATACGCGGTGTCCAACTTGAATACGAGCCAGGTCAGGAATTCCTGGCCCAGGATACGGGAATCCGCCCCTGGTAGTTCGAGCCCTTGGAGTTGCAGGAGGCGGGTCGGACAGAGCGGGAGGACTTCGAGCCCGAAGGTCCGCTGGAACAAGCGGGTGAAGTCCTCGTTCATGCGTTCGGAGGAGGAGAAGAAATAGAGACGTCCGCTGGAAACGTTCCAGCATAAGTCGCAGGTTTGCATCGAGGGGAAGACCTTGGTCAGCAAGCGGAGATGTTCTCGTTCGTGCAGTTCTTTGCGCACGCGGGTCGGCACTCGTTCGAGTTGGTGTTCTTCTCGATAACAGCGAACGGCATGTCGTGTGTGGGCGGTGAGGATGTTGCCCGGGACTTTGCGTGTGTCTTTGCGGAGGGTCAGGAGCACGTATTCGTTGAGGAACATCTCATCGAAGCCGATCACTTCGGCCAGAGTGTCGTTGCAGGGGACCCACCCCAAGGTCTCATCCTCGGTTTCGTCACTGAAATTCTTGAAAAGATATCGGTTGATGAGGGCCAGGAACGTATCTTTGTAATTTGCCGGCACCTCGCCGAGCACGCAATAACTGCGATAACCGATGGAACCGGTCAATAGACCCATGTTCGACCTCCCTTCCACCCCGATCGTTCACGGTACCGCTCCGGGGAAGCGAGATGATGGACCAGTTCTCGAGGCTTGTCTAGCCCCCGCGAGGGTTGACCGGGAATTTTCTTTGACTTGTCCAGGTCGTTGTGCTAACAAATCTTTTTTCGAGGGATTCCGATCTAGAGGGGGGTCTCCCGATAGTGGAAGCCGACTGCTTACCCTTGTATACCATGGACGCTCGGCACACCGAGTCCGTCCAGTTCTTCGATAGGACCTTCAGGATTCGCCACGATTCTTGTGCCGAGGATCTCCGACCCATCGTCGAACAACTCCAGGCCAAGATCGCTACGACCCGGGAGGAGCACGGGACCAAGTCGGATCTCCACATCTTGCTCGAGGCGAGTTGTGCGCTCATCGCGGAGTATCAGCGACGTGAGCATTACTACCGTTCCCTGCTCGCGAGCGTGAAAGGACGCTTGATCTCCTTGCGGGAACTCGCCGATGAGGCCCTGCGGCTCGACGCTGCCACGAGATGAGCCCCTGGTGCCAAGAAACCCGCTGAGGATTCTTGCACCTGCCTTGTCCCCCCTCTCTGCAGTAAGGGACGGAATCCCGTGAACACACCTTTACGCAGGAGATGCAACCCATGACCGTGTACATCCTGACCCCCATAGCTGTGCTGCTCGGAATCCTCGCCGGATATCTCTACTTCAGCCGCCGTGCTGCTGCAGGTCTTGGGAGTGCCCGAGAACAATCAGAGAAAATCCTCACTGCGGCTGAGAACGAGAAGCGGCGGCTGTTGCAGGAAGGCGAGGCCAAGACTCGCGAGCGCCTCCTGGAAATGAAGGAAAAATTCGAGGAAGAGGTTCGAGAGAACACCGGTGAACTGAAAAAAAGGGAACGTCGCCTGAGCGCCAAAGAGGAGGTCCTCGATCGAAAGTTGGCCGGACTCGATGCAAAAGAAGACGAGTTGGCGAAAAAACGTCAGGAGATCCAGGATCGTGAGCAGCGTCTCCAGCACGAACGCGAAGAGAATGAGAAGTACAGGGACGAGATTCTCGGCAAGCTCGAACAGGTAGCCCAGTTGTCGAGGGAAGAGGCCAAACAACAGTTGATTGCCGGTATCGAGGCCGAAGCCAAGCACGAGGCTGCAAAACGCATCCGACAGATAGAGGAAGAGGCCCGGGAGAGCGCCGAGAAACGGGCGAAGAACATCATTGCCACCGCCATTTCCCGCTATGCAGGCGAATACGTGACCGAGCGCACCGTCACCGTGGTCAATCTGCCCAACGAGGAGATGAAAGGCCGCATCATCGGTCGCGAAGGCCGCAACATCCGCGCAATAGAAGCAGCGACCGGGGTCGACCTGATCATAGACGACACCCCGGAAGCCGTGGTGGTGTCCTGCTTCGATCCCATACGTCGCGAGGTCGCGGCCATGACCCTGCAGAAACTGATCTCCGACGGTCGTATTCACCCGGGACGGATCGAAGAGGTGGTCAAGAAGGCGGAGAAGACGGTCGCCCAGAAGGTGCGGGAAGCCGGCGATCAAGCTACCTTCGACCTCGGGTTGCACGGCATTCATCCGGAAATACTCCGTTTGGTCGGCACCCTGCAGTTCCGTTACAGCTATGCCCAGAACATCTATCAGCACTCCCTCGAGGTCGCGTTCCTCTGTGGGGTTATGGCCAATGAGCTCGGTCTGAACGTGAAGTTGGCCAAGCGGGCCGGCTTGCTCCACGATATCG
>MGSU01000154.1 GCA_001799195.1 Deltaproteobacteria bacterium RIFOXYA12_FULL_61_11 | reverse complement strand
TGCCGGTCGGGATACACCCCGGTGGCCAAGCAGGCATGGCCGACCGGCGTATGGGTTGGGAAAGCAGGGATGGAATACCCGTACGTTCCTTCCGCCATCATCCGGGCTAGATTGGGCAAGATCCCACGCCGGGCGAGTTCGAAGAGGTCGAGTGGGGCTCCCGCGGCCCGCAGACCGTCGGGGATGAACCAGTACAGTTTCGTCCTCTCCCCGTTTCCGGGTCGCACTCCGGTCCGGTCCCGCCGCGCCAGCACCACCGCAAGCGAAGCAAGACAAAGGCCCCCGAGAATCATTAAGAGGATGGTACGCCGTGGTTTCATCGCGCTCGCACCCAGGGCAACAGGGAGAAGATGACCGCATTGGCCAATAAGCCAAAGGCCGGCGCCACGGCTGCTCGGGGTTCAACCAACAACAACAACCCCACGGCCAGGGCGGCGTTGCGCATGGAGCAGCTCGCGACCAAGGCTCCGAACACCGGGGGGGAAAACCGGGTCCCTGCCAAAAGCGGGACCAGGGCCAGGGGCAAAAGGCTCTGGGCGAGCAAGAGCCCCGCGAGCACGACCAGGGTGCAAAACGGCAGACTGCCGGCCAGGTATTGCCTCCAGGTCATGGCCACGAGCACGTACATCAGGGCTCCGAGCAGCAGGAAATTTGCCGCAGGCGCTGCGGCGAGCACGGGCCGCAACGTGCCCGGAGCAAGCCTGCGCCAGAGGGCTGCGAACAGGAGGGGTCCGAGTACCAACGCGGCCATCAGTTTTGCCAGAAAGAGGAGCGGGAAGGCCTTCGGGTCGAAGCCGAAACCCCACAGGCCCAAGGGGAACACCACCGGACAGAGGGCCATGGACACGAAGACCAGGAGCGCGGCCAGGACTTCATCGTGACCGAGCGCGGCGGCGAAATGGGGCGCGACGACGGCGACCGGGGTCAGCGCGGCCACGGCGACCCCGAAGACCAACCATCGATCGTCCAGGAGCAGGTGAGCGGCCGCGACGACGAGCAGGGGGACGAGGCCATAGGTTACGAGCAGACCGAGACCGAGGGGACGGAGCGCGGCGAGGAGCATGCTCGGACGAACAGGGCGAACCTGCAGCGCGTTCAGCACGAGGAGGAGGAGCAACAACCCGAATCCCAGCGGGACCATGGCGCGGGCCTCACCGGGGGCAAGGATCCCGGCGGCGAGGAACAGGGCTAATCCTGGTCCGAACCCCTTAAGCATCCACGTAGTTTTCCCGATGCCTGGCATAACCCTTCCCGCTGTGACGTGGCCCCCGATGATACCGTCAGCCCGGCGGCAATGCAACGGTCGGCCAACCGACATCCTCTGCGGGGGTTCTCAGCGTCCGGTCAGCAGGTCGACCAGGACCGGCTCCAGGGCAGGCCAGGGCGGGACGAAGAAGCTCGAGTTGTGCCAGAGCAACACGAAACGTCCGCGGTATTTGCGCACCGTGGCCACCAGCTCGTCGAGACGTTTCCGCACCTGCTCGGGCGTGAGTTGCTGGTAGGTCACGAAACTCCTGTCCATGGCCAGGAGGGGCAACTCGCGGAGTTGGAGACGCCTCCTCATCCCGAGGTCGAACACCGGGAAAGCGTGACAGGTTCCGCAACGGAACCCCTCGTGTTCCGGATACCCGAGCGAGAGATCGAACTCCATCTCGTGATCGTCCCAGATACACCAGGTGGTTGGGACCTCGAAACGCAGCGCGTGTTGCCGCCCACGGCGCAGGTGGTTGGGCGCGAACTCCTGGAACCTTCGGAATTCGGCTGCCCAACGCTCGGGCTGGTTATAGGTGACGTAGCTCGGGTGGAAGCCCAGGAGGTGTCCACGACGATTGATCGCGGCGATTGCCCGGGGCAGGGTCCTCGAGGTCAGGTTGTACCCGGCATCGAGCCTGGTCGAGCCGCCGGCCATGAAGAAGAACTGCGCACGCACTCCCACGGACTCGGCGAGGTCCATCAGGCGATCGAAGCTGTCGTAGGGGTCGGGGTGGTCGAGCACGAAGGTCGCTGCGCCGCGGGCCGCGGTATACAGGAAGGCCCGGGCCGAACGGGTGTGCCGCAGCACGCTCAGCGAGGTCCTGGCCACCCTGCGGCGACGCGGCCAGAGCTGCAACTGGTCTACATCACAAGTCAATTCCCAACAGAAGGCAGTGTCGCGTCGGGGTGCAGCATAGCCAAGGTGCACGAGCATGGTCCAGAGCAGTTCGACGTACTCATCGACCACGGGACGGTGCAGGAACCCCTGGCGCAGGGCGACGCTCGAGGCTGCCGGGAAGCGCCCGTGTTCATCGCGCTCCCCTGGCAGATGCTCTTCCCAGCGGGACAGCATGAAGAAGGCCCCGCCGAAGAGATCGGCGCGCAGGACGATCTGGCGTTGCCCCAGGGATACTCCGGTCTCTCCATACAGGATCAGGAGGTCGCGTTCGGGGGCGTAGTCGAAGGGCCAGTGGGGGATGCGCCGCGGCAGGTCGCGGTCCGTCGGACCGCGGTCCTTCTCCAAACGTGAGAAGAAGTGATCGCGCACGACCAACTCGGCTCCGCTCGCAAGCCGCAAGCGATAATCGGGCAAGCCGTCTACGACGAAGGCCAGGGGAAGTCCAAGGCGCTCGCCGAGCAAGGTTTCCACGATGTAGCGCCGTTCCGGCAGATGGTCATCGGGCAGGTGGACCGTGATCACGGAGGTAGGGTCTGCCGTGATCGCAGGCAACGTCATGGTGGGTTCTATCGGCATTCTTTTTAAGAGGGCTCCAAGAGATTCACCAGCGAGTGTACAAGAAGCCACTCGCCAGCGCAAGTCCTGCAATAACAAGAGGTAACAGTAGTGGTTTCGATGAGGGTTGATCGTTGCCATGGTCCCCCATCTGGCTTCACCCCACTCAGGGAACTGGAGCCTCACATCCACCTGGTCGTTGCCCTATCCCCAGGGAAAAGGGCTTTACATCTCTAGCGGTTCTCACTATGGGAAGTTCGGGGGTTTATCCGATCCACCTGCCAGCTTGCAGAAGGAGACCTATCGTGCATATTCCTTTGGTCGATCTCGAACGTCAGTACCTAGCCCATGCTCCCGAATTGGACAAAGCCATTCGGGACGTCTTGCAGGCTACTGCTTTCATAGGTGGGCCTTTTGTCACCCGGTTCGAAGAAGAGTGGGCTTCGTACTGTGGAGCCGCTCACGCCGTTGGGACGGGCAATGGTACTGATGCCCTCTATCTTGCGCTGCGGGCCAGCGGAATAGGTCCTGGCGACGAGGTGTTGACCGTCCCGAACACCTTCATCGCCACCGCGGAAGCGATCGAACTATGCGGAGCCATGGTGCGATTCGTGGATTGTGAACCAGGGTATCACACCATGGATCCTTCCTTGCTGGAGGCCGCGATCACTCCGGCCACGAAAGCACTGCTCCCGGTACACCTGTACGGTCAGCCGGTCGATATGCCTTCCCTCATGGCTGTGGCGGAGCGCTATGGGCTTACCGTCATCGAGGACTGTGCTCAAGCACACGGAGCGACGATCGATGGACGGAGAGTCGGAACCATCGGTAAGGCAGGTTGTTTCAGCTTCTACCCCGGGAAGAACCTCGGTGCGTACGGAGATGCGGGAGCCCTGGTCTCTGATGACGCGGGGTTGGCAGGGAAAGCCGCCATGGTGCGCGATCACGGTAGGGCCAAGGGAAAGAAGTACGAACACGAACTTTCGGGTTTCAACTTCCGCCTCGATGGCCTTCAGGCCAGTATTCTCCTGGCTAAACTGCGGCATCTTCCTGCTTGGACCGAGCGCCGACGGGAACGCGTCTCTTTGTACCGTCGACTACTCGGGTCGGTGCCAGACCTGACCCTGCCGCTCGAACGCCCGAATGCCCTGCACGTCTATCACCTCTTGGTGGTAGAGGTCGAAAAGAGGGATGTGATTCTAGAACAGCTCACGGCAAAGGGTATTGGTTGCGGTATCCATTATCCCATTCCCTTGCACCTACAACCTGCTTTTCAACACCTGGGATACCGGGAGGGCGATTTCCCGGTCGCTGAAGCAACCTCGAAACATATCCTCAGTCTTCCCCTTTTCCCCGAACTCGAGGACGCCGAGATCGCGTATGTCGTCGATGCTCTCACAGCAGCGCTGGCTGGTGCATGAATGCTCGGTTTTTCCTTGATCAGGAGGTGAGATTCGTCTAGGTAGGGTCTATCGCATGGAGTTGAAGACACTGATGACCCCTCATACCTTCGCTATTATCGGTTGTGGTCGGATTGCTCAGCGGCATGCCAAGCACATCTCCACGATGGGCAAGCTCGTCGCGGTCTGCGATATCCGAGCCGAACGGGCAGATGCCTTCGGTGCAACGTACGGTTGCAGAACGTATTCCGATCTGACGACCATGCTCGCGGCAGAACAAGAGGTCGAGGTCGTCTCGGTCTGCACGCCCAACGGTCTGCATGCCGAGCACAGCATCGCCGCGCTCGAAGCTGGACATCATGTGTTGTGCGAGAAGCCCATGGCTATCAGCACCAGCGACTGTGACCGCATGATCGATGCCTCTCTGCACACCGGTCGGCACCTCTTCGTGGTCAAGCAGAACCGACTCAACCCCCCCGTGGTCGCGGTCAAGAACGCCCTGGCCATGGGCAAGCTCGGCCGCATCACCAACGTGCAGCTCAACTGCTTCTGGAACCGCAACGCCGAATATTACAAGGAATCGGACTGGAAGGGCGGTGCCGAACTTGACGGCGGGACCTTGTACACCCAATTCAGTCACTTCATCGACCTGCTCTTGTGGATGGTCGGAGAGGTAGAGACCTTCCAATACTACGGCGCCAACTTCCTGCACCGCGACTTGATCGACTTCGAGGACAGCGGGGTGGTCATCCTGCGCTTCCTCAACGGCGCCCTGGGCACCATCAACTACACGGTCAACAGCTTCGCCAAGAACATGGAGGGCTCGCTGACCCTGTTTGGAGACAAGGGAACGGTCAAGATCGGCGGTCAATACCTCAACGTACTCGAGTACCAGCAGTTCGAGGACTACTGCATCGTCGGGATCAAGGAATCGGCCCCGGCCAACGATTACGGCCATTACCAGGGCTCGATGTCCAACCACGACCTGGTTTACAAAAACATCCTCGACGTGCTCGACGGCCACAGCACCATCGGGGTCAGCGGAATCGAGGGCCGCAAATCCGTGGCGCTCATCGAGCAGCTCTACCGGACGGCGAGGAACGCCGATGGACGCACCGCATACCCGGCCTGACCTGAGGAGGTCCAAGCATGATCCATCCCACCGCGACCATTCACCGCACCGCCGTCCTCGAAGGTGATATTTCCATCGCCGCCGGCACGGTAATCGGTCCCCTGGTCGTGCTCCAGGGCAACATCAGCATCGGCGAGAACAACCGTCTCGGCCCGGGCGGCTACTTCAGCAACACGGTGCGCATCGGCGACAACAATCACTTCCTGGGCCAATGCGCAGTCGGCGGTCAGGGCGAGATGGGTACCAAAGGCGATATCTTGCGCGAAGACGGGGTCATCACCATCGGCAGCGACAACCTCTTCCGCGAGTTCGTGACCATCAATTCACCGGTGCGGCGCTCCTGCACCACGGTCGGAGATCACGGCTACTACATGGCCCGCTCGCACATCGCCCACGATTGCCAGGTGGCGAACAATGTCACCATGGCGCACTCGCTGCTCGCCGGCGGCGTGATCGTCGGGGCATACGCCTATATCGGGCTGGGCTCCATGACCCATCAGTGGCTGGATATCGGAGAGTCTGCCATGATCGGCATGCTGGCCGCCAACACTCGGCTCATCCCCCCCTTCGCCGTGGTCACCGGTGTCCCGGCCCGCATCCTCAAGTTCAACCGCGTCGGCGCCGAACGTCGCGGCCTCGACCCAGCGGCCATCGCCGAGGTCGACCGGAACTACCGGGCCATTCTCGAGGACGGAGGCAAGACCGCCTCGGACAACCCGATCGTGCGCACCATCGCCACCTTCCTGTCCTCGCACGAGGGTTACCTCAAGACCTTTGCCGGCGCTTGACCGGCAACCTCGGCACCGCACATGGAAACTCGTTCCGACCTCGGAAAAGTCGCCCACAACACGCAACGTGGCGTGGCTCCCCCCCGACAGAGAGCGATACTCGCCCCGATCATCGTCCTCGGTCATCGCGCGCCCGGCCTAAGCAGCCTGCCAGCCCCACTTGTCCAGAGGCCGTTCAGTGCGTAAGCCGACCTGGATGAAGGGCCGAGGTGGTGCGCGCACGCTCCTCCTGAAGCTCCTTGGCATCACCGCCCTGACTGAGCTCAAGCAGAGCGCCTTTTTCCGTCATACCGTGACCCTGATGTCCGGAACCATGATTGCCCAGGCCATCCCCTTGCTCACTGCTCCGATCCTTACCCGGCAGTACACGCCCCGGGATTTCGGGATCTTCGCCATCTTCGGCGCCGTCACCACCATTGTCGGCACCGTGGCCAACGGGCGTTACGAAATGGCCATCCTCCTGCCCAAGGAACATCGCGAGGGGCGAACCGTCCTGATCCTCAGCCTGATCGTTCCGCTCCTGGTCGGTCTCCTCGCCGCCCTGCTCTGCACGATCTTCACCCCTTGGGTGGTCGGCTTGCTCGGCGTACCCGCGAGCACCCCGTGGGTGTGGTGGATACCGCCGACCATCTGCATGCTGGGCTGGAACCAAGCGCTCAGCGCGTGGGCCAACCGACGGCTGCGCTACCACTTCATGGCCTGGAGCAGAATCCTCCAGGCCATCTCCACTGCCGGTGTAAAAATCCTGTTGGGTTGTATCTCCGCCGGTGCGGTCGGACTCCTCGGGGGCTATCTGTGCGGCTTGACGCTCAGCCTGGGGGTGCTCACCATCGCTCTGCTCCGGTCTCCACTGCCCCCGTCCGAACTACCGGTCCCGGAAGGAGGAGGGTGGTCCGCGCTCCTGACCGCGGCTAAGCGGTACAAGAACTTCCCCCTCTACATGATCCCCGGTTCCTTCATGAATGTCGCCGCGGGACAACTGCCAAATATCCTCATCGGCCACCTGTTCGGCCTGTCGAGCGCGGGTTTCTACGCCCTAGCCCAACGCGCCATCACGCTGCCAGTGTCCGTGCTGACCAACTCGATCAGCGAGGTGTTTCGCCAAAAAGCCAGCGCCGATTACGCGGCCACCGGAAACCTGGGGACTATCTATCGCCGGGTCTTGCGCCTCCTGCTCCTCATTTCACCACTCGTGTTCTTGCCTCTAGCCCTTGTGGCTCAACCTCTTTTCGGCCTGGTTTTCGGCGAAGTCTGGCGCCCCGCCGGTGAACTCGTAACTATCCTCTGCATTGTCTTTGCCGTCCAGGTCGTGGCCAGCCCGCTTAGCACGACCTTCATCGTCCTGGAACGTCAGCGCTTCAACCTAGCGTGGCAAACGGGATTGTTCGCCGTCTCGGTTTCTAGTATATACTTCGGATGGTTCGTGGCGCCGACCTTCCAAGGAGCCATGGTCTACTACGCCATCGGTAGCGCCGCGATGTACTTGGTCAACTTGGTCTACTCCCGGGCCATGGCCTGCGCGAGCACACCTTGAGGAGTATCTATGGCCCGGATCCTCATCGTCTCCTTCTCCCAGCTCCGCTCCGATCCGAGGGTGCTAAAACAACTCAACTACTTGATACAAGAGCACGAATGTTTTACTGTGGGATACGGTCTCAGTGCCATCAAAGGCGTACCTGGTCTGTCCTTCGAACAGCCACCCCAATGTATCCTGCGAAAAGCTACCATGGCCGTGAACTTGAAGCTCCGCCGTTATAAACAAGTGTATTGGAGATTCAAGGAACTGCGTGAGCTGCGCGATACCCTCGCGACTATGACCTTTGACCTTGTCGTGGCCAATGATCTCGACAGTTTGCCCTTCTGCTGCGCTGTCAAGGGTAAGGCGAAACTCTGGTTCGATTCACACGAATATTCACCGCGTCAGTTTGAAGACCGTTTCCGTTGGCGGTTCTGGCATGCACCATATATCCGAGCCATCGCGGCAACCTACATACCTCGCTGCGACGCCATGACAACGGTCTGTCAGGGTATTGCTGACCAATACCAGAAGGAATACCGAGTTCAATCCCATATTGTCACGAATGCCCCCCCATATATTGATATACAACCCTCACCGACCCCAGCAGGGAAAATCCGCATGATCCACCATGGTATTGCCGTACCCTCGCGGGGATTGGAAGTCATGTTGGCAATGATGCCGTATCTCGATGACCGCTTCTCTCTCGACCTCATGTTGGTGCGACGTGACAGAGAGATGAAGGACTATTACGAGAGTCTTCGGGTCCATGCACGAGCTGACAAGCGGATCGGCTTTCCCGATCCGGTGCCATTGCACCAAGTGGTGTCTCGCCTGAATTCCTATGACATTGGATTAATCCTCTATGAACCGAGGAATTTCAACCTGTTTCATTCACTCTCAAATAAATTTTTCGAATACCTTCAAGCAAGGCTCGCCTTGGCTATCGGCCCATCACCGGATATGGCCATGATCGTAACCCGCTACCAATGCGGGGTGATAAGTCATGACTTCAGAGCGAAATCCCTGGCCACTGCGCTCAACGTCTTGACCCATGAAGAGCTAGTGGCCATGAAGCAACGATCTGCCGCTGCTGCAAAGGACTATTGCGCCGAAGCAGATCAAATGGTTATCAAAGAAATCGTTCACTCTTTGCTTCACAACCGACCTCTCCGATCTCCTCCCAGCGCGCGCCTTTCCTCTTGATCTTCAATCCAGCGGGTCATATCGTCTCTTTGGTAGAACAACCCTGTCGCCCCGCAAGGAGACGTCCCCTGACAGTCGGCTGCACTGCAAAAGAAAAATGGTATCTCGGCAGCAACACGCTTGCCATCCAGAATCTTCGTGGAATATCCTAGCACGAGGGAGGAAGGCCTTGCCTACCAGCTGTGCCGAGATCAGCGCGAAGTCGTACGTGACTACATCTGGTTTCTTGTCGCGGCGTTCCAACCCCACCGCTGGCGCTGGTGCTGAGCGGTCCAGTATCGATGTGCGGAAGTCTACCTCCGGAACCTGAACGAGACTGGCCAGAACCATGTTGTTCAATTCCCTGGTTTTCGTCCTCTTCGCCGGTTGCTTCTTCCTGTTCTGGCCGCTGTGCAAACGGAACCGTCGCGGCTCCTATGTCTACCTGATCGCCTTCTCCTTCCTCTTCTACGGCTGGTGGGACTGGCGCTTCCTTTTCCTGATCATACTCAGC
>MGSU01000153.1:8913-9272 GCA_001799195.1 Deltaproteobacteria bacterium RIFOXYA12_FULL_61_11 | reverse complement strand
CAAAAACGACATCGCCCGTCTGGAAGCGGTCACCAAGGCCGACATCGCCCGTCTGGAAGCGGTCACCCGGGCCGAGGTTGCCGTCATCAAGGCCGAGATCGCCCGTCTGGAAGCGGTCACCAAGGCCGAGATGAAGGGCATGGAATCGCGCATTGTCATCAAGGTGGGGGTGATGCTGACCGGTTTGGTTTCGCTCGCGGCAGGTGTTCTTGTTTGGGCGGCGCGAATCATGCTGCACTGAATGCCGGTCCGCTGCCGAAGTCGTTGCCGGGCGCACGTTCTTCCCGCAGGGAAAAAAAGCGGATCATGGCCATGAAGAATCCACCCTTTGATCAGCGTCTTGCCCGCATTCTGGTGCG
>MGSU01000153.1:0-8867 GCA_001799195.1 Deltaproteobacteria bacterium RIFOXYA12_FULL_61_11 | reverse complement strand
ACCCTGGGAGCTTCTCTGGTGCCCGGGGGGCTACGCGCGATGACCAGACCCGAGGACGGGTCGAAACTCCAAGCAGTCGAGTTGGTCACCCTCTCCGATACGGCCGTGACCCTGTCCTATGCCAGCGACCTCGACTCCGGCCTCGTGCTCAAACTTCTTTCCGAACACGGTGAAGAAACTCTTTCCGAACCGACCGCGCCAGCCATCTTCGGTCTCTGTACCGCTGCTGGGCTGAACCCGGGAACAGGCTATGCCTACACCCTTTGTCACGCCGGCAACGGAGAACCCCTGGCGCGGGGTACGTTCCGCACCTTACCGGCCTTGGCCGGTCAGCCGATCCTGCGCTTCGCGGTGGCCAACGACTTGCACCTCGGTGAACCGCACACCGGTTGTTTCGTCTGGAACAACTACAATTTCCCGAAATGCTTCAAGAATCCTGATCCCGAGGACCCGCACTGGCGGTTCTGCACCGAACAACTGGTCGAGGATATCAACCAGGCCGGGGTCGAGTTCCTGCTGCTCAACGGCGATATTAGTAATAAAGATCAACCCGAGCATTACGCGGCGGCGAAAAACCTGTTCTCAGAGCTGGACGTGCCCGTAGTCTATGGACGAGGCAATCACGATACTCCTCACGACGCGAGCGGGAGCGACCATTTCATCGAGTGTCTCGGACTCTCCTCCAGTCGGCATTCCTTCGTACGACACGGCGTCCACTTCCTGCTCGGCGATTTCATCGATCCCACGCTCGGTCGTGGCCGGGTCACACCCGAGGCCTTGCATTGGACGATTGATCGACTCGAGGCGCATGCCGGTCTGCCGACCTTGTTCTTCCTCCATCACCCGATCGCGCGGACCATCGCCTTCCCCGATTGGGTCGAGGCCTCCCATCCCAAACAGTTGCTGAAGGCGGTGGCCGAACACGGACGGGTCGAGGGCATCCTCTGTGCCCACACTCACGGCGCTCGAGTCAAGAAGGCGATTGGCGCGGCAGGTTCGATCCCCCACGTCACCACGGTCAGCGCCAAGGAATACCCGCTCGGTTGGATCTTGTTCGAGGTCTACGGGAACGGCTACCGGATGACCACCCACCGCCTGACCTCCCAGAAAGCCCTGGCTTGGAACCACGCTACCCGCTCCATGGCCTTCGGCTTGGCACCGCAACACCAGTTCGGTGCGGTCGAGGATCGCAACCTGGTCCATCGTTTCGGCTGATCTTTCCTCCTTCCTGGGCGCGACTCACTGCTCACTCTCTCGAAGCGCGTACCTCGGTTTCTCCGGGGAAGGGCTCGGCCGCTTCTCCTGCTTCCACGGCTGTTCCGAGTAGGGCGGCATCAGCGGCGCTGAGGCTGCCGTCGAGATCGAGGTCGGTCACGAGCAAGGCACAGGGGCCATCGGGAAGAGGCGTACCTCCGACATGGCTTTGCAAGAGGAGGAGGTCGGCGGCATCGACGTCATGGTCGCGGTCGAGGTCGCCGTAACGGCAGGAGAACCGTCCTTCGCGCCTGAACAGGTCCGGATCGCCGGTGGCGGCGAGACCGACGAGCTCCACATCGAGCCGGTTGATGACCAAATCCTTCTCGGGTTGACCGCTCCGGTCATAGTCCTGATTCACGTCGAGGGCCAGGAGTTGGCTGAGCGTCGCGGGGATGATTTCCTTGGAGAGGACCTTTTTGGCGAGGTCGTAATCCGCGGCCTCGACGGTCCCGTTGGCGTCCAGGTCGCCGTAGCTGATCCGGAAGGGGAGGGTTTTAAGGTTCTGTTTGAGGAAGTCGAGGAAGATGTATTCGTCGAAGGGGTCCAGGGCGCGTCCGACCAGGCCGTTCTTGTTCAAGTCAAGAGCAAGGATCTGGCGTACCTGGCCGACCGAACCCGGAAGGGTCGATTGGGCGAGGTCATAGCGGTCTCCCTTGTCGAGGATAGTCGTGGCCACGGCGATGTCGTCCACGTTGATGGTGTCATCGAGATCGAGGTCGCCGTACGCGACTTGTACCGGTAGCTCGGGGAAGGTTCCGCGGAGGTGTTGGCGGAGTATCTGCAGGTCGTGGGCGTCATACGTGCCGTCGAGGTCGAGGTCGCCGCAGATACGAGCCATGGGCATGGCGGTCGCAGGAGCCGCGACGGTGAGCCGCAGGGTTTCCAGATCGTTTTCAGTGCTCTGTCCGTCACCGTCGAGGTCGCCGAACCGTGCGCCCAGCAGGGGAAGACCGAGGGGAAGATTGCCCTTCTGGAATTCCTGCAGGACGAGGAGATCGAGGTAGTTGACCTTGCTGTCGGCGTTGAGGTCCATGCGTTGCAAGGTGACCTGACGCTCGTTCTCCGGGGGGGTGTAGTTGCCGGCGAGAATTGCGGTGAAAAGCTCCAGGTCGGCCAGGTCTACGCTCTGATCATTGTTCAGATCGCCGAGACCATTGACGGCGCCGAGGGGTTGGCCCGAGCGGAAATCCATGGGAAAGTCCTGCTCGACCGGAATGGAGGCGAGGTCTTCTTCGTCCTTTTGTTTGTCGTTGACGTCGATGATCATCGGAAAACAACCGAGAGCGAGGAGCAGGAGCAGGTACGGTACGAGAAACATGGGAAGAATCCGGATGAGAACCTGGATCATCCTAGCGCAGTCGGAGGAGCATCGCAATCATTGCCTTTTCAGCACCGATCTGGTACAACGACGCCCGGTTCGTACCTGGGATCTGGTAGCACAAAAAAGGGGGGGTATCGTGACTCATCGCTGTGCAGTCCTCGTCCTCGCTGTTCTCCTGGCCACCCAAGTCCAGGCCGGGCGACAACTCGTGCGGGTGTCTCCCGACGATATCAGAATGATTTCCGGAGAACTGGATGTGGCAGGTTTGGCACCAGACCGGATCCGCCTAGACGTCATCCTCGACGACGAACAGGTGTTCGACCTGCAACAACTCGGTATAGAACTGGAAACCCTTGCCGTTGAACCCGAGGGCGTGGATCCCGATTACAAGGACAATGCCAGGGTCCTCGCTGTTCTGCAGGAGCTCTCGAAGCGCTATCCCACGCTGGCCCGCGTGGTAGAAGTGAATAGTTGGCTCGGGTTACCCCCGAGCCATGGGCAACGTCCCTTCTACGCCTTGGTTATTTCCGACAACGTTCATCTCGAGGAAGACGAGCCGACGGTCGCCTTCAACGGACTGCACCATGCACGTGAACTCATGACCGTCGAAGCCGTGCTCGATATCACCGAGAAGCTACTCGAGGGGTATGCCAAGGATCCCGGTATCCGGCGCCTCGTCGATAGTCTCGAGCTCTGGTTCCTCCCGGTGATCAACCCCGACGGGCTCGACCATGTGCTCACGTCCGATGCTTGGTGGCGCAAGAACCGGCGGCCCAATGACGCCAAGACCTTCGGTGTGGACCTCAACCGGAACTATCCCTTTAAATGGGGCGCTTGCAACGGTTCGAGCGCCAGTCCTGGCAGTGACACCTATCGCGGTCCCGCTGCCGCCTCAGAACCCGAGGCTCGCCTGCTGATGACCCTCGCCCGGGACCGCCACTTCGCCCTCAACGTCTCGTACCACAGCTATGGCAACGTGGTCCTCTATCCGCCCTATGGTTGCGGTACGGCCAAGCTGCCTACCGGTGCGACCGAGTTCATGGCCGGGGTGGCCAAGACCTATGCCGGGCTTATGACCAAGGATGACGGCAAAGGGGTGTATGATTTCCGCAACAAGCTCTATTCCGTGGATGGGCTCGATCGCGACTGGTTCTTCAACGAACTCGGGACCTTGGCGTTCGTTACCGAGATCGGCTCTGCCTTCCAACCGAGCTATCAAGCCATGCGCGAGAAGATCCTCGGTGGATTGAGACCCGGCTGGCGCTACCTCTTGGAATTGCTGCTCGGTCCTGCTTTCCGCGGGCATGTCCGCGATGCACAGACCGGAAAACCCCTGGTGGCGGACTTCGAGGTGGTCGGTTTCGGCTATCAGGAAGGGGAACTCCGGCGCAGCGAACCGCGCTTTGGCCGCTTCACCATTCCCCTGCCGCAGGGAGTTCGGACGGTCATCTTCAGAGCCAAGGGCTATGCAGAGCACAAGGCGGAATTCACGCTCGGAGACCACGGCCTGGATCGCGATATTGTGCTCCAGCCCTTGCCCAACCCCTAATATCCCCTATCGCTGATCCGTGACCATGAACCCCGGTTACCGTAGTCCTCGGTCGCTGGGGCCTCGGTTTGCTGCGTTTTTCCGGATTACCGAACCTGAAGGTCTCCCCGTCCTCTTGGCAGGGGGGTATTTCTTCTTTCTGCTCGCTGCCTATTACGTGCTCCAACCGCTGCGTGACGAGTTGGCCTTACAGATTGGGACCGAGCACCTGCCGGCGTTGTTTCGTTGGACTTTAGTGCTGATGCTGGTCCTCAATCCAGTCTATTCCTGGTTTGTCTCCCGCTTTCCTCGTAGGAAGGTCATTGCCTGGTTCTACCGTCTCAGTTCTTGCTCGATCCTGGCCTTCTATGGTGGTTTGCGCTTCCTGCCTCCGGAGTGGGGCACAACCCTCACCTGGGTTTTTTATCTATGGGTTAATATTTTCAACTTGTTCGCGATTTCCATCTTCTGGTCGGTCATGGTCGATCGCTTCACTCCGCTGCAGGGCAAGCGACTGTTCGGGTTGCTTGCAGCGGGGGGGACCTCGGGGCAATTGGTCGGTTCCGGGTTGACAACCTCCTTGGCAGGACTCGTTCCAACGACCGTCGATCTGTTGTTGCTCTCCTGGATCCTTCTGGAAGTGGCCCTGTTCTGTTTGCGTCGGCTCCTGCGCAGTACCGCGGAGGTGGCCTCCCCCAACTCGGCCTCAGCGGTGAAGAAGTCCAACGGCAGTAGCGCGTTGGCGGGGTTCCGAGAGGTGCTGGGTTCACCGTATCTCCTGGGTATTTGCCTTTTCATGCTCTTGTATACCTTTACCTCGACCTTCCTCTATTTCGAGAAACAGGACATTGTTGCTTCGGTGCTGAGCGATCGAGCGGCTCGCCTAGCCTATTTCTCGAGGATCAACCTCTTGGTCGCGGGCTTGACCCTCGCGATCCAGGTTTTCCTGACCGGGCGGATGATCGCTTCCTTCGGGTTGACCGCGATGCTGTGCGTATTGCCCCTGCTCACCGCGCTCGGCTTCCTCGTCCTCGGATTGTCTCCAACTCTGCTTGTGATCGCCGGCTTCGAGGTCCTACGGCGTACGGCCAACTTCGCGCTGACCCGGCCGGCCCGGGAGGTGCTCTTCACCGTGTTGCCTCCCCTGGCAAAGTATCGAGCCAAGAGCGTGCTCGATACCTTCGTCTATCGAGGCGGGGATGCGCTGTCTTCCTGGGTGTTCGAGTATCTCCAAGCCCTGCGGTTGGGAGTCTCCGGTATTGCCCTGGTTGCAGTGGCTCTGGCCTTGCTCTGGACCGGAGTTGCCTTTGGGTTGGGAAGACATCAGGCGACGATGCAGGCGCGAGGAGCCCATTCTCCGAGCCCAGGGCAGAAAACCGGTGGGCAGGGCGCTGAAGCACCCGTCCCCCAGGGCTAATTCTTTGATCAAATGACCTCACCTTCCCGTAGGGGCACGGCATGCTGTGTGCCCCTACAACTGCAATCGTGATGGCAATAATAGACCCGGCAGGTGCGCGTCACCAGCGGGCGTAGTGCTTTTCTAAGAAGCCCGGTAGGTTTCGGACCTCCACGCGGGTGCCATCCCCGAGGTGCAGCAGTCCGTCGTAGCGGCCGAAGTGTTGATCGAAGGCGCTGGCCAGGAGCCAGAGGTCGAGGTGTTCGCCAAAGGCCCACTGCGGTTGGAAGCGCAGGTCGACCTTGCCGTCGTTCGAAGTGATTCTCCACGTCGTGCCCGAGGGGAGGGCGGGGGGCTCGAAGGCGACACTGTGGACCTTTTCGAGTCGGCCGTCGAGCCAGAAACAGTTCTCGGTGAAGCTGGTTTCGTTGACTCCACAGGAGAGATTGAGCCCGAGGGTGTTGCCCGTGGGCATACGCCCCGAGATGCTTGCCCAACACCAGTTGGTCTCCCGGCGCAGGTACCCCGCGGTGAAATCAGTGACGGCGTGGACTCCCTCTGCGGCGAGGTCGAAGGTTCCGAGTGGGCAACGGATAGTTCCCGAGAGCGGCAGTCCCGCGGCTTTCTGGGTGTAGGTCCAACCCGTGGCACCGGTCGGCGTGCACAAGACCAAGGGCTGGAAGTCTGGACCTTCTTCGAACCAGGCTTCGACGGCCAATTCCTCGCCCCAGCTACCTACGAGCATGGTGCGCCGCGGATGAGACCGGTATTCGAGGCGGAGTTCTCGTCCACGTCGGCGAAGGCTGCTCGTACCGTCGAGCGGTGAGGAGGTCAAGGTCACTCCTCGCGCCAGGGGGAGCTTGTTGCGCAGTTCGAAGGTCCGGCCTGACGAGGGTTGGTGGATATACCAGAAGGCGGCACCGAGGTAGTGGAGGTCGATCAGGGCACAGCCGAAAACCAGGTCATCCCCAAGACCGCCAAAGAATTGGAATTGTTTGTACTGCAGCCATTTGGCGAGTTTGCCGTACTGTCCACCCGTGGGCCGGGTAGAATGGAAATCAGCGTGGTTGATCGAGGTGACCGGCCGAGGGTGCAGGCCGAAACCGGGAACACCCTTCGCATCGATGAGGCGCACGTCGGGTTGGTCGGTACTCATCGGATTGGTTGCTCCACAGTGGCGATGGTTCAGGACCGATTCCCTTGCGAGGATTTCTCGTCCAGGTGTGTAGGTGCAGCGGTGAGCAAGGACTTGGCCGTTGTCGTGGCCGGGCTATCGAGAACACAGGTGCGGAGTTGGAGGGGCTCAAGACCCTTGATCGCGGTGAGGTCGCAGCCACGCAGTCTGGTGCGTTCGAGCACGGCATCCTTCAGATTGGCATCATTGAGGAGGGCTCCGTCCAGATACGTCTCCACGAGGATGGCTCCGACCAGAGAGGCGCCCCGTAAATCGGTCTCGCGAAGATCGGCTCCGCTCAAATCCGCCCCGCTAAAGTCGGTATTTCGCAGGTCGGTTTTTCCCAGGTAGGCGCCGCGGAGGTTGCAATAGCGCAGGTCCGAGTAGCGCAGATCGGCCCTGAAGGCATCGAGCTCGCTGAGGTCGGAGGCCCTGAAATCGCACTTTTGCATACGAGCCAGGAGGAGAAAAGTCCCGCGCAGGGAAATGCCGCGACAATCGAGGAGTTCGACTGGTTCTTTACCCAGATCCAGCCTCCCCAGGTCTGCGCCACTTACATCGATACGGCAGGTAGGGTGGCGTTGCCGTGTCTCGTTCCAATGCCTCCTGATCGAGGCTGGATCCCCCGAACGAAGGAGGGCGAGAGGGGAAAAGGTCATAGAGGGGGGGGCCAACGTTCTCATCAAGGCATTGTGACGGGCGAGGATGGGGCTGTCAACCAGGAACAAGTCTCGGGATGCAGAGGAAACGCTGGGGTGAGGTGGGACTCGGGGACATGGATGGTTTGACAACGCTCGCAGGTTGCTTAGACTCGAACGGTATTCTCGAGACGGACGAGGCAAGCGATGAGGTGTTTGGTGGTCATACTCCTGGTCGCGATGTTGTGCGGATGCGCAAAGAATCCGAAGCAAGTCACGACCATGCCCCAAGAAGGTGAGCAGGGGACCTGCGATACGAAGGACAAAGGGGAATGCCCTCCCGACGAACAGGGGAGAATGCCGTGAAACCCCAGATCTCTGCGGTCGTGTTCGACCTCGGTGGCGTATTGATCGATTGGAATCCCCGCTACCTTTTTTCGAAATTGATCGAGGATGCAACGGAGCGGGAATTCTTCCTGACTACGGTGTGCACTCCTGCCTGGAATGAAGAACAAGATGCTGGTCGTACGTTCGCCGAGGGTGTTTCCCTGCTGGTCAAGCAGTTCCCCCGTTATGCATCTCTCATACGTGCCTATGACGAACGTTGGGCGGAAATGCTCGGTGGTCCCATACAACCGACCGTCGACCTCCTTGAAGAGTTGTGGACTGCCGACGTCCCGCTCTATGCTCTCTCCAACTGGTCTGCCGAGAAATTCCCTCTTGCCCAGGCGCGCTTCCCCTTCTTGGCCCGTTTTCGAGGACTGGTCATTTCCGGGCAGGAACGGGTGAAGAAACCGGATCCCGCCATGTTCGCAGTGTTGATGCAACGGTATGCCTTGGAGCCGTGCCGTACCCTCTTCGTCGATGACAATCCGCCCAATGTCGATGTTGCGGTCCGGTTGGGGTTTCACGCCAACCTCTTCCGAGGGGCTGGTGAACTGCGTGAATTGTTGGTACGGCACAGCCTCCTGATGGTTGGCTGAGTCCCCGTGGTTCGAGGCAGGACGTGCTTGTCCGACTTATGTGCGCGCTGAGAGCGGCTTGACAACAAGCACTCGAAACGGCTAGATCGTTGCGGGCAACGGTCCAGGGGAACACATGATACCCATCGGCGTTTCTAACCGCCATCTGCATATTAGCGCCGGCGATTTCCATGCCCTATTCGGACAAACTCAGTTGACCCCCTACAAGCCGCTGTCCCAACCGGGGCAATTCGCCGCTGAGGAGAAAGTTGAGTTGCGCGGACCCAAGGGCGTCCTGAAAGAAGTCCGTATCTTAGGTCCCTTCAGGGATCAAACCCAGGTTGAACTCTCCCGTACCGATGCGCTCAGGTTGGGCGTCGATCCGCCGGTAAGGGATAGCGGACATCTTGAGGCCACCCCTGGGCTTCAACTGGTGGGTCCTCGCGGGATCCTGACCCTGAGCCGGGGAGTGATCTTGGCCCAGCGGCATTTGCACCTCAACCCGCGGAATGCGAGCACCTTCGGGGTGAAAGACAAGGACCTCGTCGATATCCTGGTGCGTTCCTCCGGCTCTTCCTCTTCCTCAAAGCG
>MGSU01000152.1 GCA_001799195.1 Deltaproteobacteria bacterium RIFOXYA12_FULL_61_11 | reverse complement strand
GTCGAGGCCCCTACCGGCCACGTCCGTGGCCAGGAGAATGCGGATCTCGCCGCGCTTGAACCTCGTGAAGATCGAGGTCCTGCGGGCCTGGTCCATGCCGCCGTGCAGACAGACCACGCCCTCCAGCATGGGGCTGAGCCGATCGTAGAGCTGCTCGCTGCGGTGCCGGGAATTGCAGAAGACGATGGCCTGCCGCACCTCGCTCTGCTTGAGGTAACCGGCCACCGCCTCGAGCTTGTTGCGCTCGGTGGTGAACTTGAAGCTGTGGATCAGGCTCTGCGGGGCCCGCTGCTCGGCGTTGAGTTCGATGCGTATTGGGTCGCGGAGGAAACTCTCTGCCAAATCGCTCACCTCGGGGAGCATGGTCGCCGAGAAGAGCAGGGTCTGGTGCTGGCGCACCACGCAGGAGAGGATGAAGCGGACGTCGTCGACGAAGCCCATCTTGAGCATCTCGTCGGCCTCGTCGAGGACCACGGTGTCGACCTCGGCGAATTCGACATCGCCGGCGTACATCAGGTCTATCAAGCGGCCCGGCGTGGCCACCAGGACGTCGACCCCGTCCTTGAACTTGGCCCGTTGGATACTCATGGACGTACCGCCGAAAACGGCGAAGGGCGCGATGCCGACATAGCGCCCCAGGGAGCCGATCTCGTCGACGTACTGGATGGCCAGCTCGCGCGTGGGGACCAAGACCAGGGCGCGGATGCCCTTCCCTCCCTCCCCGAGGCGGGAGAGCAGGGGAATGACACAGGCCGCGGTCTTGCCCGAGCCGGTCTCGGCCAGACCGATGAGATCGCGGCCGGCCATGATGGCCTGGAAGGTGGCCTCCTGAATCGGGGTCAGATCTTCGTAGTGCAACCCGGTGAGCGCCCTCTGCAGGCCCGGGGAGAGTTCGAGTTCGTCGAAACGCATGCTGCCTCTACCACAACGTGGACCAGATCGGCGGGCAGTCCCGCCGGTCCCGCGCGTTACACCGCGGGTCTGCCTATGTAACCGAAAGCCCGCTTCTTGTCCACCGGCGAAAGGGGAAGGGGCCCCCCACCCTCGACTTCCCGAGGAATGCCCTCGAATTTCTGAGGCAAGGCCGCTCCATTCTGGAGCTTCATTTGCAACATAATGTTTTGCTTGCAATCTTTTTCCTTGCCAGGCTTCCAGTCGATCGCTACCATGCTCGCCGTGGGTTCTTTCGCACAGTTCCAACAGAAGGGGGAATGCATGAAAACCTTGGTCCTGCTCCTTTTGAGCGCGACGCTGGCGCTCACCTCGTGTACCGTCATCCCGGGCGGTAGCGATGATGACGGCAACAAACAGAGCAAAGACGCGCCCGCGATCGACCAGATCGTCGGCAACGGCGCCGACGAGTACGTCAAAGACGGAGTCCTCGTCCTGGGCGAGAATTTCACCGACGATATGGACGTCTACCTCGTCCCGGCCGAAGCCTACCTCCTGCTCGAGGAGGAAGAGGGCCGCATCGACCTCGACATGGAGTTCCTCAGCAACAGCGACGTCATAGCCTACCTCAACGGCGACGTCGAAGCCGGCGTGACCTACAAGCTCTTCGTCCAGAACGAAGAGGGCGAGGATTCCGAGAAGGTCTCCTTCCTCAAGGGCGAACCGGGCCAAGACGGGCAACCGGGCAAGGCCGGTGTCCTGTGGCAGGGCGAGTTCGCCAAAGCCCCGGCCGACCCGAAAGAGGGCTGGGCGTACTTCAACACCGAGAAGGGCAACTCGTACATCTGGAACGGCGACCGCTGGGACCTTCTGGCCCGCGGCATCATGGTGACCGCCGAGGATACCTCCTGCCTCGACGCCACCGGCGCCTGGATCTGCGACGCGACTCCGCCCTGGCAGGAGGAGTTCTCCGACTGGCAGACCGACTTCACGAACGACGCGCCCTGGCAGCAGGACGTCTGCTTCGACGAGTTGGGCAACTGGACCTGCGGCAACGAAGTCCCCTGGGAACAGAACACCTGCTTTGACGCCGACGGCAACTGGACCTGCGGTGATGACACCCCGTGGGAACAGAACACCTCCTGCTACGATGCGGACTGGAACTGGATCTGCGCTGGTCCGGCACCTTGGGAAGACGATATCGCCAACATCGACATCCCGCCCTCCTGCTATCTCCAGAATGGCTCCTGGAACTCGGCCTGCGGCCCCAATCCTCTAGATCAAGTTCCGGATAGCTGTACCGACGAGTTCGGCGCCTGGATCTGCGATAGTCCGGCTCCCTGGGAGACCTTCCACGTGGTCTTCCCACCGCCCGAGCAGATGCTCGCCAACCTCGGCGAAGAGTATCTCTTCCACATCGAGGCCCTGGATCCCAAGCTCGACGACCCGGTCGTGCCCTTCCTCGGCCTGAATTACAACCTCTCCAGCGGCCCGGACGGCATGTTCGTCACCCGCACCGGCGATCTGCGCTGGGTGCCCAAGGCCGAGGACGCGGGCAAGGACTTCTGGATCGAGGTCAAGGTCACCAACACCCTGACTCAAGAAGTCGCCCACCTGAACTACTCCCTCAAGGTCATCGACCCGAGCTGGAACTTCGCCATCGTCTCACAGCCGCCGCTCCTGACCAACGCCGGCTGGTATTGGTGGTACTGGGTGAATATCTTCGACCCGGAAAACCCGAACGGCGCCTGGATCGACGGCGAGAACTACGTCCTGACCGTCGAGGCCACGCACCCCAATCACGTCGACACCCACCCGATGACGCACGTCTGCCCATTTTGGAATGCCAATCCGATGGATTGTACCTACGGCCTCGAGAGCTGGAACTGGGGCGAGGTCAGCTTCCTGCCGCTCGCACCGACCGACCTGCAGAACCATCACGTCATGATCCGCGTCGAGCGTACCGAGGACGGCGCCATCGCCACCCAAGAGTTCGACCTGCGCGTGCTCGAGGACAACGTGCCGATCTACGGCGAGTTCTCCTTCATTACCTGGCCCAATCCGTGGTACGTGGTGCGCGGCGCGACCTACTCCTACACGGCCGAGGCCTTCGATCCGGACTTCCCGGCAGCGACCCTCCAGTACAACTTGCTCGAGGGACCGACCGGCGCGGCGATCAACGGCGCCACGCTCACCTGGACCCCGGATCCCAGCGACGACACCATCTGGGGCGGCAACTTCCGCCTCCAGGCCAAGAACCCCAACACCGGCGCCACCACGACCCAGGAATTCTGGGTGGACGTGCTCGGGGAACAACCGCCACCGACCTTCATGTACTGGAACGCCTGCCAGACCACGGACGGCTGTTTCGAAATGGCGGCCAACGACTCGGCCTACAACTTTGCCGAAGCGTGTGACCAAGCTTCCGGCACCTTGGTGGACTGGTGCGACTGGACCGGCGTGATCGCCGAGTGCAAGCTCTACAACCAGGCCAATGACACCATGGCCAACTTCCTGCTCAGCGACCCGGCTTCCTTAGCTGAAGACGAGGCCGACTGTGCGCTCCTCGGCGGGAGCTTCATGAGTTGGTACTGGGAAGAGCCCCCGGTCGATCCGTCGGGCGATCAGGTCCCGACCGGCGCCTGCCTGCAACTGACCGGCGACTGCGTCGAGTTCTACTACGAATTCGACCCCTCGATGGACTGCCAACAAGATGGTGGTATCCTTATCGATACCTGCCCTGAGCCACACTACGGTGCCTGTGTTGAGTTTAACGAACCGGACGTCTTCTTCCGGATCGAATACACCTACGGCCCGACCCTCAACGACGTCAGCGACGACATCGAGGAGTGTCAGTGGTTCGGCACCTGGACCTGGGCCGGCACCACCGAGGTCGGCGGCTGCCAATCCGACCTGACCGGAACCTGCGTCGAGATGGCGGGCTACCCGTGGGACGCCGCCGCTCAGTGCGATGCCCAAGGCGGTACCTGGCAACCCGAAGGCTGCAACCCGTGGTGGACCATGGGCACCTGCATCGCCTACGATGAGTTCGACCTTTACTACACCACGACCTACTGGCAGGACGACAACCCCGCCGTCCTGGATCCGGCCGCATTCGACTGCATCACCTGGGGTAACACCTGGATCCCGAAGTGGTAATCGACCCAACCCCGCGGCGTCGGCATGTCCGCCCCCGCGGGGTCCTTCTCTAAACTCACCTCACCCACCTCACTCCGACACGTGCCATCACCGGTAGCCAACTACCCCTCTCCCATGGGGCTGGATGCTGGGACGCAGACGTACCAGCGCAACAGGAGGTTCGAACGCTGGTACGAGGGGTAACGATTACAACATATTGCAAGCAAGGGGTGAGGTTGCACTGGTGCGAGGGAGGTAAAGTACAATTCCATCGACACACCGATCTGCTCGTGCTACAAATAAGTTCATGAAACGACTGCGCATCGTCCTCGGCACCCCGATCGGCCGCGATGCCTCGGGCCGCTATCTCGTCAACTATCCTTCGCGCTGGGCGGCCAGCGTCGCGCGCTCGCCCTTCCACTTCTACCCCTGCCACCTCGGCCACGCAGCAACCCTGCTCAAGCGGGACCTCCACCCCAATGTTCGGCTCGTCGATGCCGGCTTGCAGTCGCTCACGGCAACGGCCTATGTTCGCATTCTCGCAGAGGAGGCTCCCGCGATCCTGGTCCTGGAGAGCGCCTCGCGTACCTTTGCCGAAGATTGTTCGGTCCTGCATCGGGTTAAGCGCGCCACGGGCGCGATCACCGTGCTGTGCGGCCAACACCCCACGGCCTTTCCCAACGAAGCCGCACGGCACGCCGACCACATCTTGTGCGGCGAGTACGAGCCTGCCCTCCTCGATCTCACCAGCGCTCTCTGTCACGGCAGGAACCCGGCCGGCCTCCCCGGCCGTTATCCAAACCCCGGATCGGCAACGCTGGTCGATGTGCGCCGCTTGCCCTGGCCCGAGGACGAAGACGTCTCGCGGCTCGCGTATGCCGGCCCTCTCCCCGGACACCGCTACCGCCAGCTCCAGGTCTACGCCAGCCGCGGCTGTCCGGTGATGTGTTCTTTCTGCGTCGCCGCGCATGCGTATTACCAAAAACCGAACTGGCGTCCCCGCGACAATGCCGACGTGGTCGCCGAGCTCCTCCACCTGGCGAGACGTTACGACGACCGCTTCGAGGGCTTCTTCTTCGACGAGGAGATGCACGTGGTCGACAAACGGCGAGCGCTCGACCTTTGCGCCCGCATGACAGCCGAGGGTTTGGGGGCGTTGCATCACACAGCCATGGCGGCCTACCACCGGCTCGACAAGGACGTGCTTGCGGCCATGCGTCGGGCAGGCTACTGCCAGCTCAAGCTTGGCATCGAAACCGCGGATCCCGCCGTGGCCGAGGCCAACCGGCTTGGGCACAAGCACATGCCGGAACGCCTGCTGGCCGTGCTTGAAGCGGCGAAAAATGAGGGCATTTCGGTCTACGGCACCTTTACCGTGGGCGGGTTGGGTTCCCAACGCGAGGCTGATCTCAGGACCGGCGAGCTGTTGGTCAAGCTGGTGGAGCACGGTCTGGTCGACGAGCTGCAGGTCTCGATCTGCACCCCCCAACCGGGCACCCCCTTCTTCGAGCAGTGCAGGAAGAACTCCTGGCTCGTGACGACCGACTGGCGCCGCTACGATGGTTCATCCGGTGCCGTGGTCTCGTACCCCGGTTACCCCAAGGCCGACATCGATGCAGTCTATCGAAGACTGGTCCATCTCGGACACCATTCCCGCGGCCTGCGCGACCTCCGCCGGCACGGCTTGTTCCACGCAACACGCCGCGCCCTCACGAGAGTTGGTCCTCTCGGCGTCGCCCAACATCTTCTGACCACGTTCAAGGGCAATCGGGCATGAGCGACTCCGTCGCCCTGGTGGTCCTCGGGCACGACGAGCGAGCCTTCCTCCATCGCTCCCTCCGGTGCGGTCTCGAACAGAGCTACCCCGGCGTGCGCGTCTACTATCTCGACAACGGTTCCCGCGACGGCTCGGCCAACTTCGTCCGTCGCACCTTCGGCCCCGAGGTCACGCTCCTTCGCAGCGAACGCAACCTCGGTTGCTCCGGCGGTCGCAACTACGCCCTGGCAAAAACCGACGAACCGTTCTACCTGTCCTGTGACGCCAACGCCTTCCTCGGACCCGAGTACGTCGCCGCCACGCTGGACCTGCTCCTTCGCGACCCCGGCCTGGGCATGGCGCAGGGCAAGATCCTGGCCCTGTCGGACGTGGATGCCGAACCGCCCCCCTGCCCCCTCATCGACACCACGGGCCTGGAACTGCTGCTCGATCGCCGCAACCGCGATCGAGGCCAGGGCCTCCCCGCCGAGGGGCACTTCGAAGAGACCTCCGAACCCTTCGGGGTGAGCGGCTGCGCTCCCCTGTACCGCCGCAGCATGCTCCGGGACGCAGCGATTGTGGGCGAGGTCTTCGACGAGGACATGTTCATCTACCGGGAAGAGGTCGACCTGGCCTGGCGTTGCCGGCTACTCGGCTGGCGCGCCGGGTACACGCCCCGGGCCACCGCCTGGCACCTGCGCACCTATGCCCCTCGCACCCGTCGGTCTTTGCCCGGCCGGCTCCGGCGGCTCCAATACCGCAACCGCTACCTGATGATCCTCAAGAACGACGATCCCCTCGAAATCTTGCGTCACTGCGGGCCCGTGCTCCGCTTCGAGCTGCCCGCGCTCTCGTACCTGCTGGCCCGAGAACCCGAGGTCCTCTCGGCCTGGCCGGAGCTGCTCGGTTTAGTGCCGCGCATGCTCCGGAAACGCGGTCTGATCCACGCACGCAGGAGGCTTTCCCCGGCTCAGAGCCGCAACCTCTTTTCTCCTCGCTGACCCAGGATACAAGGAGGCCGCTCGGCGTGGTAGTATCGAGCGAACTCACCACTGGAGTCCTACCATGCTGCGTTCTTCCTTCCTCGCGGGGACAATCCTCGTCGCATTCCTTGCCTGTCAGGATCAAACCGATCGCCGCATCGCCGTCGATACTGCCGATCCGTCCACCTCACCGGTCCAACCCGGCACCACCCCTCCGGTGAACTTCGGTCAGCTCAGCGAGGTCTGTAAAAACCAGCCTGCTACCGAGAACGCCCAAACCCGTTGCCAAGCTTGTCAGGCCACGGACGGTACCTGGCTCCCCCAGGCTACCCCTCCGTGTACCTGTCCCCAGGGCAAAACCTGGAAGGAAGTCCCGGGCGACACCACTGCCTTGGGGTGCTATCGAGACCGCATTGACGTCAGTACCCTCGACCACCTCTTCTTGAACGCCGCCGAATGCCAGACCATCCTCGATGCCAACGAGGTCGCCGACGTGAAAGAGCAATGTCAGCGTTGTTTCCAACAGGGAGGCCAATTCGTACTCGACCCAACCACGGACCCGACCTGCCTGAACGGAACGTCCCCCCAAGGCGGTTCAGAACCCTCCACCGGCTCAGGCCCTGCCGCAGGGAGCACCACGGGCACAGGGTCCACCTCGGACGGAGGGCAGGGGACCACGCCCCCCCCGACCGTCGAACCCGAGTTAATGCCTCCCGCGGTGGTACCGCCTGCTCCGACCGAAGCTCAACTCGACGAGGTCAATAATATCTTGCGCCTGTGCACCTCGCTGCTCGCGACCATCGTGTCCAAGGATTACTGTCCTCACTACGCTTCCTGGGACTGCGTGCGCAGTCTCGGGCTCGACGAGGCCGGGGCCGATCAACTCAAGCGCGACTGCATAACCTGCTACGAGGGCGGCGGAACCTGGTTCACGGACCCGACCGCCCGCGAGCTGAACCGCTGTTACACCCCACCTCCGCCTCCACCCGACCCGACCCCGGGGGAGCTGTGCAAGCTCTACTACGACCAACCCGGACTCTATTCCAACCCCTGCATGACCTATTCGAACGTGGTCTGCGCCGAACACTTCGGGTACGAAGCCTTCGACGGCAATGTTTTGACCCACCGCTGCGAACAGTGCACCGAACTGGAGGGAACCTGGACCTTCGCGCTCGAAACGCTCACCGCCAATGCCTGTTCCGAGGACGTCACCTGTCAAGGGTTGGTCGGACGACATCAGAACGCCCACCAGTGTCTGCAGTACGTCGAACCGGTCTGTTTCCGCGACGTCTTCAACACCAACCTGGCCACGGCCGAGAATCTGCGCGACCGCTGTCTGGCCTGTTGGGCTCGTCCACCCGACGGTATCCCGACCACGACCTGGGTCTTCGATTACTCCTCGATCAGCGGCAACACCTGTCGACCGATCACCCCCCGGGAACGCTGCACCGCTCGTTTCGGTCTGGATCGCGGTGCGACCATGACCAAAGATAAATGCTACTACTATCACACCCCGGAGTGCATCGAGGCCCTCGACACCGAGGTCCTGGAGTACAACCAGCTCAGCATGGGATGCCGTCAGTGCTTCGACGAGGGCGAGACCTGGAGTGTGAGCATGTACGCGGCCTCGCGCAACACCTGCAGCATCGATGTCACCTGTCAGGGGTTGCTCGACCGGGCTCGCGGAGTCTCCGAGTGCACCTACTACACGGTGCCGCTCTGCTTCAACCTGCAGTTCACGAGCACCCTCGTCGTGGGGGAAGCCCTGGCCGAACGGTGCAAGACCTGTTGGGGGAAACTGGACACCTGGCACTCTCGGGGCGAAGAGCTGGGCGACCATCACTGCGCTTTCAACCCCATGAAACCACAGTAGTCCCCGAACAACCTCCCCGACCCTTCCTGGCCGCCCCACCTTCTCCCCGTGGTTGACGTGCCAGTTCCGCTCTGGCCCCATGGCTCCGACCAATGACACCACACCGGTCCGCGGCTCCACTCAACATCTTCATAACTCAATGGTATCGAGGTCCTTCGCGACCATTCCCCCTGGCATGGGGCGTGCATAACGCGCCGCATCAGTCACGAGGTCCATCAAACCATGGAGGCACCATGAAACTGTTCTCGACCCTGATGATGTTCTTGTTCTGTTGCAACCTCTTCGCGGCTCAGGTCTCGTTCAAGGGCTGGGCCCATGTCGGCGGTGAGTGGAAAATCATGGAGATCAAGGACAACGGCTCGACCTATGTTCGCGGCATCAGCTTCGACCCCGGCCTTTGGAAGAGCAGTAAATACCCGGTGTTGGTGATCCGCGACGAACGGCCCGGCAAAGAAGGCCAATTCATGACTCAACCGATTCTCGGCGAAGAGAAGATCATCGAACGCGATATCATCAGCCACGGCAAGAAGGTAGGTACGGTCCACGAGAAATGGGTGTACTACAAGCACCAGAGCG
>MGSU01000151.1:3323-12472 GCA_001799195.1 Deltaproteobacteria bacterium RIFOXYA12_FULL_61_11 | reverse complement strand
ATCATGCGGCTCTGCTCGCGCTGCTCGTTGCGGATGATCTGGCGGATCTTGGTCTTGGCCTTGGAGGTGACCACGAACTTGAGCCAATCTTTGTTCGGATGTTGGCCCTCCCGGGTGATGATCTCGATGATGTCCCCGTTCTGCAGCTTGGTCTTGAGCGGGACGATCTTGCCGTTGATCTTGGCGCCGACGCATTTATTGCCGATCTCGGAATGGACCGCGTAGGCGAAGTCGACCGGGGTAGCGGCTTTGGGCAGGGCCTTGACCTCACCACCCGGGGTGAAGACGTAGACCTCGTCGGGAAAGAGGTTGACCTTGAAGGTCTGGAGGAACTCGGTGGGATCGTGGAGTTCTCCCTGGAGCTCGACGATCTGACGCAACCAGTTGAAGGTGGTCTGATCCCGTTGAGCGCTGCGCGCGTCGCGCTCTTTGTACTTCCAGTGGGCCGCGATGCCGTATTCGGCGATGTGGTGCATTTCTTCGGTGCGGATCTGGATCTCGATCCGTTCGCCGAAGGGACCGATCACGGTGGTGTGCAGCGATTGGTAGAAATTCTCTTTGGGCAGGGCGATGAAATCCTTGAAGCGGCCGGGGATGGGCTTCCAGATCGAGTGCAGCACGCCCAGGGCGTCATAGCATTCGCGGTTGTTCTTGACCAAGAGTCGGAAGGCTATGACGTCGTGGATCTGCTCGAAATCGAGGTTTCGACGCTCCATCTTCTTGTAGATGCTGTAGAAATGTTTGGGACGGCCCGAGAGTTTGGCGGTCAACCCGGATTGGGCGATCTCTTTCTCGATGATCTCCAGCACTTTGCCGATGTAATCCTGACGTTCCTTCTTGGTCGCCGAGACCTTCTCCTTGAGCGCGAAGTAGATGTCGGGTTTGAGGTAGCGCAGGCAGAGGTCCTCGAGTTCGAGCTTCATCCAGGAGATGCCCAGGCGGTTGACCAAGGGGCAATAGATCTCGAGGGTCTCGTTGGCGATGCGCACTTGCTTCTTCTCGGGCATGTAGTTCAGGGTGCGCATGTTGTGCAGGCGGTCGGCCAACTTGATCAGGATGACCCGCAGATCCTTGGACATGGCGAGGAGCATCTTGCGGAAGTTCTCGGCTTGACTCTCCTGGCGGGATTGGAAGGTCATCTTCGAGATCTTGGTCACGCCGTCGACCAGAGTAGCGATCTCTTCGCCGAAGCGGGAGCGGACCTCGTCGATGCTGACCGCGGTGTCCTCGACGATGTCGTGGAGGATGGCCGCGAAGATGCTGGAGGCATCGAGGTTGAGTTCGACGAGCAGTTTGGCCACTTCCAGGGGGTGGATGAGGAAGGGCTCTCCGGACTTACGCTTCTGGCCGCGGTGGAGTTCCTCGGCGAAGCTGTACACGAGGTCGAAGCGGGGTCGGTCCTCGTCGCCAAGGGTGGCGCGGATCTGCTCGCGCAGGACTTGGAGTTGTTGGGAATGGGCTTCCTGATCGAGCGTCGTGGCTTGCTCTTGACTCATGGTGGGGAACCTCGTGCCCGGGCAACGCTGAGATCGCCGATGGCGCAGGGATCACGTTGTCCCTGCTCCTGCCGCAACCTTACTCGTTCTCGTTCAGGTAATCAATGATGTCGATGATGACGTCCACGGTCTCCTGGTTCTTTTGCCCCCCCGAACGCTCGAGGTACTGGAAGTAATGACGCACCGCGGCCTCTTTGGCGGCGAGGTCGCGTTCGAGGCGGAAGCGGGCGAGGTGGAGGTTGCCCAAGGCGAGGTGGATCGGACCCTGGTCGGGGGTCAGAGCGAGGGCTTGTTCCAGCGCTCGCAGTGCGGGGAGGTGGTTCCCCGCTTCGGTTTCCAGTTTGCCCAGCACCAGCAGGACCTGCGCCCGGTCGGCAGGAGTCGTGGCCAGCGAGCGCGTGGCTTCCAGTACGCCCCGTGAGCCAGCCAGGTCGCCGGCCGCGAGCAGATGCTCAGCCTGGTCCAACCCGGACGCGAGGTCGGAGGGAGCGGCGCCCCTGCTCGCCACCGCGACCGTGCTCACCGCTCGTTGGGGTTGAGGAAGGGCTCCACTCCAGTGGAGGAAGAAGCAGAGTCCCCCCACGAGCAGGAGGCCTAGGGCCAGCAGAAGGGCAGTGACCGGCAGCACCGCTCGGCGGCGGCGCTGGACGAAGACCACCGGTAGATAGGCGTCGATCAGATCTGCAACCTCGGGAGGGGGCTGGAGAGAGGTTCCTCGCGGGAAGGGGAGGACGAGCCCGAGACTGCAGAGTTGGGCGCAGGCCCGGGTAATCGCTCCGCGGCGCAAACGAACGTTGTGGTAGATCGAGGTCAGGGAATGATCGATCTTCAGGTGTTTGAGCACTTCGCGGGTATCAGGGGCCAAGGCGAAGAGGTTGCGCAACACCAAGGCGTTGGGGACGATGCCAAGTCCATCGATGCGGGGAAGTCGCCCGCCCAGCGGCTTTGCCAGGAGTTCCCGGTAGAATCGCTCGTGACGTCGGCGTTGCTCTCGCGGATGGGTCAGGGCAGCCGGCGAATGACGGTGGAGCCGGTACCGGCACGTTCCCGCATGCACCGCCGCGAGCAGATCACCATAGTAGGGTGAGAGGAAGAGGGTATTGCGTTGGGGAATATCGTCTTGGTACTTGGTGAGGTACTGAACGAAGGCCTCCGGCGTGAGGAGCTGTTCGGCGGTGAAGAAGCGTTGTTCTTCCACCGAGAGCGAGGCCAGGTCGAGGGCGTTGTGGGAAACGTGCAGAGGGAGACCTCCGAGGAAGCGGAGTTTGGCTTGGAGGCGCTCACCTTGAATGACCAGCGTCGCGGTCCATTCGGCGAGGTAGCAGTGGAGGAGTAGTCGACGGAAACTGTTCGGCTCGAGGGCGAGCAGCCGGGTGCTGGCCATAAGGGTTGCGAGGGTGGCGACCACTGCTTCCCCGGTATACGGCGGCAGGAGGCGTGGTCCAAGGGTTTCGGCGGCATTCCCGGCGCCGAGGTACAGGCGAGAGGAACCATTGAGCAGGGGATTGACGGCGAGCAGTTGCTCCAACTCTGGGAGGAACGTCGCCTGGTTCTGGATGAGGAGAACGTCGTGATCATAGCGCGAGAGCGCGGTTACGGCGGTCTCGAAGTTCGGCAGGAATTCCAGGTCGAGCCCTTTCTCGGTGCAACGCTGGAGGAAGGTGTCGAGGCCTTGGTCGGCTTGACCGATGAGAGCGAAACGGGTCATCGGCCGGCTCACATCATTTCATACGTCGCAGGATATTGATTTTTTTGCGTACCATGGTGTCGCACTGGTCGTAGACCTCTCGGGTGACCTCAATTTTCGAGCCACTGTTGAGTACCAGGAAAATAGTGGCTTCCGAGTCTTTCTCGATGGTACGGATATCGCCGCTCTTGTACACGGCGTTGAGCGCTTCGCGGCGGGTGATCGTGCTCTTGTCGAAGTCGGAACCATCGTCCTCTCTGCTCAGGGCGAACAGGAGTCCGAGGGCCAGCGCCAACACCGCGACGATGGGGAGGACCGGGAAGAGCAGCCTACGGAAGACCTGCTCGCGATGCAGCGCGAGGGTCACCTTGATCCGAGCCGGGAGCGAAAGATCGAGAAGGGATTCGAGTTCCTTCTTCGTCTCGGGAGGAGCGGTGGCGTGGAGATCGAACAGGATTTTGCGGAACTTTGCGTCTACGTGGTGGGAGAAATCCTGGAACACCAACGTACGTTTGCTCGGATCGGAGACGGCCACGTAGGGACCGTGGAGATCTCGTTCGTGGCGAATGAACACTTTGAAGTCTTTGTAATACGCGGCCTTGGGGTGGCGGAGTTCGAGGACACCCCTGCTGAGTTGGTCCCGGTAGAGTTTTGCCAGGAGGATGACCGAACCGGTGAGGATCTCGATCTTGCTGCCTCGGCATTGGAAACGCAGGCTCGGAGCGGGTTGTCCGGGGCGGCGTTGAGTTTTCTGCGGGGTGATCGGGACCTCGCCCTCGGAGTCGACGAAGGAAGGTTCTGTCTCGAGTTCTTCTTCTTCGGGAGGTTGCGGAGTGGTCTCCGTTCGAGGTTTCGCGTGGAGGGGCTTGCAGGTTCCGGCGGGGTTCGGGTGCTCGGTCCCTGGAGCTGCCGCGACGAGGCGGGCGGTTCCTCGACCTAGTTGGAGCAGGGTCAGACAACCTCGCCGACGCACCGTGACCAAGTGGCGAGCAAGGGTAGCTTGATCGAACAATCCATTGGCGCCGGTGAGGACCTCTGAAAAGGAGAGGTTGCGGTCCCTCGCTGCGTCTTGTAGTTCCGCGGCATCTTTCGGAGAGAGGTACTTCCCCGTCACCAGGAGCGTGGCCAGGGCTTCGTCCTGGTCGAAGCCCAACAGGTCGGTTGGTATACCCCCGTCGAAGCGCAAGCCTTTGCACACTCCGCTCGTGGGGGGGGCTTCGAGCTCCAGGGTCCCGTCGAAACCGATCAGCCGCAGCTTCCAGAGCACCGCGCCGAGGCTGGTCACCGAGAGGTCGTAGCTCTCCTCGGTGGTTCGGGATCGGAGCAAGGTCGCATAGGGTTGCTCGGTCGCACTGGGTGCCAACAGGTTGTCGAGAAAAGCGAGTATGTCGTTGGGCTGGAGCTGGACCAGGGTGCTTTTGAAGAGGGCAGCCTTCTTGTGGATGAAATTGGCCTTGTACTCGAGCTGGGCGAGTAAACGAAAGAGCCGCAGGTTGAGTTGCAGAGCCAGGAGGGACTCGAGTTCCTCCTCCTCGAGGTATTCCCGAGCGATGAGGAGTTGTCCGTATTGCCCAATTTCCCGTTCCTGGGTCGTCTGGCGATATTCCTTGACGAGATAATCGTTGTCCTCGTCGGAAAGGTGCCCGAGCAGGACCAAGAGGTTGCCGAGCAGATCGCTGCTTGGCTGGAGCTGACTGTGGATGACCAAGCCTTCTTTGAAGAAGACCCGGCCCTCGAGCTCGGCGCCGACGGTTATGGACAAGATGCCGGAGTGGGCTTCACCGGAGATCTGCAGCAACGTTTCTTCGAAGTGGTAGACGATGGGGAACACCTCGCGGACGGATTACTGAACCACCACCTTGAATCGTTCGACATGGTACCCGTCCTCCGGACGAAAGACAACGGAAATTTTGTAGGTCGTTTCGAGGTGGTCGAGGAGTTCCCGTTCTTCGCTATAGATTGCGTCGATCATGGTGGGATGAGCGTGGACCAGTACCTGGGAAGCCTGGTCTTGCTGGTTCAATTCGCGGCACGCCTGCCGGAAGATCGCATGGGCCAAGGTCGTGGCCGATTTGAGCAATCCCTTGCCATGACAATAGGGACAGCGCTCCATGAGGACCTGATTGAGGCTCTCGCGCACGCGCTTCCTGGACATTTCGACCAGCCCGAGCTCCGAGAACTTGAGTACCTTGGAACGGGCGCGGTCATTCCGCAGGCTTTCCAGGAGCGTGGCATGAACCAGGGTGCGGTCGCTCTCGCGCGGCATGTCGATCAGGTCGATGACGATGAGGCCTCCGATATTCCGCAGTCGGAGTTGATAGGCGATCTCTTTGACCGCCTCCAGGTTGGTCTTGAGGATGGTCTCCTCCTGGCTGGCCGTGCCGACGTATTTGCCGGTGTTGACATCGATGGAAACAAGGGCCTCGGTGGGGTCGATGACGATGTATCCCCCCGACTTGAGCCAGATCTTGCGTTCGAGGCTGCGTTCGATCTCCAACTCCAGACCGTAGCGTTCGAACAAGGGCAGGGCGTTGTCCTGGTCCAGGACGATCTTCTTCTTCTGCCTGGGCATGAACTTCTGGACGAACCGGAGGACGTCGCGGTGGATCTCGGCGTGGTCCATGACCAACTCGTCGACTTCGTCGGAGAGGATATCCCTGACCAGTCGTAACGGCAGGGTCAGCTCCTGGTGGATCAGTTCGGGACCGCTGACGCTCTCTTGCCGTTTGAGAATATCCTCCCAGAGCATCGCGAGGTATTCCATATCGCTCTTGAGCTTGGTCACGCGCGCGCCATCGCAGACCGTGCGGACGATGAACCCGACTTGGGTCGGGCGGTTCTGGAGAACGTAGTCCTTGAGCCGTTGGCGTTCGGCCTCTCGCTCGATCTTCTTGGACACACCGACGTGGTCGACGAGGGGTAGGTAGACGAGGAACCGACCGGGCAAGGAAATGTTGGAGGTGAGCCGGGCCCCCTTGGTCCCGATGGGGTCTTTGGAAACCTGGACCAGGATTTCCTGACCTTGCTGGAGCAGGTTTTCGATGCGTTCTTTCCCCCGCGGCCGTAGCTGCGGTTCCCCGAGCTCGTCGTCCTCGGCGAGCAAGCTGGAGTTGTCCGGTATCACCTCATTGACGTAGAGGAAGGCCGATTTCTCCAACCCGATGTCGATGAAGGCCGCCTGCATTCCCGGCAAGACCCTGGCCACCACTCCTTTGTAGATATTGCCGACCAACCCGAGGTCATTGGACCTCTCGACGAAGAATTCGACGGGGACGTTGTTCTCCAGTAAAGCGGCCCGGCATTCGAAGGGGTTACCGGTGATCAGGAGTTTACGATTGATGCCTTCCATGGACCTCGCTCCTCTCTGGACCTACCAAGCGCCGTATCACCGCGGCCTCCATGGTCGGATCGCGCCGCTCGATCAAGGTGAGCGCGTGCATCCGATTGGCTACGCCGAAATGGTTCAGGACGATTTGGAATTCGTTGAGTTTCTTACGTCGATAGCTGTGATTGTTGTAGCCCTGGTAGTGCCAGCCGTCGAGGAAGGCATCGTCGATGATGATCAGCCCATAGCGTTCGGGGTGGAGGTGGAACACGGAACCCCGTTCGAAAGAGAAGGGGCGGAGTTCCAGGGTGCCATTGAGCAAGGCGTGGTGGCGGGCGACGAAGGCCACGCTTTCGCGGAACTGCTCTTCGGTTTCTCCGGGAAAACAGAGGTCGATCTGCACGTCGTTGCGCAGGCCGAGCGCGATGCACCGCTGCAGGACCTCGGCCAGTTGCCTAGGGGTGTAGGAGAGGTTCCTGCGGCGGAGGGTTTCGGCACAGAAGCTGCCGCCGAAATGGTAGAGGCGCTGGACTCCGAAGTCGCGCAGCGATCGCAGGGTGGCTTCGTCCAAATGGTCGTAGCGGTTGAGGCTCAGCGCCAGATGTTGGTGCCGCAGATCGTGGGAATCAAGCAATTCCAAGAATTTGAACAGTGTTTCGGGAACCCCGATGCGGCTGCGAGGACTGAAGAAGAATTCTTCTCCTGCTTCGCCTTCGAGACGGTGCAGCACGTGATGGAGGTCGTCTTCTCCCAGGGGAGCGTCGAACACGATGACGGCAGGGGGGGAGGTATCGGTGGTCATCGGGATGGAAGCCTCACAGCGGGTACAGAGAAAATCCGGAGGTAGGGGACTGAGGCCGAAGAGCTGCTTGCGGAAGGACGTATACGCCGGGCCGTTCCAGAGAGACTCGATGCTTTCCCGCTCCAGGTTACCCAGGACTTGTTCGCGGCTCCAGTCCATGCAGCACGGGACGACGTCGCCGTTGAACAGGACGTGGAGCATCTCGGTAGCCCAGATTGAGGCGCACCCGTTGAGCCCTTGGCGTTCGGCCTTCTGTATGGTCGGGACGTTCCCGGCCCTGCTGATGGGATGGTCGAAGTACTCCACCCGGGTGATGCCCAGGTTTCGCCAGGTCGCCAGGGCTTGGTCGCGCTCGGGGTCGGCGAGATGTTCCGGGGAGCGCGTGAGGTTGATCATGACGTAGCGGCTGAGGTCTTTGCCCGCTGCACCGGCAAGGCGCAGGAAGTCCTTGATGTTCTCGACCACGGCTCGGTAACCTTCCCGTCCGGTGATCCTGCGATAGGTCTCCTCGGTGGCCGCGTGCACGGAGAAGCCTACCCAGTCGAGGGGGGAAGCGATCAAACCGGCAGCCAGGGCCGGGTCGAGGGCCAGCCCGTTGGTCATGAGGTGGACCATGGCCGAGGGACAGGCGGCTTTGGCCTGGTGGATACGTTCGATCAGAGCGGGATCGAGCAGCGGTTCGTTCATCAAGTACAGGAGGATCCTCTTCACCTCCGACCGTCCGCGGAGCTGCTCGATGATACGGGTGAACAGGGCGTCCTGCATGTAACCGTGGGTGAGGGTGTCGCGCAGGGTGGGGTAGGGACAGAATTCGCAGCCGGAATTGCAGTGCGAATGGGTCTGGAGCATGACGTTGCGGGGAAAATGCGAGGGCCGCCAGGTTCTCATCGCTCGAGCCTCGCAATAGCAAGTGCGAGGCGCTCGTCCTGACCAGCCCCGGCACCCTCGCGGACCGAGGACCTGTGAGTAGCCTGGAGCGCGGCGACCATCTCGTTGTTGAGCCCGCGATTGTCGCATTCGCGACAGGGAAAGAGGGCCAGTCGTTCGCAGAGGCACTCTTTCTTCGAACCGAGTTCACGGAAACGGCGGGCCGGCGCACCGCGCCAGATCGCCTCGAGGTCCTGTTCCAGGATTGACCCCAGGGGCAGCCGGGCTCCTTTGCAACAGGGCAGCACCGTGCCGTCGGCTTGGAGGCGGCAATAGAGGTAGCCCACGAGACAGGGCTGGGGGAGCTGTTCCTCCGGAGCCTGCCCTTCACAATGCGCGAGTGCTCGCACGAAGCTGCCGAACCGTTTGATCGGGAACAGTTTCAGCCCTACCCAGCGGTCCGTGGTACGGGTAGCGTCGAAAAGTTTATAGGTAACCTCGTGACGGTGATGGGCACAGGCCTCGCGATGAGCGCAGCGCGAGCAGGGAAGGTCTTGGAGGTCGAAGACCAGGAGGTCGGGGTCGGTCGAGCAGGTTCCCAGGAGTTCGGCCACGTGGCCCACCGGGCAACGCACCGAGGGGACGAAGCGCAAGCCGAACTGTTTGGTAGCAAGGTTGCGGAGGAAATTCGCGTCGGCTTCCGGCAGGAGTTCCACGGCTTCTCGGCGTCGGTCGAAGAGCTCGCGCAGTTGCCGGAACACCGCCAGCTGGTTGAGGTGGTCGAGCCTGACCACATGGGGGTTGTGACAGAGGTCGCACTCGCGCTTGCGAGCGCAGACCGTGCATTTGAGGTCGCTGAAATCGAAGACGAGCTGGGGAGTCCCAGCGGCATCGCTGCGGCCGATGGTCTTGGTGCGGCCGATCAGGCAGGTCGCTCGGACCTGGAGCAGGTACGCGAATCCGGGTGGGAGC
>MGSU01000151.1:620-3228 GCA_001799195.1 Deltaproteobacteria bacterium RIFOXYA12_FULL_61_11 | reverse complement strand
TCGCGCCCGAATTCGAAGAGGTCGACGAGGCGGTCGTGGATCGCGGCCGTCACCACGACGTAGAGTTTGACCAGGGGAAAGGCCGAGTTCTTCTCCTTGCGCAGGTGGAGTAAGGTTCGCAGGTTTTCCCGGACCCGGTCGTGGAGGGAAAGGGGCGAGCGCGGATGAGTGGTCCGGAAGGAAGCGTGGTCCGCGGCCCAGAGGCTGACCGTGACCTGATCGACGCGGAGGTCGATGAGCTGCTGCAGTGAGGTCGGGTCGAACAGGGACAGGTTCGTGACGAGACGGCAATGGAGGCTGAGCCGTTTGCTTTCTGCTATGACCTCGAAGAGGCCGGGGTACAGGAACGGTTCGCCGCCGCCGGAGAGTTGCACGGTCTCGACGCCGAGGTCCGCGGCCGTGCGGAGAGCGGTAAGGACCGAGGGCAGGGGGAGTTCTCGGACTCCCTGAACCTTCCGATCGGCGGCGCTCCAGCAACCGGAACAGTCAAAATTGCACCGGGTGGTCAAGTCCATCTCGAGCATCGCTGGGCCGGTTTCGACCTCGGTGCGGGCTCGGGCAGCGCGGAGACGCTGCTTCGCATGGAGGGCTGCAGGGGCTGCTCGATGCTTCTCGTTCCTCGCCGGGCCGCTCAGGGTGGCGTTACCCAGGGCCGCCAAACGGCGTCGCAGCATAGGGAAATCGGGCCCGCCGCCCGGTTCGTCGCTGTCCGCATGCTCCCCGAGGACATCGTTGAAGGATTGCAACCGTCCAATTCTGTGGAGGATCTGGCCGAAACCTCGGCGGTCCGGGGTCGGAGGAGTCTGCCGGTAGTGCTTCCCCTCGCTGAGGTTGGTCTCGCGGACGAAGATGCCCTGTTCTCGGCACAGCCGCAGCAGCGCCTTGGTCCTCCGCGTGCGGACCTCGTGGTCGTTTCCGGGCATGCTCCAGAGATAATGATAATCGCGCTCGGGCAGCGTGAGCCCGAAGCGCGCGGCTTGCTGGTGCAGCGGGGTCTCGGTGATGACATGGGTTTCGTTGATGGACTTGAGCTCGTCGATGAAGGCCGCGTTGCGGCGCAGGAATTCGTAGGATTCGTGGAATTCCTTCTCCCCCTCGCCGGGATAGCCGACCTGCCAGAACAGGGCGGTACGGATGCCAGCGGCGTGCACCCGCCGGAGCAGGTCCTCAGCCGTTGCAGTATCGAAGAGGAAGTATTTGTTCATCATTTTGAGAACATGGTCGGACCCGGATTCTATTCCGAGCTGCAGGTCGGTCAAGCCCGAGGCGCGCAGTTTGGCGAGCAGGTCGTCGCTCATCCCCGGCAAGGGCAGGGCCTCTGCCCGCCAAGAGAGCTTCAGCCCCGAGGCGAGGATGGCCTCGGCAGTGGCCTCGAGATTCGCCATATCGCCGTTCAGGACCAGGTCGACCACGGTGAAGGCCGTCGTCCCGTACCGGTGGTGATGATGGAGGAGCTCGGCGAGCTTGCGTTCCGGGGAACGTGGCCGGAAACGGCCGCAGATCTGGACGCCCTTGCAGAACTTGCAGCGCGAGATGCAGCCGCGACTCCATTCCAGGAGCAATTCCCGCGATTGGTAGAGGGAATGGTCGAAATCGCGGTAGGTCGGGAAGGGCAGCCTGTCGAGCTCGCGCAGGTGTTGTCGGGGGGTGAGGTGTGGGTTCCGGTGCTCGTCATAGACCAACAACCCGGGGAGGTCGCGCAGGTCCTTGCCGTTGCGGACTCGCTGGAGGACCTCGAGCAGGATCTCCTCGCCCTCGCCGTGGACGCAGTACGCATCGACCATGGGCCCGAGCTGATCGACGAAGATCTGGCGGTAGGCTGAGGTGAAACAGGCAGGCCCCCCCAGCACGATGAGCAGGTCTTTGTTGCGTTGACGGAGCCTCCGGATGGCCTCGATGGTACAACGCTCTTTGGGGTCGCAGACCGAGAAACCGATCACGGTCGGCCGCAGCGCGAGCACGTCGTCGACGAAACGGTCGAGGTGTTTCGAGAGGCGCCAGCGGAGGGCGCCGAAGGTCTGTTCATTACTCCAGTAATTCTTGTTCTCGACGTGCCAGAGGAGGTGTTGGGAGATCGGGAAGAGATTGAAGAGATGCGCGTTGAAGTCGTAGACCAGGGTCGGAACGCCGTGTTGCTGGAGATATTCGGCCAGGTAGGCAAGGCCGATGGGAGGGCTGTCGACCCCGGAGGGCGGCATGGTCGTGAGCAGCAGTTCACAGCCCGTTTGGGAGGGGTCCCGTCCGGTGATCGAGGGCCGGACGTGGTGCTCGCAACCCTCGAAGTCTAATCGGCAGAGCTGCCGAGCAGTCCAGGCGAGCCGGCGTTCTCGTTCGAGTAGGTCATTGCCCGGCTCGTGGCGCCAGTGGTCGACATGGCGTTTGGCGGGCAGGACCACGCCGAAATGATAGGGGCGGCGTTCGAGCATCGAGTCTGGGGCAATGGTCACGGTTTCCAGGGAGGCGATCGTGGAAACCCGGGAGCGGAGCGCGGAGAGGAAGGCGAGGGTCTGATCGAGGTCGGCCTGTTCCTCCCCGGGGAAGCCTATCCGCAACTCCAGCGAAGTTTCGATGCCCGCGAGCTCGAGGACATCGAGGACCGCCTCGGCTT
>MGSU01000151.1:0-528 GCA_001799195.1 Deltaproteobacteria bacterium RIFOXYA12_FULL_61_11 | reverse complement strand
AGCGTCCTGGGTCGGTTCCAGTTCGTGGATGTGCCCATGAACCTCTACGTCGGGGGCTACACCGACACCGTGGGTGATCGTTCCTACAACCTGGCCCTCTCCCAACGCCGTGCCGAGGCCATCGCGAAGTGGTTCCGGCAGAATGGTTTCAAGCAGCCCATCTGGTACCAGGGCTTTGGGGAGACAGGCCAGAAGATCCTCACACCCGACGAGGTGGACGAGGTCCGCAATCGCAGGGCGGTCTACGTGCTGGCCGCTGAGGCACCGGCCTACTCGGGCGACTTTCCGGGCACGAGTTGGAAAAAGCTACCCTGAAGCGGCTTATCCGAGAAGTTTTGCTTCTACCGGACGGCCTTCGACCCGCACCTTCCGGTCGGTGGTTTTTCCGTACACCGTGTACGGCAGACCCGACAGGGTAGGGCTCACCTGGAACGAGCGGCTACCGTCTTTCACGAGCCCGTCCGGTGTGACGAAGCCAGGGAGGGTGCTGCGCCGCCACTGCTGGTAGTGGGGCGAGCAGAAACCCTT